>CAYUFU010000034.1:0-35432 GCA_964444145.1 uncultured Chitinophagales bacterium
AGCCGCAAAGAAGTGGAGAATGGTTGAGAGTAATTGCTTGTATGCACTTTACAAATAACTTCACATCCTTCACCTGCTCGGTGAATTCCTTTTCAGTAAATTTCCAAGACAGACTTGGCGGCATTGCGGCTTTGCGTGATGCTAAATCGGGTTTCAGGATTCCTCCGGCGGAACGAAGGCAGTGAAGAGTCGGAATCTTTTTCTCAGCAGTCAACGAGGGTACAAATGTCAAAAGAACTACGTGTCCTTCTCCATCTGCTCGACGAGGCATACGAGAAGAAAACCTGGCATGGCACTAATCTGAAAGGCTCACTGCGCGGACTGACCGCGGAGGAAGCGGCATGGCGTCCATCGCACGCGCGTCACAACATCTGGGAGATCGCAGTTCACTGTGCGTATTGGAAGTACACTGTCCGACGGCGCCTCTTGAACGAACAGCGCGGCTCGTTTCCGCTGAAAGGAAGCAACTGGTTTAAGCGTCCGCTCGCGTTGACCGAAGCGGCATGGAAGGAAGACTTGCACTTGCTCGACGCGACTCATCGTTCGCTGCGCGATGCCGTGGAACATTTTCCGCCCTCGAAACTCTACGCAACGACGCCGAACAGCAAATACCAGAACATCTTCGCCATCTACGGCGTCGCGAACCACGACATTTACCATGCGGGACAGATTCAGTTGTTGAAGCGGTTGCAGGCAGATTCCATCTCACAAGCATCGTTGAAGCGGAAATGACTCCATTCCCGCGCGGCGAAGAGTTGACGTTCCGTATCGTCCTTGCGTATCTTGGCGTGTACCTTATCTGGGGCTCGACGTACCTGGCAATTCGGGTCGGAGTCGAGCACCTGCCTCCGGCATTGTTTGCCGGCGCGCGGTTTGCGCTTGCAGGGATGCTGTTGCTGTTGTTCGGCGTGATCAAAGGATATACATTTCCTTCGCTGCGCGCAATCAGTGACTTGAGCATTGTCGGGTTGTTTCTCCTGATCGGCGGGAACCTTCTGGTCGTCTGGGCAGAGCAAACGATTCCGTCGGGACTTGCGGCTCTGATCATCGGTGCAGAGCCGCTGATTATTGCAACGATGGATTCAGTCACGCCCGGCGGCAGAAATCTTGCTCCACTTGGTTGGCTCGGCAGCATCATCGGGCTGGTTGGCGTTGTTATCCTCGTTTCCCCTAGCATTGGGCTTGCCGAAGGTGAGCGCTTGGACTTGCTCGGACTCGGTGCTATTCTTCTCGCCTGCATTCTGTGGGCTATCGGCTCGTTGTATGCGCAGCGCCGCAACGTCGAGGGAAATATTTTTGTGAATGCCGGTATCCAAAATTGCGCACCCGCCATCGTGGCGTTGACCATCGGCATCGCCGCCGGCGAAACGTCGCAACTACGATTCACGACGCAGGGCGTTCTGGCATTACTCTACTTAGTCGTTTTCGGATCTATTTTAGGATATACATCGTACCAATATCTCTTACGCCATCAACCACCGGCAAAGGCGACAACCTATGCCTACATCAATCCCGTGGTTGCCATCATCCTCGGCTGGTTGATACTCGATGAGCCGATCGCGGCACGCACGGTGGTTGCCGGCGTAGTAATTCTGCTCGGCGTTGCACTCGTTCAAACAGCAAAGGTGCGAGAGCGCGTGTTGCCCCAACGAACGGAGAGAGCCACATGAGCCATCGCATGAAGCAGACAGTTCGCGAAGCTGGCCTCATCGTCCTCTCTGCACTTCTCCTGGGGTTGGCTTACACTCTCGTCATGAAAAAGGGCTTCTTCTCCCCTCCGCAGGCACAGGCGGAGAAGAGAAGCGATAGCGCCCCTGTGTTCATTGCCTATGAAGAGGCGAAAGCGCTGTTCGACGCGGGAACAGCCTTGTTCGTGGATGCTCGACACGCATACGACTATAACCTCGGGCATATCAAAGGCGCCATCAATGTTCCGCTCAAGGATTTCGATCTGGCACGATCGCCACTCGTCAACACGCCGAAAGAGAAACTGCTCGTCACCTACTGCGACGGCGCTGATTGCAATTCGAGCATTGAGCTTGCGCAACAACTTGCCGCCGCAGGGTTCACCAACGTGAAGATGTTCTTCGGAGGATGGAAAGAATGGCAAACCCATCGGCAACAAACTGAGCAATGAATCGCGCCCAATGCTATGAACTCTATCAAGCACCTGCTCAATAACAGCTACGTCGTGCTGACCGCGCGCCTTATACTCGGCTTCGTCTTTGTCGTTGCGAGTATTGACAAGATCGCCGACCCGAGCGCATTTGCCGTCTCGATTGGCTACTACAAGTTGGTCGGGCAATCGGTCGCGATGATGGTTGCAACGGTTCTTCCGTGGCTCGAACTCCTGTGCGGCTTGTTTCTGATGTTCGGCATCATGCTGCGCGGCAGCAGCGCGCTTGTGCTGATTATGTTGGCAGTATTCGTTGCGGGAATCATTTCCGGCATTGCGCGCGGGCTCGATATTTCGTGCGGTTGTTTTTCTCGCGACCCGAACGTAGGAAGAATTGGCTGGTTGAAAGTGTTGGAAAACGTGGGATTGATGGCATTGAGCATCGTCATTCTCTCTTCTCCAACAAGCACATTCTCATTAGAGAAACACCATGAACGCATCAAATAGAAATCTTTTGCTCCTGTCGGCGCTTGTGTTTCTTCTTCACATCGTCGTCAACGCTACGACGGCCTATGGCTACTTTCGCGACGAGCTCTATTACCTGGCGTGCAGCGAACACCTTGCGTTCGGCTATGTTGATCACCCCCCGCTCTCGATTCTTCTACTTGCAATCAGTCGCTTCTTCTTCGGCGAGTCCCTTGTCGCGCTGCGGCTCTTCCCTGCGCTCGCGCATGGGTTCATTGTGTTTCTGACGGGACGCATCGCACAACAACTCGGCGGCATTGCGTTTGCACAGATTCTTGCGGCGCTCGGCTCATCCCTCGCGCCGGTGTTTCTCGGCATCACGAATTATTACTCGATGAACGCATTCGACATTCTCTTGTGGACGATTGCGCTGTTCATTGTTGTGAAAATTGTACAGGAAGAGAACAAACGCTTGTGGCTTTTCTTCGGTGTCGTTGTCGGTTTGGGTACCCAGAACAAATACAGTATTGCGTTTCTTTCCTTCGGTATCGTCGTCGGTTTACTGCTCACATCGCAGCGGAAGCATTTGCTGAGTAAAGAATTCTGGTTGGGCGCGACAATCGCTGCCATCATCCTTCTTCCGCATATCATGTGGCAGGTTGCAAATCGCTTTCCGACGTTAGAGTTTATGCACAACGCAACACTCTATAAAAATGTCGAAAACTCTTTCCTTGAATTTTTTGTCGGGCAGTTCATGCAAGTCTCGCCGTTCTCATTTCCGATTTGGGGAATCGGACTCTGGTATTTCTTTTCGAAGAATGGAAAACCATTTCGAGTGTTCGGCTGGTGCTACGTTGCGCTCTTTGTGCTCTTTGTTCTCCAGCGCGGCAAAGTGTATTACCTCGCTCCCATCTATCCGATTCTTTTTGCATCGGGCGGAGTTGTGATTGCACAGCTTATTGCTGCACGCCACTGGACTTGGCTGAAGCCGATACTCATCATCCTTCTGTTCGGTACGACACTCATGCTGCCGATGGCGCTTCCGCTCTTGCCTGCCGATACGTTCATTGCATATCAGCACGCGATCGGCATCGAGCCGCCGCGCGAAGAGAATCACGAGATGGGAAAACTGCCACAACATTTCGCCGACATGTTCGGGTGGGAGGAAAAAGTCGCTGCCGTTGCACGCGCATTTCATACGCTTTCACCAGAAGAACGTGCGAAGTGCGCAATCGTTGCCGACAACTACGGGCGCGCGGGTGCGATTGATTTCTTTGGGAGAACATATGGCTTGCCGAAAGCAATCAGCCGCCACAACAGTTATTGGCTATGGGGAACGCGCGGCTACACAGGCGAGGTCGTTATCGTCCTCGGCGGCGGGCTGGAGGATAAGCAGCAGTTGTTCGCATCAGTTGAAGTGACGGAGACCGTTCAATGCGAGTACTGCATGCCGTATGAAAACAATCTGCGCGTGTATGTGTGTCGCGGAATCAAGACACCGCCGGACGAGCTTTGGGCGAGGAACAGGTCATTCAATTGAAAAGCTCCAATAGCCAAGCACCAAATGACGAAGAAATTTCAAATCACAAATCCAAACAACTGATATGCGTGGTTGCTGGTGGAAGGCCTTTCCAGTATATTTGAAGTAGCGATTTGTAGGAGTGGTCAATGAACGAACACATGATTCAATCTCATCCCTCCGTCATGATGGGCAAGCCCGTTATCGAAGGCACGCGAATTACTGTCGAACTCATACTCGAGAAACTCGCGGCGGGCGAGACAATTGAACAGATTCTCGAGGCACACCCGCGGCTTACGCGTGAAGGAATTTATGCCGCACTCGATTTTGCGGCAAAGGCATTGAAAGCTGATGTTGTGTACCCCACGACCGAACGAGCGGCATGAATTTCGTCGCCGACGAGAATGTTGACGGACCGATCGTCTATCAACTTCGGCACGATGGACATGATGTCATCTACATCGCCGAGGTGGAACCAGCAATTGATGATGACATCATCCTCGACCAAGCAAATAAGCGCAACGCACTTCTCATTACCACCGACAAGGATTTTGGCGAGCTTGTTTTCCCGCCAACACCTTGTTCACGCAGGCGCCATCCTTCTGCGGATTGAAGGATTCTCACCATCCAGAAAAGCCTCGTATGTCAGCGAAGCCATCCGTCAGCACTCACGTTCGCTCTTGAATTCTTTTACCGTCATTTCTCCTGGGCGAATAAGAATCCATCGCAAGACTTAAACTAAGTTGTCGTCCTTGATTTGAAATTTGTCTTGAGGAAAACTGATGAACCGAAAAAACATCTCCACGGGCGTCAAATGGGAATCCATCGTCGGCTACTCGCGGGCGGTGCGCGTCGGGCAATTCGTTTACGTCACGGGAACGACGGCAACGGATGAACACGGCACCATCGTCGGGAAGGACGATGCGTATGCACAGGCGGTTCAAGCGCTGAACAATATCGAGCGCGCTTTGCAGAAAGCCGGCGCAACGATGAGGGATGTTGTGCGCACTCGCATGTTCGTTACGAACATCGAGCGCGACTGGGAAAAAGTCGGCAAGGCGCATCATGAGTTCTTCAAGGACATCATGCCTGCGACAACGATGGTGGAGGTGAGCAAATTGATTTCACCTGAGATGCTCGTTGAAATCGAAGCGGATGCAGTCATCATTCGCGAGTAGCGTGCAATCTCGAAGGTCCAAATCACAAAGAAGTGATTTGGATGGAGGACTCCTTTGGAGGAATTTGAGATTTGGGATTTCCTTGGCAAGCGGGGGGATGCGACAACTCTTACCACGACGTAGCCCGTCGTTCCTGCGGCGCAGGATACCCTTCGGACGTTGTAGCCCGTCAGCAGCCCCCCAAAAAAACTATGAGTCAGTTGATCGCTTGATAGTGGCTACAGATGCTCACGGTTCATATATTCACTGGGTAACAAATCACTGGCAACGACGTTCACACTATAGTCAACGCTTCTCTGCAAAGGGCATTCATGCACGGAACATTTCTTGGTAAGTTCGGGGTGTTGATCGGCTGCGCGCTGATCGGGGCAGTGGTGTTCGTGTTCTTCTACGACGAGGTTGCGCCGCGAGCCTCGGTTGATTTGAAATATTCGCGCGAGGAAATCAAGGACATCGCTCGCACGTATCTCGAACGCTTGGATCACAACCCCGGCAGGTTGCAGCAGGACGCGTCGTTTTCGTTCGATGGGGGGACGCATCTCTTCTTGTCGAGCAGGAATGGTATCAAGAAAGCGAATGAGATGATTCGGGGAGATTCGCTCTCGACACATCAGTGGCACATCTCGTGGTACGACAATTCGGTGACGAGGAGCCAAAATGTAGAAACGTTCGAAGTGTGGGTTTCGCCTGCGGGGAGAATCCTCGGTTTCAACCATAGCATTCGCGATACGGTCAGCAAGCCGTCGCTGACTGCCGAAGAGGCGCAGCGCCGCGCTGCGGAGTTTCTCGAGTGGCAAGGCGTACGGCTTGCCGGGTTTTCATTGAAAAAATCCGAGTCCATCACGCATCCCAATCGCACTGATCATCGTTTCGTATGGGCGAAGGACGATACGACGGTTGATGAGAACGTTTGGTTGCGCGTGCAGGGAGATGAAATCGGCGGCTTTCGCATGAACTACGCGACGGTGGGCGCCTTCAAGAAAGAACTCAGCAACACGGAGACTCGCGCCGTCTTTTTGGTGAGCACCGCGCTGATCATCGCTTTTCTTTTGTTTTTCTATATTGTCATTCTCTTCTTGCGAAAGTACCACGAGGGAGAGGTCGGGACGAAAACGGCGGTGCTCGTGTTTCTTGGGTTGTACCTTGCATGCGTCGCCGCAATCATCAACCAATTTCCAACCCAAGGCGCCACATGGGTCATTGGTGATTTGAACCGATTCAACGTTCGCCTCTTCGCTCTCGGCTGGCAGTTGTTGATTGTTCAGGTCTTCTTCAGCGTGATGGCGTTCGCTGCGTGGAGCGTCGGTGAATCCTCGGCACGCAGCATGTGGCCCAAGAAGTTGGCAGCAATGGACAGTGTGTTGTTTCGCAGGTTCTTCACACTCGATGTCGCTGAGTCGGTGTTGCGTGGTTATTGCTGGGGGCTACTTCTGATCGCTGGCTATTTGGTGGTGCTGCTCGTGCTAACATCAACCAGCATCAGCGGCATCTTCCATGCGGGCGGCCCGAGCAACCCTCACGAAACACTGGTTCCGTTCCTCAGCCCCATCCTCGAGGCGTTCTCTACTGCGCTGCTTGTGGAAATTGTGTTCCGTTTGTTCTTCATCTCGTACGTCAAAGAGCGAACGGGGAAGCAATGGCTCGCGGTGGTGGTCTCGACGGTGATGTGGGCGCTCTGCGGGATGTCGTTGTGGACTCTCCCGTTCGGGTTTCTGAAGTTGTCCTTGTCCGTTGTTGCTCTTGTCGGGTTCGGTTTCGCCTTCAGTCTACTCTTTCTCAAGTACGACATCCTCACCACCATCGTCGCGAACACGGTGATCCTGTTTCTGAGTTACGCCATTCCGCTGTTTGCCTCGAGCGCGAGCTATTTCCGAACGTCAACGTTCTTGGCATTGGCAGTCTTTTCCCTGCCGCTGCTGGTTGCGATCGGGGGATTCATACGGCGCGAGCGGTTTGAGTTTACGCTGCAAACGATTCCGACGCACATTCAGCGCATCACCGAGCGCGAACGCATGGCAAAGGAGTTGGAGATTGCACGCCGGGTGCAAATGAGCTTGCTGCCGAAAGCAAACCCCAGCACTATGGGATACGACATTGCCGGTGTGTGCATTCCCGCAAGAGAAGTCGGCGGCGACTATTATGACTTCGTTAATGTGGGAGGAAGGAAAATCGGTATTGCCATCGGCGACGTTTCGGGCAAAGGCGTTCCCGCGGCAATCTACATGACACTTACGAAAGGAATACTGCAATCGCATGCGGAGGAGAATATCTCTCCAAAAAAAGTTCTGAGCAAAGTCAACAGCCTGATGTATCGAACGATTGACCGCAGCTCGTTCGTGAGCATGTTTTACGCGATTCTGGACATGGAGACTCGAAGGATTCGGTTTGCGCGAGCGGGTCAGTGCCCGGTCGTTGTCGCGCAACGCAACGACGAGCAGGCGACGTTTCTCACATCGAAAGGTATGGCACTCGGCTTGGAAGTCGGCAAGGTGTTCGACTCCGTGCTGGAGGAACAAGAACTTGAATTAAACGCGGGCGAAGTCCTCGTCTTCTACACCGATGGCTTCACCGAGGCGATGAACGAAGCGGGCGAGGAGTTCGGCGAAGAGCGCCTGCTTGAATCCATCACGCGCCATCGCAGCAAACCTGCAAGCGACATCATCGCGGGAATTTGCAAGGACGTTGATGCATTCGCCAAGGGCTTTCCGCAGCACGATGATATGACGATGGTGGTGGTGAAAGTGGCATGACAGCAACTCTCCGCTCCATCTGGATTTGGTTCGCAACAGGCTCGCTGATTGTCCTGTGGGTTCCCGTGCTTGCCGTTTCCCGACTTTTCGAAAGGGATCCGATACGCTATCGGACGGGTTTACTATTTCGCAAACTCGGCGCGACAATGTCGAAAGTCAATCCCTTGTGGAAACTCACCATCGTCGGCGAGCAGATGCTCGACATGCGCAATCCGTATGTCGTGGTGAGCAACCATCAATCGCACGCAGATGTGCCGCTCATTTCGAATTTGCCCGGCGAAATGAAATGGCTTGCCAAAGTGGAACTCTTTCGCATGCCGGTTGTCGGGTGGTTGTTGAAGATGGCAGGAGACATACCTGTTGACCGAGGGAATAAGCGACAAGGGGCGGAAGTGCTGATCGCTATCGGGAATTATCTCCAGCAGAAATGTTCGGTGATGGTTTTTCCTGAAGGCACCCGTTCACCCGATGGGCGTGTGCATCGGTTCAACGAAGGCGCGTTTCGCATCGCGATCAGAGAGCAAGTACCGATTCTTCCGCTCGCCATCGAGGGTTCGCGCGATTGCCTGCCGAAGCATCGCTGGCAGTTCGGCGACCCGGCAACCATCATGCTCAAAGTCTTTCCGCCGATAGAGACCACGGGAATGACGCCGCACGACACCGAGGAGGTATGTGAACGCGTCCGCCAACTCATCATCAAACAAATTGCCGAGTGGCGTAACGTGCCGGTCGAGGAAGTGGATGCGCTTGTTACAAGAGTACAGGGAGAGAGGGTTTCATGAATTTCGGAAAAAAATTCTTCGTTATGGCTATCGTGTTAGTGTCGTGCATTGGGTGCGACCAGGCAACCAAACACATCGCGAAATCTTCTCTTGCGTCATTGCCGCCGCAATCGTACTTCAACGACTTCCTCCGCTTGCAGTACGCCGAAAATCCGGGCGGCATGATGAGTTTCGGCGCGGAGCTTCCCGAGAGTGTTCGTTTTTGGTTTCTGACGGTCTTCGTCGGGCTTCTCTTGGTCGGGATTCTGCTCTACCTTTTGGCAAGCCGGCGGGTTACGCCGATGCAAACAACAGCGCTCTCGTTCGTTGTGGCAGGAGGCTTCAGTAATCTTCTTGACCGACTGCTTCATGATGGGCACGTGATTGACTTCCTCAACGTCGGACTCGGCAGCGTTCGCACGGCGATTTTCAATCTCGCCGACGTAATCATCCTCCTCGGAACGTTCTTGCTGTTCATTTCCTCCACTCACAAACATCAAGAGCAACCCATCGAGAATGGCACGCATCAAGCTTGAGCTTCCGGTCCCCGTTCACTTTGCAACGGAAATCCCTGTCCGCATCGGCGACATCAACTACGGAAACCATCTCGGAAACGATGCGCTGCTGTCGTTGATTCATGAGGCGCGTGTTCGCTTTCTCGCTCATTACGGCTACACGGAGATGAATATCGAAGGCGCGAGCATCATCATGAACGACGTCGCCATTGTGTACAAAGCTGAAGCATTCTATGGCGAGACGCTGCGTTTCGAGATTTCTGTCGGCGATTTTCATAGATTTGGTTGTGACTTTGTCTATGGAATCACCAACAGAGAATCACACAAAGAAGTCGCACGGGCAAAAACGGGCATTGTGTTTTATGATTATGGGGAGAAGAAGTTGATGGATGTTCCCGAGAAATTCGCTGCGTTCTTCGCTCATCAATGTTCAAGCAAATGGAATCGTCAACACTCAATGAAATAACGTCTCGACTCGTTCGCGAATTCAATCCTGAGAAGATAATTCTCTTTGGCTCACGTGCGCGTAACGAGGCAACCGAGCGAAGTGATATTGACCTACTCGTAATTTGCAGAAATGGAAATTCTCGTTACAGACTTATGGTTGCAATGGACCGAGCCTTGCGAGGAATACTCGTTGGGCGAGACATTGTTGTAATGACTCCTGAGGAATACGAGAGAGGAAAACATCGCATCGGCTCCATAGCCCAGCCTGCATGGTTGGAAGGTCGAATCTTGTATGAGCGACGCGCGAACTGACATTGAAAAAGAAGTTCAGGAGTGGCTCGACTTCGCCGCCGAAGACCTTCGTTATGCTCAGCACGGTCTGACACTGACGAATGAAGAGCCGACGAGGTTGATTGCCTATCACGCGCAACAGTGCGTCGAAAAGAATCTCAAGGCATACCTGATTTTTCGCAAGTACAAGTTCGATTACTCACACAGCATCGCTTACCTTCTTGATTGTTGTGCGCGGTTCTCACTTTGGGCAGATTCTCTCCGAGACGCGGAAGAATTGACTCCTTATGCTGTTACAGCGCGTTACCCTGGCATCGCAACTCCTTTGAATCTCGACGACGCTCGCCGTGCAATTCAACTGGCAGGACGCGTAGCCTCGACTGTTCATGAAGCGCTCGCCGATGAGGGCTTCGGTCAAACTAAGAACGTTTCAAATCCCGATGGATGACCACAACGTGAGTCATCCTTGCCAACCCATCTTTTTTTTCACTAACACAACAACATACCAAACGAGGAACAATCATGGAATCCGCGTTAGACAAATTCATCCGCTACGCGAAGATTGACACCCAATCCGACGAAAACTCGACAACCTATCCGAGCACGCAAAAGCAGTTTGACTTGCTTCATCTGCTCGTAAAGGAACTAAAGGAGCTTGGTCTCAACGACGTTGACATTGACCAGTACGGCTACGTCATGGCAACGATTCCGAGCAACGTGCAAAAGCAGGTTCCGCGCATTGGATTCGTTGCGCACGTGGATACGTCGCCTTCGGCAAGCGGCAAGGATGTCAAACCGAACGTCATGGTCTACAACGGCGGCGATATCGTTCTTTCGGGAAATCCTTCCGTCGTCATCACTGAAGCGGAGAACCCCGAACTGAAACGCAACATCGGCAAAACGATTGTGACGACCGACGGTACGACGCTGCTCGGCGCCGACGATAAAGCAGGTATCGCGATCATCATGACTGCCGCGCAGACGCTTATGAACAATCCACACATTCCGCACGGCGACGTTCGCATCTGCTTCACGCCCGATGAAGAAATCGGCGCAGGCACAAAGCACTTCGATCTGAAAAAATTCGGCTGCGACTTTGCCTACACAGTTGATGGTGACACGCCCAGCGAATTAAACAAAGAAACATTCAGCGCAAATCTTGCCGTCATCACCGTTCACGGGCGCAACATTCATCCGGGCAGTGCGAAGAACATCATGGTCAACTCAATCAAGTGCATTGCAGATATTGTTGCACGATTCCCGAAGGGACAACTCTCGCCCGAGACGACGGAGGGCTACGAGCCGTACATTCACCCCCACATCATTGAAGGACAGGAAGCGAAATCTACACTGAAGGTTCTTCTTCGCGATTTCAGCACGCCAGGGCTTGATGTGTTGAAAAAGAAGTTAGAAGACATCATCGCCGACGTGCAGCCGCTTCATCCCAAAGCACGAATCGAGCTGAACATCATCGAGCAGTATCGCAACATGAAAGACTACATGGGGGACGACGCGCTTGGTCTCGCCTGTATGTGGGAAGCGGCAAAGCGTGCGGGCTTGGAACCAAAGTGGGTCCCCATTCGCGGCGGCACCGACGGCTCGCGCCTCACAGAAAAAGGTCTCCCCTGCCCCAACATTTTTACCGGTGGACAAAACTATCACGGACCTACCGAGTGGCTTTCCGTCTGGGGGATGGAAAAATCCGTCGAGACGGTTGTGAATCTCGTGCAGGTGTGGGTAGAAAAAAGCTGAAACTGTTCTCGTTGGGCGTAGGCGATCTCGTTTCTTCGGCGTCGGGACTCTCGAATTCATCCAATCGTTATGCCCAATGGGGCCAACATAGAGCTCTCCCCGAAAGGGACGAAGGTGAATAGCCGAGAGCAACGCCCTCGGTGTTGGAAATACCCTTTTGGTGTGAACCCTGTCCCGAAGGGATGCCCTTGGCAAAAGGGTTCAATGATGTTTTCGCTGAGAGTCGTTATGCTCGCCTTGCGTAACGTCAGTTAAGAAATAATTCTCAGGAGGTGAGAATCAGGTCGCAATCCCCCTCGTGGGGTGTCATCTCGGTGAATTCTGTTTTCTATTTTCAACTTAAACAAGAAAGGAAGAACCACCATGCCAGTCCAACCCAGCGACAAAGAAGAAGAATACTTTGCTCGGCTTGAACTTGAAAAGCGGAAGAAACTCGAAGAGGAGAGACGAGCGCGAATGGCGGAAGAGGAAAAACGCAGGCTCAAAGAATTGCATTTCATGCGCTGCCCAAAATGCGGAAGCGAACTGCAGGAAATTGATTACAAGGGAATCAAGATTGACAAATGCTTCAGTTGCGAAGGGCTGTGGCTCGATGCAGGAGAGCTTGATGCCGTAGCAAATCTGGAAAAGTCCTCCTTGGATAAGCTGTTCAGCGTTTTCAAACGGTAAGCAATCGTGGGTTCGATTGTCACAAAGCGAATGTTCCTGAGTCTTGCATGTGTACTCAGTATCTCCTGCAGCATGACGGTCGAGCAATCCATTGACAACATCATGCAATCGTACGCCTTGCCTGGCGTGCCGGGTGCTGCGGTGCTGGTGATGAAACACGACAGCATCGTCTTCAAGAAAGCGTACGGCATGGCGAATCTGGAAGACCAAACGCCCATCAGCACGACGACAAACTTCCGTCTCGCGTCAATCACCAAGCAATTCACGGCAATGTGCATTATGATGCTTGCCGAGCGCGGCTTGTTGTCGTATGAAGATTCGTTGCCAAAATTCTTCCCCGACTTTCCCGCGTACGGACGAAGCATTACCGTACGCAACCTCCTGACGCATACATCGGGATTGGTGGATTACGAAGCGTTGATTCCCGATTCGCAAACGGTTCAGGTGTTGGATGCGGATTGCCTTGCCCTGATGAAGAAGGTGGATTCGCTCTACTTCCCTGTCGGAACGAAGTATCACTACAGCAACACGGGCTACGCCTTGCTCGCGCTGATCGTCGAGAACGTTTCGGGCAAGCGGTTCGCAGATTTCCTCACAGAGAATATTTTCGACAACATCGGGATGAAGACGACCGTCGCGTTTGAAAACGGCATCTCCATCGTGGCGAACAGAGCGTACGGTTACTCATCCAAAGAGGGACACTGGACTCGAACAGATCAAAGCGTAACAAGCGCGGTGCTGGGCGACGGCGGCATCTATTCAAACGTCGAAGAGATGGCGCGCTGGGTATCGGCACTCTTCCATTACAACCTGATTTCGGCGGAAAGGCAACAAGAGGCATGGTCGGCAGCTCGGTTGAACGTCACAACTCCCATCGAGTACGGCTTCGGATGGCACATCGGAGTTTTTCGCGGCATCGAGCATCCGTATCACGGAGGCAGTACGATGGGATTTCGGAATCACATGCTTGTCGTTCCTGAGCAACGTTTCATGGTTATCATCCTCACCAACCGCAACGAGGGCGAGCCTGCCAATCAGGCGAAAAAGATCGCAGACCTTGTTCTTTCAATGAAATGAAATTCTGTTTCAGCACTTTATCTTGGAAAAAAGATTCATTATCATGTTGCAAACCCTCTGGTGCTTCGCCTTGAATTAGTCCCTCTCACAACTTACAAAACCGAACATATCATGTTTCGCTACACCGTTGCTTTCACCCCCTCAACAACCACCAGTCACCAGGAATCGCTTCGGCGCATTCACCAGTTCAACAAGGAGGAATTGCTCTGGAGGTGTTTGGAGGTGCGACGAAGACTTCGTCGAAAGTTGTGGCGCATTTCGAAAGAGCAACACAATAGGTTGGACATTGCTGAACTCGCGAACGCTAGACCACCTGAAGACCTCATCGGCAGAAATCAGAGAACGTACTAGCAATTCAGCCACATTCGGCGCACGCAGGAAACGACTCCCAGATGAAATCTCGAGACACGCTCGTCAAAGTTTCGACCGACTACATACAACAACGCATTCATTTCGTATGGGGCGTCAATGTTATTCTCGATTCGGACGTTGCCGCCTTGTATGAAGTGCCGAGGAAAGTGTTGATGCAGTCGGTCAAGCGGAATGCTGAACGGTTTTCTACCGAGTTCATGTTTCGACTGACGAACGACGAAGAGGAGAACTTGAGGTCACAAATTGTGACCTCAAGTTGGGGCGGACGCCGAAACAATCACTACGCATTCACCGACATCAGCGCTGCGATGCTGTCGAGCGTTCTTCGGAGCAAGCGCGCAATCCACATCAACAAGCAAATCATCAAGACGTTCGTCAAGTTCCAACACTTCATCAATCGGCAGAAAGAATTGCCGTATCGAGTTGTACAAATTGAGAAGGAGGTCGAGGCTTTGATAGAGCGAGTGAACTATTTGATGGAGGTTCTTGAGGAAATGCGCGACCGTGAAAAGAAACCCGATGGCAGATTCGGCTTCGTTGCGGAACCGCCCACCAGCTATAGAGTCACCAAGAAGAAAACGGCAAATTAAACTCTTTCACAACCCACCGATCAACAATGGACCATCATTCGACAACCGCCAGCAGTTTACCGGAGAACGCCTATAAGGAGCTAAAACCCGGGGAAGAGTATCGCCCCATCATGGATCCGACAGGCTCACCGCCTGAAGTGACTCCCTGGTCGGTGTTTTGGGGATTGATCATGGCAGTGCTCTTTTCCGCCGCCGCCGCGTATTCAGGATTGAAGATCGGGCAGGTGTTTGAAGCGGCAATTCCGATCGCCATTCTTGCAGTTGGTGTCTCGACCGCTTTCGGCAAAAAGAACGCTCTTGGGCAAAACGTCATCATTCAATCTATCGGTGCAAGCTCGGGAGTTGTCGTCGCCGGGGCAGTTTTCACAATCCCTGCTCTGTACATTCTGGATCTCCCTGCGAGTTTCTTTCAAATGTTTGCAGCATCGGCGCTCGGTGGATTTCTCGGCGTGCTGTTTCTCATTCCTTTCAGGAAGTACTTCGTGAAAGATATGCACGGCAAGCTTCCTTTCCCCGAAGCGACGGCGACAACAGAGATTCTTGTAGCCGGAGAAAAGGGTGGCAACCAAGCGAAAGTGCTCGTACTGAGCGGCCTGATCGGCGGACTGTTTGATTACGCCTTCACTGCGTTTGGCGCATGGTCGGAAGTGATCACGACGAGAATGTTCGGCTGGGGAGAAATGCTTTCCGACAAGCTCAAGCTTGTGGCCAAAGTGAATTCATCATCCATGATCTTCGGATTGGGGTACATCATCGGCTTGAAGTATTCGGCCATTATTTGTGCGGGCTCGTTTCTTGCATGGTACGCACTGATCCCGCTATTCTATGAAGTCGGGCAGTATCTCACGATGCCGCTGGGACCGACAGCGACGAAGCTAATCGCCGACATGAGTGCTGAAGAGATTTTCCGCGCGTACGTCAGGCAAATCGGCATCGGCGGCATTGCAATGGCAGGATTGATCGGCATCTATAGGTCGAGAACCGTGATTGCAGGCGCCGTGAAATTGGCGGCAGGGGAATTTACAAGAGGCACAACGCACCAACAGAACACCATTCGCTGGCAGACAGATATGAAGATGGCGCACGTCGTCATGGGATTGCTGCTCACCGCTGTGCTTGTCTTTGCGTTTTTCTACGGAAGCGTGACCGGCGACTTTATGCATTCCTTCGGCGGATTGCTTATCGTGCTCGTTGTTTCGTTTCTTTTCACAACTGTTGCCGCAAATGCTATCGCTATCACGGGCAACAATCCCGTTTCAGGAATGACGCTCATGACGTTGATTCTTTCGTCGTTCATTCTCGTCAAAATGGGATTGAGCGGTGCATCCGGCATGTTAAGCGCGCTTCTGATCGGGGGTGTTGTATGTACAGCCCTTTCTGTCGCGGGTGGCTTCGTCACGGACCTCAAAGTGGGTTATTGGCTTGGAACGACGCCGAAGAAACAGGAAACGTGGAAATTCCTCGGCATTATACTTTCGGCTGCGGCAACGAGCGCGGTGATCTTCATTTTGAACGAGGCTTTCAGCTTCAAAGCATCGAAGGAACTCCCCGCACCACAGGCAAACGCGATGGCGGCGATCATTCAGCCGTTGATGTCGAATGTCGCGGCGCCGTGGGTTCTCTACCTCGTCGGTGCGATGATCTCCCTGATCCTTGTCATGCTTGGAATCTCTCCGCTCGCGTTCGCACTTGGGATTTATCTCCCGCAGGACTTGAACACCCCGTTGCTCATCGGCGGTATCGTGGCGTGGTTTATCACGAGCAGGACGAAGAATGAAAAGTTGAACAATGCGCGCTTCCAACGCGGGACACTGATTGCTTCAGGGTTCATTGCCGGCGGTTCGCTGTTCGGCGTTCTTCACGCTCTCATGAAGTTTGCCGACCAACAGGTGCCGTTCGGTTATGGTGACTGGTTCGCTGCACATTGGGCTGAGAGCCATAATGCCGAGCTGCTCGGCTCTGCAATGGTGATTTTCTTGATGAGCTATCTTGTGTGGGATTCGTTGCGCGCGAAGGAAGAGGACTAAGGAGGGGGAGGGGAACGCTTTGGGCACGTGCGGCTGGTGCGACGACACTCGCCACGATGTAGGTCTGCCTCCCGCGGCGCAGGCGAGTGGTTGGACGATGTAGAATGTCAGCAGCCCCAAAACACTCTTCTCCGTTCGCCTTCAAAGCCATGAGTGATGAGTATCGCGTTGCCCCGCAGGTCGGAGTCGGGGCAGTTGTGTTTCACGAGAACAAAATTCTCCTGGTCAAGCGTGCGCGTCCGCCCGCTCAAGGTCAATGGGCAATTCCCGGTGGGCGACTCGAAGTTGGCGAGACGCTGCAGCGCGCTGCCGAGCGCGAGATTCTGGAAGAGGCTGGCATATGCATTCGCGCACGTCATCCTCTCTACACATTCGATATGATCGAACGAGATGATGACGGCTCGGTTCGGTTTCACTACGTCATTGTTGATCTCGCGGCTGAGTATCTTTCGGGTGAGCCGCGTGCGAGCGATGATGCGACTGAGGCGCGCTGGCTTTCTGCCGATGAGCTTCGCTCTCTCCCCGTGAGCAACCAGACGTTGGCGTTGCTGCGAGAGCTGCACTTTCTCTGAAGCAGAGCATTCCGTAACTTCACATTCACGATTGACCATTACCATTGGGGTATCATGCGTAGATGTATTCTTGTTGGGTGTGCAACATTTTTTGTCGCGTCTTTCTCGTTCAGCCAAGCGACGTTCAAGCGCGAGCCGGTTGACACAACGATGATTCGAAAGATCTGGACCGAAGGAACCGAAAAGTCGCAGGTCATGAACATCATTCATTACTTGACGGATATTTGCGGACCGCGGCTCACGGGTTCGCCACAGTACATGAAGGCGGCGCAGTGGAGTATGAAGAAAATGCGCGAATGGGGTTTGGCGAATGTTCATCTCGACGGGTGGGGACCGTTCGGCAGGAGTTGGTCGCTGAGGCATTATTCGGCTCACGTGACGTCGCCCGACGTGTTTCCGCTTCTCTCGTTTCCCAAGGCATGGTCGCCAAGTGTAGAGGCGAGGGGCGAAGCGATTCTCTTCGATGCAAAAACCGACAGTGCTCTGGAGACGTTTCGTGGGAGGCTCAGAGGTAAGTTTGTGCTGCTTGATGAGGTGCGAAAGCTGACGCCGCAGTTCGAGCCGCGCGCCGAGCGACGAAGCGACACGACGCTTCTGGAGCTTGCCAATGCCGATTTGCCCCGCCCGCTCCGCTCGCGATTTCGCGTCCCGACGTCGCCCGAAGGTCGGAAGCAAGCGGAATTCGGCTACCGCAAAACGAACATGTTGTATCAAGAGGGCGCTCTTGCGATTCTGACAACGAATCGCGGCGATGGCGGAAATATTTTTGTTCAACAAGCATCCGTGCCTTCGCATCCCGATACGCCGTTTGCACGGAGGCCGAGACCGCACGACGTGAAGTCGCCGAAAATTCTGCCGCAACTCCAGGTCAGCGCCGAGCATTACAATCGTCTCGTCCGCACACTTCAGAGCGGCGAGCGGGTGAAACTTGATGTGAAGCTGGAGGTGCAGTTTCACAAAGCCGACTCGGCGTACAACGTGATCGGAGAAATTCCGGGAACTGATCTCAGCGATGAGATCGTCATGATCGGTGCTCATCTGGATTCATGGCACGGTGGAACGGGTGCGACCGATAACGCGACCGGCTCTGGGGTGTGTCTCGAGGCGATGCGGATACTCCGCGCGCTCGACGTGAAGCCGCGACGAACAATTCGGATCGGACTCTGGAGCGGTGAGGAGCAAGGTATCTACGGCTCTGAAGCCTATGTGAAAAAATATTTCGGCGAGCGTGCCGGCGATAGTACCCAACGACCGAACCTGAAGCCCGCAGCGGAGAAGTTCTCCGTGTATTTCAACGACGACAACGGCACGGGAAGAATTCGAGGTGTGCACATGCAAGGCAATGAAGCGGTGCGCCCGATTTTTCGAGCGTGGCTTACTGCCATCGGCGACCCGACGGCACAAACATTAACGCTTCAAAACACAGGCTCAACGGACCATATACCGTTCGACCGCATAGGACTCCCTGCGTTTCAATTCATTCAAGATGAAATAGAGTACGGCTCGATGACGCATCATTCGACGATGGATGTGTACGACCGTGTCGTCGAGGACGATGTGAAACAGGCGGCGGTCATCATGGCGATCTTCGCGTATAACGCTGCGATGCGCGACGAGCGGTTCCCGCGCAAGTAGCGGCATTCGTCATCATGCCAACGCACTACACCGAACTCAACGTGACTGCGGATGAAACGTTGAGTGAGCATCTCATCGCCTTGTTTTCCCAGCTTGGCTTCGAAGGGTTCTGGCAAGACGGAACGGTTCTACGCTGCTACATTCAAACGGAGCGATGGAGCGAGGAGATGATGGGTGAAATTGAGCGCATAGCGAAGACGGTTCATCGCTCCAGCAATTCTCCCCTCCCGACGTTCTCCGTACAAACGATTGAAGAAAAGAACTGGAATGCAGAGTGGGAGAAGACCATCCAGCCTATTCGCGTCACCGAGCGCATCGTCATCACGCCAACGTGGCACAAGTATGAAGCGAGAAGTAGCGACATAGTTCTCACGATTGACCCAAAGATGTCGTTCGGTACGGGATATCATGAAACGACGCGCCTCGTGCTGAAGTTGATGGAGAAATATGTTCATGACGGGATGCGCCTGCTCGATGTCGGAACAGGAACCGGTGTGCTGGCTATTGCGGCAATCAAGCTCGGTGTGGCGTCCGCCGTTGGCATTGACAATGATGAGTGGTCGTATCAGAACGCAAGAGAGAATGTTCATCTCAATCATGTCGAAGAGAAGGTCGAAATATTCCTCGGCGAACTTTCCTCCGTTCCCTCTCAGCGGTTTGACATGATTGTTGCCAACATTCAGCGTACTGTCATCGAGCCGTTGCTGCCGGCGATGAAAGCGAAACTGAAGCCGAATGGCGTGATGATTCTTTCGGGATTGTTGAACGTTGATGAGGTGCCGATGAGACAAGCGATTGCGGATTGTGGATTGGTGATTACGGATATGCGTCGAGAGAATGAGTGGATTGCAATAGCCTGTACAGGATGAGCGCATGAGCCATCGAACTCGCATTGCACGACTTCGAGTTGCCACGGCAAACAGGGCAGTCGAAAAACGGACCGCGATGAGATTTGAGTTCAAGAACGACAAATGCCTTGATTTCACTACCGCCATCCACTTTATTCTAGGGTAACATCGAGCAGTCAATGACACGTGCGTATCGCAACGATTGACATCGGCACAAACACTGTGCTCCTTCTGATCGCAGAGGTTGATGAGCGCGGACAAATATCAACGCTCGCGTACGAGCAGCGCATCCCCCGTCTCGGCAAAGGCGTTGATGCTGCGAAGAATCTTCAGTCCGATTCGATGCAACGCGTCCTTGCGGTTCTGCAAGAGTATCACTCCGTTATTGCGCGGCATAACGTCGAGCGAACCATCGTTGCTGGCACGAGCGCCGTCCGTGACGCAACCAACAAGCATGAATTCGCGAATCTCATACACTCTCAAACGGGTTTCACGCTTGAAGTGTTGAGCGGCGAGGAGGAAGCCTACTGGACGTATCGCGGCGCGATCAGCGGCGTGCCCGCTATTGCCAAAGCAACTGTCGTGGACATCGGCGGAGGAAGCACCGAAATCACGATCGGCAATAGCAAGACGATTCTCGATTCCGTAAGTTTGAATGTCGGCTCCGTGCGTTTGACCGAGCGCTGTTTCAAACACGACCCGCCGAGGGATACGGAACTTGAAGCCGCACGGACGTTCGTTCAAGATGAGTTGGTAACGGCGGACAGCTTTGGCTTCGAAGGCTCGACTCTTGTCGGCGTTGCCGGAACAGCGACCTCACTGGCGATTCTCGCGCAAGAAGTGAAGGAGTTTTCGATTGACGCTGTGACTAATTACACGCTTGAACTCGAGAAGGTAGAGCAACTGTACAAGAAAATGCGCGCGATGCCGGCGAATGACATTCGGCAACTGTCTTCGATCATGGAGGGCCGCGCCGACGTCATCACCGCTGGAACACTGATTCTTCGCGAGATCATGGTGCACTTCGCGTTCAAAGAGATGATCGTGTCGGAGCGAGGGGTTCGGTACGGATTGGTGCTGAGAGAGTGGGAGAAGAGTTTGTAGAGTGCGGGCTTCATTGTGCTTTGCATTTTTCATTTTTCCTTTTGCTATAGGTACGGAGTAGTCAATGAAATCATTTCGCGACCGCGTAGGCAAAGAAGTCATCGTCTTCGACGGCGGCGTAGGCACATATCTGTATCAGAAAGGGATTTTCATCAACACATGTTTTGATGAACTCAATCTGATCAATCCCGACATCGTTACGGAAGTGCATCGCGACTACGTGAACGCGGGCGCGGACGTTATTGAGACGAATACCTTCGGCGCAAACAGGTACAAACTTGCTCCGCACGGACTCGAGGCGAAAGTCCACGAGGTGAATCTCAAAGGCGTGCACCTCGCGAAAAGAATCGCGGGCACCACGACGCTTGTGGCGGGGTCGGTTGGTCCCCTCGGTGTACAGATCGAGCCGCTCGGCAAGCTCTCGTACGACGAAGCGAAGGATGCCTTCAAAGAACAGATCACGGGGTTGATTGACGGCGGTGTAGATTTGATCATCTTTGAAACGTTCAGCTATGTCAGCGAATTGAAGCAGGCAATCCGGGCGCTGAGAGAACTCGACTCGGACTTCCCGGCCATCGCGCAGGTGACGATCAACGACGACGGCAACTTGTTGAGCGGCGCGACACTTGAGAGTTTCGTTTCGGATGTCGGCGAATTCAAGCTCGACGCTATCGGCATGAATTGTTCCGTCGGTCCGAAGGCAATGCTCGACGCCCTGGAACAACTCAAACAACTCACGACGCTGCCGATTTCGGTCCAGCCGAACGCCGGCTTGCCGATGAACATTGGCGGACGAAACATTTATATGACATCACCGGAGTACATCGCCGAGTATTCGAAACGGTTCATTCAAACCGGGGCGTCCATCGTCGGCGGTTGCTGCGGAACGAACCCGGAGCATATTCGTGCCGTCCGGCGCGCGGTGAAAGCGCTGCAGCCGTCGAAGCGGATTGACATCACCATCGCCGATATGAACGTCACGGCACCCGAAACCGTGAAGCCCTTGGACATGAGCGAGAAGTCGCGGATGTCCAACAAGTTACTGAGAAAAGAATTTGTGACACTCGTTGAGCTTGTCTCTCCCAAGGGCGTTTCGCCGGCAAAGGAAATAGCAAAAGCGCGCAAGCTGTTTCACTTCGGCATTGACGCAATCAATATCCCCGATGGGCCGCGAGCATCTGCACGCATGTCCGCGCTTGCACTCGCCGTCACGATTCAGCGCGAGGTCGGCATCGAGCCGGTGTTGCATTTCGCTTGCCGCGACAGAAACGTCATCGGGATGCAGTCGGATCTGTTAGGCGCGTGGGCGCTCGGCATTCGCAATCTCATTGCCATCACCGGCGATCCGCCGAAGTTAGGCAACTACCCGGACGCGACGGCCGTGTTCGATGTTGATGCGATCGGACTCACGAATCTCATCAAGCGTTTGAATCATGGACTCGACCTGGCTGGAAATCCCATCGGCGACCCAACCGGTTTTTGCATCGGCGTGGGGTTCAACCCGGGCGCGATCAATCTCGACGAAGAATTGCGCCGGCTCGATTGGAAGATCGAAGCGGGTGCCGAGTACATCGTTACGCAGCCGGTCTTCGACATTGCCATCCTCGAACGCGCAATGCGACGTATCGAGCACGTGAAGTTGCCGCTGCTCTGTGGCATCTGGCCCCTCATCTCATATCGCAACGCAGAATTCATGAACAATGAAGTCCCCGGCGCAAGCGTACCGCCCGATATCATGGAGCGAATGAGGAAGACGACAACGAAGGAAGAAGGCTTTGCCGAGGGAGTGAAGATCGCAAAAGAAACATACGAGCACTTGAAGAGTGAAGTCGCCGGCGTACAACTCTCCGCACCGATGGGAAGGATCGAGGGCATCTTTCAAATACTTGGGCCCTAACTCTCGTGTGCATCCGTACCCAATGGACAACCAACCAGCGCCGACATTCCGGCAACGCCATCTGGCAGGTTTCTGAGAATTCAGCTATCTTGTTCCCCAAAATTTCAGGGAGTACTGTGGGACTGTTTCAGAAAAATTTACGCCCCTCCGATCTCGGCATCATCATCTATGAGCACTTGCGCAAGGGCATGACCTCGAACGAAGACCTCTCGATGTTCAATCTTCTTTCAGGCTTGGATGTCAAGGCGGAAGACCTGGATGAGCAGCACGTCGGTGAGATCATGATCGGGTTGATGTTCGGCGCAACGCTTGCGATCGAATCAAGCGCAAGCCCACGAGCGTCGCAGCAGATCGTCTCCTCGATGAAAGCAGAATTCTTGAACCACCTCGACGAACAAGGGGCGACGACGCTTCAAAAAGCCGAATGGGAAGCCGTGCTCGCCGACCGCTTCCTCACGTATCGCAAGGCGCTGGAGGGCTATTCGGGTTTCGAGCCGCCGTGGAAGTTGGGCCGCTCGTTTTTCTGGAACATCATCAACAACGAAGTGCACATCGCCATGTGCGTCAAAATCTGCACGCTCTACTTGCTCGCTGCGCGAGACTTGTGTTCGGAAGTGCTGAAGGAAATGGGACCGCGCCTGGTGATGGAACCGCAGACCTGATCGCAGACCGAACGAACTCACTCGCTATCGTACTTGACGATCGAGAAAATGTCGTACGGACTTAGCCGAGCGCGAGCCTGAAGGAATGACAGCTCGATGAGAAACGCCAGGCTGACGATCTTCCCCCCCAAGCGTTCCACCAGCTTCGTTGCCGCAAGAATCGTCCCACCCGTTGCAAGCAAGTCATCAACGATCAGCACACGCTCATCCTTTGCAATGGCATCAACATGAATCTCGACGGCATCCGTTCCGTATTCGAGTTGGTACTCTTCACGCAACACCTCGGCCGGTAACTTGTTCGGCTTGCGAATCGGCACGAATCCTGCCCCGAGAGTGTATGCGAGTGCCGCGCCGAAAATAAAGCCGCGTGACTCTACACCAACCACTTTCGCAATCTCGTTTTTTCGATAGCGCTCGTAGAGAATATCAATCGCCTCATTGAAGGCAACCTTATCTTTCAGAAGGGTCGTAATATCACGGAAGACGATTCCTGGCTTCGGAAAATCGGGGACGTTGCGAATGGAGTTCACGAGATTCGAGTCTGTTTGATCTATTCCTACCATGTTTTTTTCTCTTTCGTAAGGAATGCGTTGATACCGGCTTTACAGTCAGCCGTCATGCGAGCAGCGGCGTTCATGTTGGCTGCGAAATCGAGCGCGTCCATCAGATTCAAGCCGTTCAACTTCGATAGCATTTCTTTACATAAGCCCATTGCATGTCCGCTGTTGTGCTGAATCAATTCGTTCGCGACAGCGTCCGCTGCGGTCTGCAGCAACGACGCGGGCACCGCTTGATTGATCAAACCAATCGCCTCTGCGTGCTTTGCTTTGATGATGTTCCCGCGCAAAATCAATTCGCGAGCGACTCCCTCTCCGACTCGCTTGATCAGAAAGATCATCACAACTGCCGGAATGAATCCAATGCGCACTTCCGTGTAGCCGAATGACGCGTTCTCCTCGGATGCTATCACGAAATCGCACACTGTTGCGAGGCCGCAGCCACCGGCAAGCGCGGGACCGTTCACGCATGCGATGACAGGCTTCCGTAATTCATAGATTGTTCGAAACAAACTTGCGAGTTTCGTCGAGTCGGCACGGTTCTCTTCGAGATCAAATTGTGCGATGCGTTGAAGATAATCCAAATCGGCACCCGCGCAAAACGCCGCGCCGTTGGCTTGCAGCATGATCACTTTCACTTCGTTGTCGCGTGCCGCTTGAAGAAATGCCGTTGTTAACTCATTCACCATTACATCGTCCAACGCGTTTCGCTTCTCCGGACGATTGAGGGTGATTGTTGCGCGGCGATTGGCGGTCTCGTAGAGGAGTCGGGAAAAATGCATGTGTCAAAATAGAGAGAACCGAGAGGAAAAACAAGCACCGTACAAGACACAAAACAAATCCCGCCACTCCAAAAAGAATGGCGGGAGAAAACGTTCGGCAGAGACATTCGAACGAACGCCCCTCGCTACGATGCCTCAATCAGCAATCGTAATACAACCCAAACTCATACGGATGCGGCCTCAGCGACATCGGCTTTGCCTCGCGTGTCATCTTGTAATCAATCCATGTCTCGATGACGTCTTCCGTGAACACATCACCACGCAGCAAGAAATCGTGATCGCGTTCGAGCGCCTTCAACGCCTCATCCAACGAGCCAGGCGTCGAAGGAACATGCTTCAGTTCATCCGGCTCCATGTCATAGATGTCCTTATCGAGCGGGTCGCCCGGATCAATCTTGTTCATGATGCCGTCCAAACCCGCAAGCAGCATCGCACTGAATTGCAAATACGGATTCCCGCTGGCATCGGGGCAGCGGAATTCGATGCGCTTCGACTTCGGCGAGGATGAGTACATGGGAATACGCACCGACGCGCTCCGATTGCGTTGCGAGTACGCGAGATTCACGGGTGCTTCGAATCCGGGAACGAGTCGCTTGTAGCTATTCGTCGTCGGATTCGTGATTGCGCAGAGCGCCGCCGCGTGCTTCAACAATCCGCCGATGTAGTGCAGCGCCATGTCGCTCAGGTTCGCGTAGCCGTTGCCGTAGAACAGCGGCTTCCCATTTTTCCACAAGCTCTGATGCACGTGCATGCCCGAACCGTTATCACCGAAGATCGGTTTCGGCATGAACGTCGCCGTCTTGCCATGCGCCTTCGCCGTATTCTTGATGATGTACTTGAACAGCATCATGTGGTCTGCGTGCGTAAGCAGCGGCGCAAACTTCAAATCAATCTCTGCTTGCCCCCCGCTCGCCACTTCGTGATGCTGTGTTTCGACATCGAGCCCCGCGTTCATCATATTGTGCACCATCGCGTTCCGCAAATCCATGAGATGATCAGTCGGCGGCGCAGGATAGTAGCCCTCCTTATAGCGCGGCTTGTAGCCCAGGTTCGGTCCCTCATCACGACCCGAATTCCAACGCCCTTCAATCGAATCAACATGATAAAAACTATTGTGACCGTTCGTATCGAACCGAACGTCGTCGAACACGAAGAACTCCGCCTCCGCGCCCATGTACGACGTGTCCGCGAGTCCCGTCGAGAGCAAATATTTCTCCGCCTTGTGCGCGATGCCGCGAGCGCACCGACTGAACCGCTCCTTCGTCAGCGGATCGAAAATGTCGCAGATGAAACTGATCGTCTTCATCTCGATGAACGGATCAATGAACGCCGTCTTCGGATCAGGAACGATCAGCATGTCACTCTCATTGATCGCCTTGAACCCGCGGATGGACGAGCCGTCGAACCCGAACCCGTCCTCGAACGAATCCTCCGTCAAACGGTGTACCGGCACCGTGACGTGCTGCCAAATGCCCGGCAGATCAATGAACTTGAAATCCACCATCTTCACATTATTGTCCCGGATCATCCGAAACACCGTGTCAATGGCGGAAGGAGATTTTTTTGCTTTTGCCATAGTGTACCTTCGTTGTGATGATTTGTGTTTTTGGTTTGTACGTTTCGATCAGAATCAGCATACTCTCAATTGGTGTTTGGGGCTGCCGACAGTCTACATCGTCAAAAAGTATCTGCCATGCCGCACTTCACATACTGCGTCGTGGAAAGATTCGTCGCACCCCCGCCCGAGCCATTGCCGCATCCCCTCATCTTGCGTCCATTACGACCAACTCTCCCACCGGAACACTCCCATCATCCATCACCCCACTCACACAATCTCGTGATATCCCTTCTCTCCGTGTTCGACAAGATCGAGACCCTCATGCTGCTGCTCATCGCTCGACCGAATTCCCATCGTTGCGTTGATGATTTTCAGCAACACGAACGTAACAATAGCAGCAAACGCCGCAGTTGCAATCACGCCAACAAATTGAATCCACAATAGAGAACCATTGCCGTACAGCAGGCCATCGTTGCCTGCCGCATTCACTGCCTTCGTTGCAAACACGCCCGTCATCAGCGCGCCGAAGATGCCACCAACGCCATGAACCGAGAACGCATCGAGCGAATCGTCTAACTTCCATTTCATCCGTTGATTCACCGCCCAGTAGCAAACGGCAGAAACACCCAAACCAATCGCGACGGCGCCAAGCGGCGTCACGAAGCCGCACGCGGGAGTGATGGCAACAAGTCCGGCAACCGCGCCCGTAATCGCGCCAATAGCAGTTGGCTTCCCTTTCAGAAAAAGTTCAATCAACGTCCAACCCAAGAGCCCGGAAGCCGCCGCGACATTCGTCGCGACAAACGCCGTCGTTGCGAGCGCGCCCGAGCTAATTGCGCTCCCTGCGTTGAACCCGAACCAACCGAACCACAACATTCCTGCCCCGAGAATCGCGAGGGTCACGTTATGCGGCGGCATCGCCCGCTGCGGAAAGCCTCGTCGCGGTCCGAGCATCAGCGAAGCCACCAGCGCCGAAACCCCCGCGTTGATGTGCACGACCGTACCGCCTGCAAAATCCAGAGCGCCCATCGTTCGCAGCCAGCCGCCGACCCCCCACACCCAATGCGCGACGACGTCGTACGCGATCGTCGTCCAGAGAAAAATAAACACTGCATACGATTTGAATTTCATCCGCTCCACAATCGCCCCCGAAATCAGCGCAGGCGTAATAACCGCGAACATTGCCTGATACATCATGAACGCCTGGTGCGGAATCGTCGAAGAATAGTCGGCGCTGGGATTCAGATCAACGCCGCTCAACCCAACCCAATCAAACCCGCCGATGATACTACCGAGCACTCCCTCATTCGGATCGAACGCAACGCTGTACCCCCACAAGACCCACTGCACCGTCACGATACCCATGGCAACAAAACTCATCATCATCGTATTCACAACATTCTTACTGCGGACGAGGCCGCCATAGAAGAATGCAAGCCCCGGCGTCATGAACAACACAAGCGCTGCCGAGAGAAGCATGAATGCCGTATCGCCGGAGTTGATATTCACGTTCCTCCTTCGATTCTAATGTGCATTGATTCCTTCGAGGTTGAGAGAACAAGATTCGTGCGCGTGCTGACGACGCCGTTCCATGCCTGAATCTTCGCAAGCAACTTTTCCAATGACTCGGTATTCTTCGTTCTAATCTTCAGGAGATGCGAGCCCTCACCTGTGATTGCATGACACTCGAGAATGTCATCCACTTGCTTCGCGTGGTCCACAAACGCCCCAAAGTGCTTCGATGAATCCACCGTGACAAAAATGAAAGCGGTAATGTCGCGTCCTAATTTCTTGTGGTCAACAGTCGCGAAGTAGCCCGTAATGATGCCGTTGTCCTCCAACTTCTTCAACCGCTCACTGACGGACGGCAGCGAAAGCCCGACCGTCTCTGCAAGATCGTTCCGCTTCGTCCGCCCATCCCGCTGAAGGATTTCGAGAATCTTTACATCAATTTCGTCAAGCATGCGCCGACTATGACTTTAGCAATTACGGTAATATCGCTGTTTTGCCTAAACAACTAAGGTTCTTCAGAAATGTTGCCGAAAAGTATAAGGTTTTCATAGCGAATTGTCAAGGGGATTTTTTTGCGGCGTGACGTGGAAGACAAGAACGAGCGTGGGTGAGTAGATACGTAACATCGCGGAGGCGTGAGGGGGGACATGGCGGAGTGGGACTCAGCCATACATGCAACTACTACTTGATCCTCCAATCCCCCGTCGCAACGAATGCTCCCCAGGAATAGGGATGCGTTGGCTGACCGCGAAGGCGCAGTTCTTTGATTCGGCTCAGCGCAGCTTTTTGCATTAGCTCGGGATACGTAGAGTGCGAAACGCCGTTTCGCACATTGTGGCTCATGTTCTTGTACAAATCTTTCATGAATTTTGCCGTTTCACTATCAGGAATTTTCCAAAGCGAGCTTACAACCGTTTTTGCTCCCGCCATCTGAAACGCACGCCGCAAACCGTACACACCTTCCCCCTGCTCCACTTTTCCGAGACCCGTTTCGCAAGCGGAGAGCACGACAAGATCAACACCGCGCAAATCCATTGCAGAAACCTCAAGCGCAGTCACGATGCCATCCTCCGCTTCGTCGTTCTTGATGTCCGAGCCGTGAAGATTCGCACCCGCGAGAAAGAGTCCCGATTGCAGCAGAGGATTTTCGCCAACATACGCGTCGGACTTCTTCGCAAGTTTCTCCTGACACTCGCCTGAAATAAAATAGCCGTGCGTCGCAATGTGAATCGCTTTTCTTCCCGATGCGTTCTTTTTAAAGTTCTCCTCGCTTGCCTCTCGCCCATCAAACACATTTGAAGAATGAAAATATTTCGCGATTGCATCAACCTCTGTTTTTGTATTCGGCAAGCGTTCCACTTTCATCGAACTCAATGCCTCACAACCTGAGCGAACATTGCGCGTCCGGTCGACTTCGCCCGACGGAGTGTTGAACGCAAATGTTTTCTCGTTTGAAAGCCTCTGCAAAGCCGTCGCATCATAATCCGGATCACCGAGAGCGAGCAGGCCTGTGCCCGATGCCGTTGAGTCTTGACTGATGCGAATCAAATCTCTTCCCGCCGAGAGATAATGAATGGGATGTTTCTCAATGAGGTATTTTCCTTTCTCGTCCATCAACGTTGCGAACGAGATGAGGTTGAGCGGGCCATCGGGGGCGACGAAGAGGGTTGCGCTTTGCTGAAGCTGCCCCTCGATTGGTTTCAGAACCTGCTTATACAACTGCTTTGCACTTTTGTAGAACCTAAACACCTCGTTTTGAGTTGGATGCCGATTCTTCGTTGCCACCTTCAGAAGATTTGCGCGATAACTGTTGATCGCTGTATCAATCGTAGCACCTTGCCCGAGGTAAGTGAGAGTTGGTACCCCCCTCGATGGAATGACGACAACAAGGTAGTGCGAAGTTGGACGCTCTGTTAAAGACGATAACGAATCGAAACGGAGGAATTCTAGCAGGATTGAGTTTGTCGGCAACCTGTTGAGCATGGACGCTACGTCCACTTTGCTTCTTGATGCCGCAAGCCGAGTCCGGAAACTGCTGCTTGCACTCGCAAGGCGTGTCTCGATGGTCGTCATCCTCAGTTTTAGCGAATCGAGCGCCTTGGCATGAGCAACAACTCCGACTCCTTTTGATGGACCGCGAGCCACCATCTGCGACAAGCCAAGGCGCTGCAGCCTATACTCCTCTGCGAGCACCGATGTCGCGGAGTCTTGTTCGAAGACCGCTTTCCTTTCAAACACGTTGTCGGCAATGAAGCCTTTCCCTTCAAGCACAGCGTTCACCGCTTCACTGTTATTTTCCTCTATTGAACCCAACGATGAAATGTCGCATGTAAGGAACGTATTCAGTGCTTCCCTTGAGTGGGTGGAGAATTCAAGAGCTGCTGATTCCGATACGAACGAGGCTACATTCCCGAGACTCACCCTGCTGTTCTGTACCGCGAGTGCCGCTAACTGCCTTGATTCATTCAAGCGACCTTGAGCCAAGCGAAGAAGGCTCAGTGTTTTTCGAGAGTCCGTCACCTTGGTGTGGATTTCCCCCAATGCATTTCTTCGAGTATCCAATGCTGCCGTAAGAAGCGAGTCCGACTGATGCAAATTACCTCTTGCCTTAAGAACCTTGCCAAGCGTGTATTGCGCATTCGCGCGATCCAACGGATTGTCGGCCGATGTCCCTTTCGCAGCCTCAAAAGATTTTTGCGCGAGAGATTCCGCTTTGGAATAATCTCCCTGAGTGTACGCGAATTGCGCATGGTTCAACAAAAACTCCGACGCTATGCCAACATTGTACTTCGTGTTCCTAATGTAGATCTCTGAAATGGTGAACAGGGAATCAGCCTCTTCGTTTCGATGGAGGCTCTGATACAATACTGCGAGGTTGTTCAGTGTTCGCGCAATCTCAGTTGAATCATTACTCTGCGTGTGAATTTGAAGCGCCTGCTTGTGCATTGCCTCCGCCATTGCAAAGTTTCCACTGCGAGCATACGGGACGGCAAGATTGCTGGTTAGTGCTGCTATCAACCCATGATTCGGTGGATAGTATTTTCTGTAAAGAGCAATACTGCGAGAGATGTACGCAATTGCCTTGTCGTAGCGCTCTGAGTACCAATAGAGGTTTCCCATATTGTTCAAAGTCGAGGCGCGACTGATTTCGCTATTCTCGTCCGAATACCTTTCCAAGATTTCCAAGCCACTCTTGAACAGTGGCTCGCTTTTTCTGTAATCTCCAGTCATGACATAATACGCGGCGAGACTCGTCATTGTTCGCGCCACTCGCGACGGATTTGCGTTGGGGATCTGTCGCCACGTGTTCAGCGATTTTTGGAGAAGTGATTCAGCAACAACTGATCCTGTCCATGATCTATGAATCAGCCCCATCCGATGGTATAGGAGTGCGGAACTGGAGTCTATCTCTCCAAATTGCGCTCGGGCGACTTTAAGACCTCGTTCACAAAAGGAGAGCGCACGCTCATATTGATTCATTCCTGCAGCGGCATTCGCGCTATCCAAAAAGGCTTGCCATGTCTGACCGATGCTTAGATGTGAGGAGAAGAGAATGAGAGACAGAGCAGTGAACACCATCAAACGCACGCGCATAGCGTAGCTCCAATGAGAAGTGATTGTGAAGAGGAATCGGCTTGCATGCGAGAAGGGGAAGCAAGCCGCCATGCAAGAAGATATTCGAGCGGTATGTGAAATGCAAGGTCAGACTCCGCCCGCCGACAGGGCAAGCAGGCGAAGCCTTCCTTGGAACTGGTTTCGATAAGCTTAATGAGTGGCTCGGTCTCTGTTCCTGTCGCGGAGCGCAGATAGTTCTCGGTTGCCCGTGACAGTCGAAGCTAACTCAACCTGCGAGGTTGGGACGGAGCCGTCAGCAAGAGATCCTCGAACTCAAGTTTGCTTAGAAGCAAGGATCAACTGTGTTATCCACAAGTACCCCTCCGATGATTCTGTTGTTGTTGCCACAGTTTTTCACAACTATGGTCGGCGACGAGCCAGCAACGAATGTGTTGTTGTAGGACGCGGGCGTCAGGAACCCGAACCGGAACGAGTCGGCAGTGAATTCAACGTCATAGGTGCCGCTGGCTGACGCCGCATTGTTGGCTACATGATTTCTATTTGCCCCATCGATGATCAAATACCCCCAACTGTTGCCGGTTGCGGAGTTGTTAACTGCCAGCCACCTCGCTGCCGGCAAATCCGAGCCCACAACTGCACCTCCGGGTAGTGTCCATGCAAGCGGAACCTTGCAGAGGATGAGCCCGACAAAATTCCCATGGACGGAATTGCCAATGGCCACTCCGCGCTCGTCACACGCCCAGATACCGAATACACCTCCGGAAACGTCATTCGAAGCCACCAACGCATGCTTGCCATTACAAACAATGATACCCATGGGGAGATCGAGCGTCGCAACACACGTGATCCGGTTTCCCCAGATTGTCGCGTGATTGCTTCGCTGAACAAAGACGCCGACCTCCTGATCGCGCAGAACATTGTTTGCAACAGTAGCGTGAGAAGAGTTTTCCAGAAGGATTGCTGTGCCGCCGGCGGCGCCGACAGGCCTGATTTCCAATCCCCAGATGGTCACATGGTTTGCGTTCAAAACCCGAATTGCAGGCAGAAGTACAGCCCCCGGGCCTGGGCTGATACCGAAGACGATTACAGCCCCCGGCTCGCCGATGATGCGCACCTTGTGAATGACAGTCACCATCCCGCTTTCGGTGTGCAGTCCCGATTTGACGATGACCATGCCATTGTTTCCCGCCGCTGCAATTGCGGCTGCGAGACCATCAACTGAGCCGGCAGGCAATTCGACCGGCGGTGCATCGGTATTGCTCATCCAATATGCAAGCCCTCCATCGGGCGCGGCTGCTATTTGCCGAAGCTCGTTGATCTCGTTCATTACCTCCGGCGGAACGCCGAGCTGCTCATCCGACACCGCACCCGGCGACGCGGGAATGTTCTGATTGTCGTTACATCCAACAAGTGCAAGCGCCACGACAATGAGCGCTACACGAACGACCCCAAACATGTTGCGTGTGAACATGGTACCTCCTTTTGGTTGGTGATGAGAAAGAACGGCTTCGCGCGAAGCTGTTCGTGTATTGTGACTGTTAGTTCTTGCAGTAAGCCTTCCCTGAACTTCCCTCCTCAAAGGTCAGGGAATGTTTGCCTGCGCAGCGCATCGTTGGATCGCACCCTTTTGGCGACCAGTAATGGTTCTAGCTCTCACAAGATTATTGGTCAAGTCCGCGACGCAGCTCACGAACTCATCGTGGCTATTTGCACCTGCAGCACACTGCGCAATCAAGTCAGCAATCGTGCAACCGCTTGGGAGTAAGATATTGGGAACCCCGGAATCACAGCCGTCAATGACGACATTCGTGTTCAGATTAGAATTCGGGCAATCGTCCTCACTGTTCAGAATGCCATCCCCGTCGTCGTCGGTGGGAGACGCGCAAAGAACAACATTGTCGAACCCCGGATATGCGGTGCCGGCGCCTGAGTCCAGGGGACGAAATGCTAAAACGGAATGCGTAGCCACTTCCGGCGGAGCGATGAAAGTCAATGAACGGATTTCCCACGCGCTTTGATTATCAATGAGAGGTTGGAAGCTTCCGATGACAACTTTGTTTGCAGTCGCAACGACAGTCGAATTCCACAGTTCAACTTGATATGTCCCTGGGTTGGCTAAGTCGGGACGCACCGCTTTGCGGAGGTAGGCGCTTAGTGTGTATTCTTCCCCTGGTGTCAGCGGCGCCGTCAGGACCTGACCGAAGATCTCCGGAATAGCTGACCATCCTGCTACCCATCGGATTCCGTCCTGTGCTGTCGCGCCCGTGAAATTTCCAAAACCATTTGGCGGAAGCCCATAAGATCCGTCGTTGCTGTAAGTATCAGGGGTTACGTTGAGGCTCAGCCACTCCGATGGCATGACTGCCTGATCTTGATTGCATGGCGTTGTGCAAGGAGTGTCTTCAAAGCTTGGATTTCGGATCAGATTGACATTTGAAGTTGTAGTCAGGAGGCCCTTGCGCCCGCGTGAGGTGGCTTGTTGTTCCTCCTGCGGCGTTGGCCCCGGCGAAATCGGCGCGTTCTGTTCGCAACCGATGAAAATCGTTGCGCCGATGAAAAGAACACCGACTGCTGCCACCATGGAAACGACGATGGCTCGTTTGGAAAGCTTGGTGTTGCGCATAACGTACCTCCTTTTGTTTTGGTGATGAAAAAGAACGGCATTGCGCGAAGCCGTTCGTTGGTTGTAAACGTCAACCGAGAACACGATGACAGATTCAGAATTCCACTCCCACTCCTCCGCGCAAGACGAATCCACTGAAATCGAAGCCTCGAAGCTTCGAACTGAACTCTGTAAAATTTTCCAGCTTCCGCAACTTCATCAAACAGCGTGCGGCGCGTTGGTTGTGCCGAGTCCAGCAGTGAAACTATTCGGCAATTCGTTCCAAACAGAATCGTTCGCGTTTGCGCGATGAACGAAAAAGCCGTAGTTGTTCACTTCGCTGATTGTCCGCCAGTCGAGGCGAATATTTTGATTTTGCAAACGGCGGACCTGTGAAGGAGGCGAGTTGAACGGGTAAGGCACTCGCATCCGTTGAAACGACGAGATTCTTGAGATTACCTCCGGAGTCTCTCGAGTTGCAGCCGACCTCCTTTTCTCTTTTGCCAGGAGTCATCACTTAGAGATTCCTGATGCGCTCATCGCCGCTACTTCCATTGCCCATGATGTTGAACTGTTGACATACAACCAAAGGCATTTCCGATTCGTTCTGATATCAAGTTGTACCGAATGGTGGAATAGCGACGTTCTACCTTCTCCTTCGCCGCGCATTCCCCCTCACCTCATTCAACGACGTGCCAAACATCCTCTTGCACCACCAGTAGAACGTCTGCTCGTTCATGTTCATCAGTTTTGCAATCTGGTAGCCGAGGAGGCTGCGCTCTCGCGGTCGAGGTTTCCGCAGTCCATGCGAAATGTGTCAGCGACGTACCTGAGTGACCGGCATTCCCGTTGGTTGTCTTCGATGTGTTCGCTTGCTCGTTCGAGCCTCAAAGCGTATCTCATGCTACCCCATCGCAGTTGGTGTTCGGTAGATTGGTGTTGAGATTGCGCGCCGGGGAGGTTCCCCCGAAACTCTCGGTGCCGGTAGCCGTTCGCTGAAGGTTGCGGCGACAAACACGCAACGTAACGACAGACGCAGAGTGCGGCAAAATGATACAACGCCTCGATGACTTTGTCCACAAAAAAAGTATATCAAAACTTGTTGCTCTTTCTTGTTTGGCTTGTTTGGCTTGTCTGGCTTGTCTGGAAGAATCATCCGAATGCTCACCCTGTGCTCCTGCCGCATCGTCGTCGCACTTCATTATAGGAAACTCCGTACACGCGCCGCACCCAGCGGTAGAATGCGACATCTGTTGGAAAGCCTATCTCGTTGGCAATCTCATAACCAAAAGAGCAATTCTCTCGCAATCGTTGTTCGACGTACAGCTTGCGCTGTTCATCGAGAAAGACCTTTACGGTCTTGCCGTGCCTATTCCGAAACGCACGGTCAAGATTCCCCGGATCTACCTTGAATCGCGACGCGATCTCTTTCAGTGTTTTGCCGCGCCGCCAGTTGGTTTTGATGTAGTCAAGCGCTTTGTCGGTTGATGTGGACATGAACGTTGGGTTTTTTCTCTTTGCTCATTAGTCGCTGGAGGTGGGAAAGTGTTACAGTGTCTGTAGCGTGAATCGGTCAACGATCCATAGACGATTCGCCC
>CAYUFU010000035.1:0-3692 GCA_964444145.1 uncultured Chitinophagales bacterium
CCATAACGGAAACATGATACCAAACCAAGCGTTGAGAAGCAACACGCCACTGTCGGTGGGGCGCTGTCCCTCCGACTGATCTTAGAAATCGAAATTCAAGCCGAGGGTGCCGTACAAATAGAAGTTGTGCTCCCAGGGCTTCGGCGAGCGCAGAAACGGCGTCGAGTATTTCACTTCCGCGTACACATACTGCGGTACAAGCTCCGCCCACGCACCGAACATCAGCAACCGCGCATAGGTTGCGTTGAGCTTGAACCAATCGGCGCCGGCGTTTTTGTACTCGACGAAAATGTACGGTGAGAAATTCTTCCAAAGGCTGCCATGACGAAGGATTTCGTTCTGCTCGAAGCGGTTAAGCGCGACAGTATGATAGATGCCGCCGACTTTCGCATTCAATACTTTCTCGTCATCGAATTTGTAGTTGAATGCATAGTATGCCTGCAGCATCGTCGTAATCGAATACAAGCTGTCGAGATTTGTCGTGAGATATTCTGGTCGGCGGCGATCCAGGCTGCCGATGGCGAAGGCGCCGCCGATCGCCCCGTAGGTCACCTTCTCCGCCGCCAATTTCAGGATGTCCCACTCGAATTCAAAACTCCCCGTCGCGCCGGTGCTGCCGTTGAGCAGCCGGGGTTTCAGCGAGAGGGGTCGTTCCACGTTGATGTCATACACGCCGCCATGCATCGGCAAGTACGCACCAAGTTTCACCGACTTGTATCCCGCCGTCAAGAAAATTTGGCCCGACGACCAAAACGGATAGCCCAACTCGTCGCTGCCGATGCGCCCTTCGATCTTCCAATCGTTGCCGAAGCGCATCGAACCGCCGAAGAGAGAGACGTTCGCGGCAATCCAGTTCGGTTTCTCGGCAACCGTTCTCGTGTGCGCGTTGTTGCGATACCCGAACGGCACTTCATCTATGAGAACATACTCGCGGCTCAGGAGGTGCTTCTGCAATTCCGGATCGAGCGATCTCGATGCGAACAACTTGCCAAACGATGTGTTGCCGATGCGAATATCGGCTATACCCTTTCCATTGGGCTGCGCGATAACGATCACGCGCTCGTTCTCCGAAAACTGCTTTCCCCGATTTCGAAAAGCGGTGTAGATGCTGAGCTTGGTGTTCTGATCCAGTACAGTCCAGACAGGGAAATACGACGCGTACACCGTGTCGCCGTTATTGAGCGCGAGCAGGATGCGTTCGAGCGACTTCAACTCCTCACGTTCCATTTGCAGTTTTGTGCGGACCGTTTCGATGTGCTGCGCGGAAGCGACATGGAACACGCCTACCATCACAACTGTCATTGCGAGTACGAGACCATTGAGACGGTTGCACTCACCTGCCCATCGACGTCTGAAATGTTTCCGTAGTCTGCCTTTCATAGCTCACGCCTCAGAAGCTAATCGTGTATGGAATCGTAACGGCAACAATATTGGACGGCTCCCACGCTTGACGCGAACGCAGCAACGGCATCGCGCCTTTCACCTCAAGCCGCAACGTGTTGCTGATAATTTCGAGCCACGCCGTTGCAAGCCCCCATTCTTTGTAATACTGCACACTCGCGCCGAAGCGATTCGTGAACTGTTGATTCATGAATTCGATTTTTATGTACGGGCTCCAAAAGTATCGCGTGAAATCTATTGGGACGATTTCGGAAGATGAGGTACCGGTAACCGACACAAGAGCGTCTCGCGATATCGAGTGCATGCCGGCGCCGAACTTCACCCGCATCAGATTGGCTTTGTTGTTGATGTCGAGCGTGTATGAATACCAGATCTGAGCGGACGTACGAATAGAATAGATGCTGGTGGGATCGGCAAACGTCCCATCAACGTCGGTACGACGACCGCCGAGCGTGAACGCACCGCCAACGAAAGCGAAGTCGAATTCGCCGGCAACACCGTACGAACCGTCGAGGCGGCGCGGCTTCACCCGCACGCCAAAGAACGGAGAATTCGCTGTGCCGCCCGCAAAAGGAAGTTGCACCCCCAACTTGATTCGTTTGTACAAGGCGAGGAACGCAATATTCCCGCTCGTCCACATCGGATACCCGAGCTCGTCGTTGCCTAACTTCACTTCTGCACCCCAATCGCTGCCGAAACGAAGACTCGCATTGTCCGGCAAACGAAGGCTGAGTACGGTCGGTTTCGCATGCGTCTCTTCATTCACATTGTAGCGGTTGAAATGTGTGAGAATGCTATCGCTCGAGGTAACGAGCAGGGGTGGAATACTATTTTCGATTTTGAAGCTTCGGTCAATCAGCTCGCGATCTTGCCCGAATCGTCCGCTCGCAATCAAGCGCTGGCGCAAACGGAGCGGCACGTTCTCTTTATGCGTGAGCACTTCGCGTAAGCGTCTCCCCTGCAGTTCGTTCTCGCCGAAATAGACGGCGACCAGATCGTTATGAGGCGGCGGCGTTGCGATCACTTGCACGTCGGATTTCTCCAAGATCAGATTCGAGTCCTGCGTGACGCGAAAGACAGCGCTCCGGAGTTCATCTTCAAAGTCCACATCATTGAGCCGCCATGACCGCAAGCCGCTAAAGTTGTATGCGTACCGATCAATGCCGTCCAAGACCGCGTACAACTGCTCGACACGTTCCTGCACGCTTGCAAGCGAATCCTCCAGCCGTGCGATGACCGCTCTTTCCGCCACCATTGCACTGGTCGGCTTTGTCTGCAACGATGTGTCTCTTCGTATGTCGAGTGGTGCGCGAGCATTGTTCACCTGTTGGCAGTAGGTCGCACCGTATGCAGCGATGCACACCAAGCCGATTGCAACGAATTGTTTGACCATCACCTTCTCCAAGATTGGACGGAACTCAGGGTCCATGACATCAATACAGAATCGGAAACGTTCGGTCGAGCGGCGTCGAAACACCGCCAATGCCGTGGATCGAAGTCCGCACGATGATTGCCTGCGGACGCGTCTTCGTAACATTCTTTATCGTGAAGGTGAATTTCTTCCCGTGCCGCGCACTCAAAATGCCGGTAAGAGAACTCGGCGAGACGATCGAGCAATTCACATTCGCATCTTTACCGCCAACATCTTCGGCAGAAAATTGTATCACGTAGTCGTCCCCTTCAAGTCGCGAGCTTGTCCATTTAATTTGTGGGGGCGGCGGGGCTTTGACAGGGATTTCTGCGCGCAGCATCTCGTCGCCTGCGTTCGACGTTGCAATGAACGTCAGGCTCGACCACGATTGCTCCGGAACAACGACAAGAGGCGACTGCCCTTGAGAAACAGATTCGACAGGAATCGAGCCGTTCGCAAGAACCTTGATTGCATAGTCGTTTTCATCAAGCTCGCCAACCTTGCTCGAAAACGTGTATACAAGATTCCAGTACGCGACCTTCTGCGGCGGTGGGTTCCACGTCGGCGGCTCGACGTTTACCACAAACTCGACCTTCGCCTCGTCGAGCGCATGGTCCAGAGAACGACCTGCATTGCCCCTGAGTGCAACCTGCATCGTACCCGGCAGCGGCTTTTCCCACAACAGCTCGATGCTGTTCGCGCCGCCAACGCGAGAACGAAACCCTGACGGCAGTCCCATTAAGCGTACCTTCTGGGGATCCGTGTTAACGAACACTCTCTTGTGATACGGAACGCCGGCGACCCAATGCTCGGCTTTCTTGTCAACACCCATCGAGAACCGTGTGCCGGGGATTTCGTACTTGTCCGTCGAGACAAGAAT
>CAYUFU010000035.1:3792-35292 GCA_964444145.1 uncultured Chitinophagales bacterium
CACCCATCGAGAACCGTGTGCCGGGGATTTCGTACTTGTCCGTCGAGACAAGAATGGCGAACGTCGCTGTGTCGGAATTCATGCGCAGGCGTTGACCGCCCGCATCCTTCGGAAGCTGACGCGTGACATCCGCCCAGACCTTGAAGCGGTACTCGCCCCCCTTCGTGAACGTGCCGGAGAATGTCGCATTGCCGTTTTCAGGGTTGATAGTTGGCCTTTGCGAGAGAGCGCTCTCTCGACCTTCGCCTGCCAGCGACTGAAGATGATAGGTTACGGACGAACGCTCCTGCTCGTTCTTCAACCCCGAAACGAGCACTTCGAGTGAGTTCGCCTCGCCGAGTTTCCACTCGCTGAATTGCGGCGCGGAAAGCTTGAGCGGCGTTTGATAATCTTTGAGCAGCTTGTCTACGGCATAGTCGCGCTCGGTAATCATCGCGAGCAAATTGACGATGCCAATCATGTACAAGACGAAATAGAACGAGGCTTTCGGGCTCACACGTTTCCTTTCACGACATCGTTGGCGAACCTTCGGTAACCGCTCGACGACGAACCAGATGCGCGCTCTTCAAGAAATCCACGTTGTTGTCTATGCGCGTCAGAACCTCGTCGTTCCGTACGTGATTCTCGCTTACGCGTCGCGAGAGCAACTCAAGAATGTGTCGCTGCGATTCCGCAATTTCATTGTACTTGCCGCCGATTTGTTCGATGATTCGGCGCTCGCTCTCGACAAGAGTCTCAACGCGTTTGCCAAGCGACTCGATGATTTGTCGTTCCGTTTCGATCAATTTCGTTACCTCTGCAGACGACACACTTGGTGTAGAGCTCGCTGCGCGCACTTCGTTCATCGCATAAAGAGAATTCTTCGGCGCACTGAAAAACAAAATCGCAAACGCCATCAAAATCGCAAACTCGGCAACCAACCCGAACATCACGATATTGACGGAGATGCGTCCCGTGCTCTCGTCGAGCAACCACTTCGGCACAGCGTCAATCGCGCTGAGATCGCCTAATCCCCGCAACCCCACGATCACGACCAAAAATGCTGCGCCAGCATAGACTAACGCCTGAATAATGTTCGAATACCGTTGCATAGCTGCTCCGAAAAAATTGTGATGTGTCGCTTCGGTGGGCAACGAGGCAACCGAACCAACAAACGGCTGCCTCGCCCACCGATGTATCCCCTCACCCATCCATTCACAACGAGAGTGATGTCAATTCACATGCCACTGCCCCTGAAACGAATATGTCGGAAACACTCTTGGCTTGAAGATTTTTTGGACCACCCCCTTCTGGGGTGGTGACTACTATTGTACAGACGTACAAAAACCAACAAGGAATCTCATAACAGGCAGGGATGGAAAGAAGCGTAGGTCATTCAAAAAGCACTTGACGGTAAGGCAGGAACCAGGGCTTAGGAGATGGAAATAACCTACGCGATTTTTTGGGGCTTCAGACGCGCTACAGCGTCCCACCATTCGCCTGCGCCGCGGGAAGCAGTCATCTTCGTGGAAAGGTCACCCGCCCCAACCGCACATTCCCCCTTCGCGCGAAGCGCATCGCGACTATTGCATCACACGAAGTGAACAAGGCGTTTGGGGGCAACCTGAAATCCGGTTCAACCTCACGCAAAGTCGCAAAGTTGTTTTGAAAGACTTCTGCAAAGGAGGATTCACCGAATGGGTGAATTGTTTTGAGGAGTCGTGTAGCAGCGTGTTTTTATTCTTCGCGCCGTTCATCCAATGTAGTTTGTGCGCTTCGGTTCAAATTGCCGAACACGACATTCGCATCCGCTGCCGTAACGATGCCGCTGAGGTTTACGTCGCTCGCATCGTACCCCGTTGCGTTCAGAAAACCGAAGACAGCATTTGCATCGGACGAAGTGATGATGCCTGATGCATTCGCATCTCCGGCATACAGACCGAACACGCCGTCCGCTAAGCGGCGCATCGGTTCGGTGCCGTAGGCTTGCGACTGCGATGTCGAGAAGTCGTACACGCTCGGCGCTGCTGCCAACAGGTGTCGAGTGCTGCTGCGGATAGCGAGATGATTGCGATGATGGACGAGGAGGTAGTAGTTGTTCGAGATGACGTCAACCTCGACGAAATCTTTTGTGGTGTCTGAAAAACTCCGGGTCGTCCCATCTGCAAGAAGCCACGCCGGACGGAATTTTCTTATCGTCGCACTTCCGGCGGATGCCGAGTCTCGCACTTCGATGGTAACGCTGTCCACTGCCTGAGAGGGAATCACCATACCGAGAAAACGAGAGCCGAGAATGCCATCAGACTTCAGTGTCGTATTCATCAGCAATGTTGCCGCATTGAACGGCCCTTCGAGAAAGAACTTGACGCTTGCCTTTACAAAAGTGAGTGAGTACAACTGAAACTCAGATGATTCGATGTTGAGGTTTCCATTTCCGGCCGGGGCTTGAGCAAGGAGACTTCCACCATCGGCAGTTTGCCATTTCCCAACTGCAAGATAGACAACCGAGGGAATCGAACCGAACAGGCTTTGCAAGTTTATCGTACCTTCGAGAGCGCTCCCTGCGGCAGTCTGCACGCCGTTGGTGTATGCGGTTCCGCTGGAATTGAACCAACCGCTCCAGTTGTTCGTGCTTTCGTTTCCGAGAAACGCAGACCATTGAGCGACCTGTCCTGCTTTTGCCCACTGTGCTGCACGCAACGATCGAAGGGAATCCGTGAGAAAGATGAACATGTCGCCGCCCTGCGCCTGTGCCGACTGTGTCCCGACGTAGAGGTCACTCCCATTCCACCCGACATACAGATCAAGACCAGCGCTCGTTGCAATGCGTTGGGCGGCAGAATCTATCGAGCCGTTCATCGTAAACTGTTGCTGGGAATTGCCGCTGATGGTAATATGAAAATCCTGACCGTTGTTATTGTTCCACGTGTTGTCATTGTAGTGAATTACGAACGCGACGCGCTGAACAATTTGCGCGCTGCTGTTGAAGGGCCGCAGTTTGATCGTGAGCCGTCCCGAATCGGGACCGATCATCGGCGACTCGACGGCGGGACCTGTGCCACCGAACAAATAGGAATTGATGGGCCAGTACGTGCTGTGGGGCGATTGCCACGTGCTGCCGTTGTTGTTCACCCCCCAGTGCAGTTTCGCTCCCTGGGTTGCACCTGTTACCACGATCGTTATCGTGTCGTTGATTGTGGGATTGGTCGGCGTCCAACTCACGCCTGCCGTCCCGCCTCCACCGCCTGTGGTGTTCGGACCCACCCACACGTGTTGAATCGGCGAACGAGCGACGTTACCCAAACTGTCTATCGCCTCGACGTAGTAATCAACCAGTTTATTCAACAAGCCGTTGATGGCCGCTGAGTATTCTTTCGCTTTGAAGAGAGGTGTGGGGTTGGTCTGCGACGGAATAGCAATCCCCGTCATCGCAACATCTATCCAACTTCCCACTTCGTTGCCGCCCGCGTACAGTTCATTCTGAATGGACGACATGGGATTGCTTCCATCGAGGTCCAACCGATATTTCAACGTCACCGATTGCACACCGCTGACGTCGAAGGCGTACGTCCAGACGGTGAAGTTGTTCGACTGAGCAATATTCCATTCTGTTCCGCCGGGGTTGTATGGCTCGCGCTGCGGCAGATAGATCGTCGGCGGCGTAAGGTCTGTGCCGCCAGTGAGGACCGGCAGAGCAAAATTCACTGCCTGATTAACAGCCCGCGTCGGATGCGAATCCCACACGCCTCCCTGCGCCCCATCCCAATACCAATAGTCGCTTGCCTCGCCGTTGAGCAAATACTTCCACGCACTCGGGATGTTGGGATGATTCGGATTGATCTGATTGGCGGTTGCGACAAGGTTCTTCGCGGCAGTCACCACACCCCAACTGTTCCGATCGGGCGAGTAGCCGGAGGAGGGATCGCCGTTCCATTTCTTGAACTCCGGATCGCCGTTGTCCGCTCCACTCCAACTGCCGTCCTCGGTGTGAATCACATCGTTCGTGTCGGGAGGGAACATGGCTAAGTAATCTTGAATCGTCGTGCAGACAAACCGCGTCGGATTTGCTGCGAGCCAATTCACGAAGTTCTGGAAGTTGCTGTTGTAGTACGCATCCGTCCCACCGCCATAGTTGTCGCCATCATGATGGAGCACGATCAAGATCGGGTGGTTAGCATCAGTGTTGTAGCTTTCCAATTGGCTCATCACATTTTCGTAATTCAAGGCACCAAAACCACCGCGACCATCCTCGTTGCCCATGTAACGATCCGCAGGTACGGCAATAATTCTCTTCTTCGAGCCATCGCTCGGATTCACATATTCGACCCAATGGGGTTGTCTTCCCCATCGCGCAGAGTTACGCGTTGGCGCCCACAAGCCGGTGAGTTGCACCCAGTCATTAGGATTTGGGTTGAGTTGATCAGCTTTGTTCGGCTCATAGATATTTCCTGCTGTACTGAACGGATAGCTTTGCGCGGCGCGATCGAAGTGGATGTTGTCCACCAACACCCATTGGATTCCCTCGTCAACGAGCGCAGGAATCATCCGCGGCGAGAATGCATTCTCTGGTGGAAAGATGCCGCGTGAGTACGCGCCGGGAAAATTCGCCGCCATAATCTGCTTGTGATCGCGAATCTGCCGGCGGATATCGAACGTGTCAATCAACCCCATCAATGGATGGTGATAGCCGAACGCGACCATATCGAGCCGCGGATTGCCGAGAGAGGTTGGTTGGGATTTGATGTAATTCCAATGCGATTTCCAGTTGGAAAAATTTCCATTCCCCGCTGCTTCGAGATTATTCAAGTTCTCGATCAACGATCCGGAGAAACTCACCTGCGCACCGAAGTGCGGCATGTTTGCGTTGATGCCGCGCTGCACCGCCTGCTTGGGCCAACTTGTGTACGGGCCATACCGTTGGTTGTGGATGTCAACCACCGAGTAACCGTACCGGCCATTTTGGTCCGTCTGTATAACGGTTTCGTAGGGCCAATAGATCGGTTGGTGCATGTGCCAGAGGAAGGCAATATAGATGGGAGGATTGGGATTGCCTGATTGTCTGGGTTGAGCGAGAACGGAGCAAACGGCGAAGAGAAGTACGCTTATTCGTTTCATGTCCCCCTTAAGAGAAAATTGTCTGCAACTCTCATTGAATCTAAAAAACAGTAGAGAGTGAGACAAGTGCAAAATGAGCATCGTGTGGAAGAAGGTGGAAGCAAATGGATGAAGCGCGAGTGCGCCTCGAACAATGCTCCTTCAATACCTCCAGCTCGTTAGGTCGGCTCCCTTCGGTGCGGTTTTCAGCATGCGCTCGACTGCACGCGGAACAAACATCTGGTGATACCGCAAACGCGAAATGGCATTCGGTCGCGTATGGTCGCCGTTCCAACAGTGCTCGGCGCGCGGCTCGTAATCCACTTCACCACCGTAAAACGGGTTCTTCGTCGTTTTCAAGAAGTCTTCAATAAGGTAGACGGCATTGTTGAGAAAATAGTTGTCCGCTTCGCCGCAGTAAATGTGAATCTTCCCTTCTAATTTTTTCCCAAGCCCCTTGTCCCAATCGCGGCGGAGAATGTAACTCAAGTCATAATGCTCACGCCAATAGTTCGCAACGCTGCGGTCAATGTTCCCTGTCAGCTTATCCCAAATCGGTTTCGGATATCCGTCTGGTCCAACCGGCGAAAAAACAGCCTGCCAAATGTCCCATTGTTCGCCCGAGCGGCTGTTCGTTCCAAGGGCAAGCTCATAGTGGTTCACTTCTTCGAGCGTTGCAAGGGTCTCGCCGAGATAGTTTCTCGTCGCGGGTCGCGGCGTCTTCTTCCATTTACTGTCGGCGATATACGCGTTCTCGTGCTCATAAATATTCACGACAGTGTATGCGCGAAAGTCCACGGGATCGGGACACGCGACGTAGCAGCCGTTGAACTCATCGGGATAGAAGACTTGCACAGCGAGTGCTTCCCATCCACCCGTCGAGCCGCCGTACATGAACCGCGACCACCCTTCGCCGATGCAGCGGAATTTTTTCTCGACGAACGGAATCAGTTCGTACATAATCGCGTCGCCGTACGGACCGAGATTCGCAGAGTTCACCGCATAGGAATCGTCGTAGTAAGGATTCGCATGTTGAATCTCGATGACGACCACACGGGGAAACTGCGAAGAGGTCCATTCCTTGAACAACTCGTGCGCGTATGCCGCTTCGATCTTATTGTAGTCGGCAAGCCTGAACCGTTTGCTGTACTCCCCTTTCATGTTCGCCGTATCGGGCATCGTCTCACTGAATCCACCGAACGTATGCGGAAAGTGTCCGTGCGAAACCATCAGCGGATAGCGCGCATGGGGATGAGACTCGAAACCTTCGGGCAACAAGACGCATGCACCGAGGAACATCGGCCGTCCCCAGAATTTCGTCAGCCGCTCGCTTTGAATCTTGATGTGCTTGATGTACTTCGTATCCTTCGGCGGCTCAATCGGAGGGATTTCTTTATCGAGCAGAATCGAGACTGTCCCACGCTTCGTCGGATCAATCCACAGTTTCTTGGGTGCACTCAGGAGATTTCCTGGCGCGAGATTCCAATGTTGACCCTCTCCTCTGTCCATCGGCAATTTCACTGTGTGCCCGTCGGCGCGCCTGAAGGTTTCGTACTTGTGCAGAAGCCCCTGCACCCAGTACCAGCCCGCAGGAATTTTTGAAAGACTTCGCAACGGATAGCCGAAGGATTTGTCGTCAATAATCGCTGTCGCCTTCGGCTTCAAACCGTCAACGTCAACGCCGAAGACAAGTTGCGTCTCCGCGCTTTCGCCGATCTGCATGCGCGGTTCTTTCGTGCTATCGGACGAGATCAGCAAGAGCATTCGTCCGTCGAGCGGCTGTGCACTTCGCTCTGTCGGAAACGAAATCGCAAAACGAAGTTGAGCAAATGCCGACGCAGTTGTGAGAAGGATAAAGAATGAGAGACGAATCATGGCGACTCCTCGATGTAAGAGAACGGTTGTCAACAGAGACAGGCGAGTGGCAAACAGTAGCAATGCAACGCGTGAGCCTACGAAACCTCCACGGCATCAAACTCCGGGCAGTCAATGCGAAGTTCTGCATCGCCAAACGCACGGTCAATGTACGCGCAATGATGCGGTTGCAGAGTATTCTTGTGTGCGTTCGGTCGGAAGAATTTACATGTCACACACATCCGTGTAACGCTCACGACGCCTTCGTCCTGAAAGCTCTTGATAAGACTCATGAGAGAGTGAAACAGAACGACTTTCTGTTCGTCACTCAACTCGGAGACTTTGTCTTCAAGGAGATTCGCCCAGGCAGAAATTCTTCGCGCCGCCGATTTCCCCTTCGGTGTGAGCGAGAGGAAGACCGTTCGCTTGTCTTCTATTCTGCGTTCACGGACGACCATCTCTTTTTGCTCGAGGGCAGTGATAGCATCGCTGACAGTCGCGGGCGTGAGAGAAAACTGCGAAGCGAGAAACCCAATCGTGACCTCATGCTCCACATCATGCAACAATGCCGTGAGGAATTGAATCTGAATCGGACTCAAGCCGCTCGTCTTGCTCTCTTCCCACACAAGTGTTTTCAGCGCCTGCGCAATGCGCTCGAACCCGACGGCAATCTTGCGGTCGAGATTTTCTTGATCGGAAGGATTGAAGATAGATGCCACGGGTACCACAACGCTTGTGAATGCCTGCTCATAGTACGAACAAAAAAAGAGCGAAGCAAAGATTCCGACACATCGGACTCTCGCAAACTACAGAACACTTGAGACATCTTCGCTTCGCTCAGAAGGTGATTCACTTCGTCATCTGTGAGAACACATAATCCGTTGCCTCTTGCGATGCGTGACAACCGAAGCAATCCTTCGCCGCATCGGCAACGTTCCCCCCCGTTTTCGCATCACCTTTGAACACATCCCAACCCCAACCGCCGGTCTCCTTGTACTTGCGGCTATCCTTCACCATCAAGCCGATAAATTTTCTCTCGGCGGTCGTGTACGCGCCGTCGTCTTCCTTCACGTCGAACAGATCGAACACGAAGACCGTACCGTCGGGATATTTGCCCCCGTTCTTCAGCGTCTTCAGCCCCTTGTCATTTACGTAGACATGATGCAGTCCGCCGAACGGGTCGTAGAGCGGATGGTCTTTGCTATGAATGAGCATGGACTTGACATGCGTCCAACTGCGATAGCCTTCGGGATACTTCAGCGCGTGATGGTCGCCCGCCATCTCGCCCGAGACAACAAGCAACGCGGCAACGACAACTGCACCGACGAGAGGCGCAATAGTTGAACGTTTCATAATACCTCCTTTAGATTGTGGATGGATGAAAGCCTTAGCAGCCGATGCCTACCATCGGCTTATACTTAGGATTCCTACATATTATAGGAATCCTCGTGCATAGAGTCAACCGGAAAACCAACCTTCTGCCTGAAAGCTCCGTCATTCTCCATACCTTTACGCGTGATTTTTGGGGGCTGCAGACGCACGACAACGTCCAACCACCCTACTGCGCCGCGGGAAGCAGACTACTTCGTGGAAAGTTCATCCGCTCCCCCGCCACTTGCCCGCTGTAGCCATCTGGGGGCGTCAGCACCGCGCACGAACGAGCCGCCTCGTCGAATGTTCCCTGAATGAAGCAGATGGCACTATCGTGACTCCTGAATTCCGACATAGAAATCTCGCGCCGTGCCTGCGGCAGCCAGGCAAAGACGCGAAGGCGCGAAGAATGAAAGAGAAAACGACCATCTTGTTGCAGAAGTTCTCAAAACATTTTACCAATTTGGTGAATTCTCCTTTGCAGAAATCTCTCAAAACGACTTTGCGGCTTCGCGACTTTGCGTTATGCTAAATCGGGTTTCAGGGAATAATCCTCAACTTGCCAAACGCAACGCATTTGCCTAAATTCATAACCATCTTTTCCAAGATGTTCATCTCGCAATCATGTCCTCAGAAAAACATCGCCTCGAAGAAACGCGTCAGAAAAAATCTGACTGGAAGAAATGGGGACCGTACCTTGCCGAACGGCAATGGGGTACGGTGCGAGAGGATTATTCGCCGAACGGCGACGCGTGGAACCACACAACCCACCACATCGCGCGCAGCAAAGCATATCGCTGGGGCGAAGAAGGAATCGCAGGCATATCCGACGACCAACAACTACTCTGCCTCGCGCTCGCACTCTGGAATGAACGCGACCCGATCCTGAAAGAGCGACTCTTCGGTCTCGCAGGACCTGAAGGTAATCACGGCGAGGACGTCAAAGAGCTCTACTACTACCTCGATAGCACGCCGACACACTCGTACATGAAGATGCTGTACAAATATCCACAGCAAGAATTCCCGTACCGCCGACTGTACGAAGAGAATCGGCGGCGCGGAAGGCGTGACCCGGAATTCGAACTCATGGACACAGGTATGTTCGACGACGACAGATACTTCGATGTGTTCGTCGAGTACGCAAAATTCTCTGTTGAGGATATCTACGCGCGGATTACCGTTTATAATCGCGGCAACGTTGACGCACCGCTTCATGTTCTGCCGACGATTTGGTTTCGCAACACCTGGTCGTGGCATCCCGACGAACACAAACCCTCGATGTATGCAATCAACGAACGCACCATTCAAATCGAGCATCACGGGCTTGGGAGGCGGCGGTGGTTTTACTGCGCCGAAAACGCGGAGCTTTTGTTCTGCGAGAATGAAACCAATGTGAAGCGGCTGTATGGAGTGCACTCAGCAGGAACATACTTCAAGGATGGCATAAACGATTACATCGTGCAGGGAGCCCGCCACGCGGTCAATCCCGACCGGCGCGGAACGAAAGCTGCTGCACATATTCGCTCCATAATTCCCGCGGGCGGCTCGAGAACATTTTGTCTCTTATTGAGCGACGAGCTGCTCAACGACCCCTTTGCGTATTGCGACGAGACGTTTGCAAAACGCAAACGCGAAGCAGACGAATTCTACGCCGCGCTGCAGCACGATATCCACGACGACGATGCGCGCACTGTTCAACGCCAGGCGCTTGCAGGTATGTTGTGGTCGAAACAATTCTTCTACTACGACGTGACGCAATGGCTCAGCGGCGACCCAGGCCAGCCGCCACCACCCGAGGAACGCAAGTACGGACGTAACCATGAGTGGATGCACTTGAATAACGCAGAAATCATTTCAATGCCCGACACGTGGGAGTATCCTTGGTACGCGGCATGGGACTTGGCATTTCATTGCATACCGCTCGCCATGGTGGACGCTGATTTTGCCAAAGAACAGCTCGTCCTGCTCACGCGCGAATGGTACATGCATCCGAACGGACAGTTTCCTGCATACGAGTGGAAGTTCAGCGACGTGAATCCGCCTGTCCACGCGTGGGCGACCTGGCGCGTCTACAAGATGGATCAGAAACACAACGGCGGCAAGGGCGACGTGGACTTCCTCGCACGAGTGTATCACAAGCTGCTGTTGAATTTTACCTGGTGGGTGAACCGCAAGGATACCGAAGGGAACAACATCTTCGACGGTGGTTTTCTCGGACTCGACAACATCGGCGTGTTCGACCGCAGCGCAGAACTGCCGACCGGCGGACGCATCGAACAGGCGGACGGCACAAGCTGGATGGCAATGTACTCGCTGAACATGATGCGCATTGCACTCGAGCTCGCACTCACGAAACCCGTCTATCAAGACATGGCAACAAAGTTTCTCGAACACTTCCTCTACATCGCGGGAGCAGCGGCGAACATCGGCAAGAAGCATATCAACCTGTGGAATGAAGAGGACGAATTCTTTTACGACGTGCTCCACTTGCCGCACGGCGATCGCGTTCCGCTCAAAGTGCGCTCAATGGTCGGACTCATTCCCTTGTTCGCAGTCGAAACACTCGAGCCTGACTTGCTCGACAAGCTTCCCGATTTCAAACGCCGCCTCGAATGGTTCCTCAATTATCGTCCCGACCTTGCGGGGCTTGTGTCGCGGTGGCAGGAAGAAGGAATGGGGCAGCGGCGCTTGCTCTCGCTGCTGCGTGGGCATCGGATGAAGTGCCTGCTGCGACGGATGTTGGATGAAACGGAATTTCTTTCGGACTACGGCGTGCGCGCACTTTCGAAATATCACGACGAACACCCCTATGTGTTCTTCGCAGACGGGCAAACGTTCACCGTCAACTACCAACCGGCCGAATCGGAGACGGGATTATTCGGCGGCAATTCGAATTGGCGCGGACCGATTTGGTTTCCCGTCAACTTTTTGATTATCGAGTCGCTTCAGAAATTCCATCACTATTACGGCGATGAGTTCAAAATCGAGTATCCGACCGGCTCGAAGCGCTTCGTCACGATTGATATTGTTGCCGAAGAATTAAGCAAACGCCTGACGAAACTCTTCCTTCGCAACGCAAACGGCATGCGTCCCGCGTTCGGTAACAATCACAAAATGCAAACCGACCCGCATTTCAGAGACTATCTTCTCTTCCATGAATATTTTCACGGCGACAACGGCACAGGTCTCGGCGCATCGCATCAAACGGGCTGGACGGGATTAGTCGCGAAGTTGTTACAGCCGCGTGCGAAGAAGGAGATCGCATAAGACTGTGCACAGCATCCTGCACGCAAACAGAATCCCACAGCAGCAGACGTGTGGCGATCAAGCCAAGCAAGCTCTACCCCTAGCCTGCTCGTTCACACACGCAACGAAACGCGTTCGATTGTGTAGAGCGATTCTCCAGAGCCACTCGTCCCATACCCTCGTGCGATCCCGAACCCGACAATTCTTTTCTTGTTATTGAGGTGCGATTGGCGGATATTGTTGTTGAACCGAAATGACGTTTATCTCTTTTAGGAGTTTCCCGTGTCGCCATCGAACGAAGTCCCCCTTTCCAACTCGCGGTTTGAAGTTATCCGAAGTATGGAACGTTTCGTGGAGGAGAGTCTGAGCAAACTGCTCGTGCCTGTCGAAGAGAGTTGGCAGCCGAGCGATTTTGTCCCCGATATGACGAAAGAAAGCTGGGACGAAGACCTTATCGCGTTCCGCGCTCGCGCCGCTGCCTTACCCGATGACGTACTGGTCGTGCTCGTCGGCGATATGGTGACGGAAGAGGCGCTGCCGACCTATCAAACGTGGCTCAACCGCTTGCAGGGCTTGACCGATCCAACAGGCGCGAGCGCAAACCCGTGGGCGAAGTGGAGCCGCGGCTGGACCGCCGAAGAAAACCGTCACGGCGACTTGCTGAACAAATATTTGTATATCACCGGCAGAGTGGATATGAACGCCGTCGAACGCACCGTGCATCATCTCATCAACAATGGCTTCGACCCGCAGACGGAGAATGATCCATATCTCGGATTCATATACACATCATTTCAGGAGCGGGCAACGAAGATTTCGCATCGCAATGTCGGTGTGCTTGCCAAGAAAGCGGGCGAAGATAATCTCCACAAGATCTGCGGGTTGATCGCCGGCGACGAAGCGCGCCACGAAAAGGCATACAAACTGTTCATGAGTAAAGTGTTCGAGCTCGACCCTGCGCAGGCGGTGATCTCGTTTGCGAAAATGATGAAGAAAAAAGTGACGATGCCGGCGATCTTGATGAGCGATGGCAGCACCGAAAACCTGTTTGAGAAGTATTCCATCGTCGCGCAAAAAACTGGAGTGTACACGGTGAAGGATTACTCTGAGATCATCGAAGACCTCGTCCAACACTGGAAACTTGAGACCATCGTAGGGTTGAGCGACGCCGCTGCAAAGGCACAGGATTATCTCTGCAATTTGTCCGCGCGCTACGCAAAGCTGGCGGAGCGGGTTTCGTATTCGGGCAAGGAGAAGTTTAGCTGGATCTTTGATCGCGATGTCGTGCTTGCATTCAACTCGTAGTGCAAGTCTCTCGGGCACCTCACCTACGTGCCCGCTTCCTGCTCTTTGTCTGCCTGATGCTTTACGACACGAGCTTCCGCCATGAAGATGACCTGCTCGGCAATGTTCGTCGTGAGATCGGCGACTCGTTCAAGATTGCGGCTGACACGAATGAGGTCGAGAGCTTCTTCAATCGTCGAGGGATCGTTGCGCATCAAGTCAACCAAATCAGCCACGACTTTCTTGTTGAGATTGTCAATGACATCGTCATTGCTGAGCACGATGTGCGCTTTCTTCGCGTCTCGATGGATAAATCCGTCGATCGCGTCGCGCAGCATTTGTTGCGTTGTCGCTGCCATGACGGTCACATCGCTGGGGAGATGCGACTTCGACAGTCCAATCAGTTTCAACGCAGATTGCGCAATGTTCACGGCATGATCACCGATCCGCTCCAGATCGGTGTTGATCTTCGACGCGGCAAGAATCGAACGCAGGTCAACGGCGACGGGTTGCTGCAAGGCAAGGATATCCACAACGTGGTTATCAATAACAACTTCATACATGTCAATTTGCTTGTCTTGCGAGATGACTTGCATCGCCAGAGACTTATCCTGTTCCATCATGGATCGAATCGCGTCGCCGATTGCTTGTTCCGCCAGGCTTGCGATCTTGATGATGTTCGACTTGAGGCCATCAAGTTCGTACTCAAAATGTCGTTGCATGCGTCCTCCTAACCGAAGCGTCCCGTGATGTACTCTTCCGTTTGCTTTTTGCTCGGCGTGGTGAAGATCTTCTTTGTTTCGTCGTACTCAATAAGCTCACCCATATAGAAAAATGCCGTGTAGTCGCTCACACGTGCAGCTTGCTGCATATTGTGCGTGACGATAACGATCGTATAGCGTTCTTTCAACTGGTAGATAAGCTCCTCGATTTTCGCCGTCGCAATGGGGTCGAGTGCGCTGGCTGGCTCGTCCATGAGCAGAACTTCAGGATCAACGGCAAGTGCCCGCGCAATGCAGAGTCGCTGTTGTTGGCCTCCGGAAAGAGCAAGCCCGCTTTTCTTCAAATCATCCTTTACTTCATCCCAGAGCGCACTCCGACGAAGGGAATTCTCGACGATCTCATCGAGCGTGGCTTTATGTTTGACATTGTTGATGCGGGGACCATAGGCAACGTTGTCGTAGATGGATTTCGGGAACGGATTGGATTTTTGAAAGATCATCCCTACACGCTTGCGTAACTCTACCACATCCACATCCTTGTGATAGATATCGACATCGTCAATGATGACTCTCCCTTCGATCCGCACGCCGTCAATGAGATCGTTCATCCGATTGAGGCTGCGCAGGTATGTGGACTTGCCGCATCCCGAGGGCCCAATCAAGGCAGTAACTTTGTTTTGTGGAATACTCAGACTGACACTTTTCAGTGCCTGCTTGGCACCATAGAAGAGACTGAGATTCTCCGTCAGGATTTTCTGATCTTGCATTGCCGTGGTACTCATTGGATTTGTCGTGCACGCATGCGTGAGCGGAGCGCTATCGCCGTGAGGTTCAACATGAATGTCAAAAGCAACAACACCAATGTCGTTGCGTACTGAATGCCGATTGTGGCATCAACGTTCGTTGATTGCGTCGACATGATATAGACGTGATAGCCAAGATGCATGAATTGGTCTGAAAGCGAATTCGGCAGTTGCGGAAGAAAATACGCTGCACCGGTGAACAGGATCGGCGCAACTTCTCCAGCGCCGCGACTAACTGCCAGGATCGTGCCGGTGAAGATGCCGTTCATGGAATTCGGCAGAACGACGTTCCAGATTGTTTGCCATTTGGTTGCACCGAGCGCCAGGCTTGCGGCACGCAGGTCCTGCGGTACGTTCTTGATCGCCTCCTCCACCGAGACGATGACCACAGGGAGCGTTAACAAAGCCATCGTAAGGCTTGCCCAGAGAATGTTCGGCTGTGCCCACCGCAACTCTTTCCCGGCAAGAGCATTGTCCATGCCTGACCCAATAAACTGCACGAAGAACCCGAGGCCAAACAATCCAAAGACAATCGAAGGAACACCAGCCAGTGTATTCACGGCAAATCGGATCGCTTGCGCAATCTTTGAACGCGAGCTCGCATACTCGCTCAAGTACAACGCCGTGATGGCACCGGCGGGAACTCCAGCAAGCGACATCAGTAGCACGAGCATCACCGTTCCTACGATGGCAGGAAAAATACCGCCGGCTGTCATTCCTTCACGAGGCTCACTCGAGAGAAATTCCCACGAGAGCGTCTCCCATGCGCCGGTCATGATATTAACCATGAGCGAGACCATTAGTGCGAGAATAGTGAGCGTGGCAAGTGCACTACTGCCGATCGCAAAGGTACCCATCACACGACGACGAAGCGGCATAGTTTTCATGAGGCGGCTCCGCGAAAGCGTTTCAACAACCGTTGGCGAATGTAGAACTCTGCGAACGCATTCAGCGCGAACGTAAAAACAAAGAGCACGGCACCGATGAAAAACAGCACATGATAGTGCGTATCTCCAAAAACTACTTCTGCCATCTCGGCGCCGATCGTTGCGGACATCGTCCGAATGGGCTCTAACGGATTCAACGACATCAGCGCGGCGTTGCCCGTTGCCATCAGCACTATCATTGTCTCACCGAATGCACGTCCGAAGCCGAGCAACACTGCCGCAAACACACCCGGCGTTGCAGCGGGCAACGTAACAAACAGAGCCGTTTGCCAGCGTGTGGCTCCGAGCGCGAGACTTGCTTCTGTCATGAATCGAGGCACGGCAGTGAGCGCGTCTTCTGCGACGGTATAGATGATCGGAATGACGGCAAGAGCCATCGCCAGAGCGCCCACGAGCGCATTCAAACGAAATTGATAGCCGAAGGCACTTTGCAACGCAGTCGCAAGCGTCACGAGGGCAAAGAACCCAATGACGACGGACGGGAAACCTGCAAGCAACTCGATGATCGGTTTGATGTACTCACGTGACCAGATCGGTGCAAACGACGATGTGAACAGTGCAGCGAGGATTCCAAGAGGCGCGCCAAAGAGCAACGCAAGAACTGTAACCTTCAATGACCCGACGACCAAGGGTAAGAGTCCGTACTTCGGTACTGCTGAAACCGGCTGCCACGTGTCCGAGATGAGGTTCTTGAGTGTCGCGCTCTCGGCATGCGATGGATCTTCGACTGAGGGCTTGTTTGCCTGCGCGGCATCCAATTGCTTCGCTCCCTCGCCTAAGAACTCCTCACCGTACGTCTCGTCTTCTTGCTTTTCTCCCTGTTGCACGGAAACAGAGGCGTCTACAGTTTTTGTAAATAGCGGAATCGCTTCGCGAAAAACGAAAACGAAAATCAAGATGATTGTTGCAAGCGAGATCGAGGCAACGGCTGTTATGAACTTTTCCGCGAGAAACTCGTCAAGCCGAAATCGCCTAGCAAGATCGGCTTTACTGAAGCGCTTGGTGTTATCGCTGCCGTGCATCGTGGACTTACTTTATCGGAAAATAGCCTACTTCACTCACGATTTGTTGTCCCTCTTCGCTCAAGATCCAATCAATATACTTCTTCAATACCCCCGTAGGTTTCTTGTTCACGTACATGTACAAAAAGCGACTGATCGGATATTTCCCTGAACGGATGTTTTCTTGGGTGGGGGCATAGGCAATAGAGTGAAGGTCTTTCTTCACTTTGAGTTCGCGGATGCCGGTGCCGTATGCCGACCCTCCGTATCCGATGCCGTTCTTGTCTTTTGCGATGGCGTTGACGACCGCAGCTGTCCCCGGCATATTTTGGGCGCTCGCCGCGAAATCCGCACCGAGCAGAACTTCATCCTTGAAATAGACGTACGTGCCGGAGTTGTTTTCGCGGCTGTAAAGAATGATCTTGGCATCCGCTCCACCAACTTCGCTCCACTTCGTTATCTTGCCCGTATAAATGTTTCGAACCTGCTCGAGCGAAAGTTCCTTCACAGGATTGGCTTCGTTCACATAGACGGCAAGGCCATCCAACGCGCACTTGATTTCGATACCTCGTCCGCCCGTTTTCTGTTTCAGCTTGGTTCGCTCGTTCTCCTTTATGGGCCGCGACGAGTTGCAAATGTCTGTTGTACCGTTGATGAGTGCAGAAATCCCCGTACCGGACCCACCGCCGGTGACTTGTATCGTGACATCAGGATTTTTCTTCATATACCTCTCAGCCCAACGCTGACCGAGGATCACCATGGTATCCGAGCCTTTGACTGTTAACTGTTCTTTCGCAGCAAAAGGCACGAGAATAAGCGACAAGCTGAGGATAAGTATGTTCCAGTGATAGATCATCTTTGCTCCGACGAATTATGGTTCTGTGGTTTCATTAGCGTGGCACAAGGGACCGACAGCGCGACACGATTTCATCGAATCGGGAAGTACCCGACCTCGTTCACGACCTTCTGGCCCTCATCGCTGAGAATCCAATCTACATATTCTTTCATTACGCCGGTCGGGCGATTCTTTACGTACATGTACAAATACCGCGTGATGGGATACTCACTTGAAGCCACCGTTTCCTTTGTAGGGGCAACCGCCGGCGAGCTGCTATCTCGTTTGATTTTGAGTTCACGAATTCCTTTTCCGTATGCCGCGCCGCCGTAGCCGATGCCGTTCTTATCTTTCGCTACTGCATTCACAACGGAGGCAGTACCGGGCAAATTCATCGTGCTCGCTGCAAAATCCTCACCGTCAAGCACATTGTCTTTGAAGTACACGTAGGTGCCGGAGTTGTTCTCGCGACTATATAAGACGATCCGTTCATTTGCTCCGCCTACCGCTTGCCAGTTCTTGATGATGCCTGTGTAAATATCCTTCACCTGTGAAAGCGTTAGTTCTTTCACGGGGTTAGATTCGTGCACGTACACCGAGAGACCGTCTTTCGCACACTTGATTTCGATGCCGCGCGTGCCAAAGCGCTGCTTCAGCTTATCCCGCTCAGTGGGTTTCATCTCTCTGGATGAATTGCAAATATCGGTTGTGCCGTTGATGAGCGCCGAGATTCCGGTGCCCGATCCACCTCCGGTAACCTGTATAGTAACGTTGTTCTTCGAGGACATGTACCGTTCAGCCCAGCGCTGCGCAAGGATGACCATCGTGTCGGATCCTTTGACCGTGAGTTTCTCCTGGCTGGAGACGGTGGAACACAGGGCAACAACCAATGCCCCGCATAGGAATCGCTTCATACGTCTGACCCTTTCGGATGAAGTTAGTTTGGAAATCGGTATTGAACGCGAAACGTGAAGACGTTATCTCGCACGTTGTCGCTGAAAACGGCAAGCGCCGGATTCCCTGCCACCTTTGTGGCGAGGAGCTTCTCGTTGTTTACGAATTCATAGTAGAGTACAAACTTAACATTTCCATCCCAATGATAAACATATCCAAGCCCCAACGTGCCAAACTTGATGTCCGCCGCAGTGAGGTTGTTTGTGGAAGAGAAATCGCCCGCACCGACATCCGTATTGGGATCATACACATCATACTTCAACAGCACCTGATGTTCATTACCGATATTCTGGACAAGAGACAGATACCAGCCGTTGAAGTTACGCCGATACAGCGCTCCAGTCGGCTGAGTGCTTGGGCTGATGGTCGAAGTAGTTGAGCCGGCAATACCCGGTTGGTGTCCGCTAATGAATTCGCCCCGTAAGGTCAGCCCACCGATGTTTGTCACATCATAATAAAATTGCGCATCGAGGCCGAAGTATTTTCTACGAACGCCGCTGCCCAGATTCGTAATCGTCGAATCCACAAAAAAACCTCGTTCGCCCGACTGTCCCACTCCCGACTGCCAGAGGAATTTCGTATTGTTGCGAACATGACCGAGATAGCCTGAAATACCGAGATCGAGTTCGGCGCCGATATCGTCGAAAGGCATTTGGACAGCGACACGGCCGATGAAATCCTTGAAGTTGTCGAACTCGCTCGTATTGGCACCGGAACCATTGAAGATTCCGACATCTGCCCGGAGCCAAGTAAGATTTCCAAGCTGGGGAGCAAAGAACAATTTAGCACCCAAGTCGCGCTCGCCCGGAAACAGCGTTTGAAAAATGCGCGAACGCTCGGGGGTTTCGCGCCAACCCGAGGAAAACGAAATCTCATAGCCGAACGGGCGATCGAACACACCAATCTGCAACCCCACCGATTGCAGCCACGGCTCAGTGATAGACAGAAACGCATCTTTCAAGGTGAAACCACTCGGCACAAAGTCCATCTGAAGCACAGCCTGTGTCAACACATTATCGTAGTTCACCTTGATGCGTCCCCGCCGCACTTGGAAAACCTTGTTGCTATACGTCGGGAAAGCACCACCGGAGAAGTTTGCCGGCGCCCCCGGCAAGTCTGTTAAGCGAAATTGCGCCTGAACGTACCCCGAGATCTTGATCTTGCGAAGGAAGTCCACGTAGCCATACTGCTCGGTCGCAGACTCTTGCATACCTGCAACAACCGCCTTCAACTGTTCAAGTTCATCTTTCACCGAAACTTCATTTGTATCTGGAATCTCCTGTCCCAAAACCTGAGGGGCGGTGAAGCACACTGCGGCAACGAGCGCGAAGGAAACTTTCACTCCTCATCTCTCCTTATAGATGTGAGTTGTCCCGTATGGATGTGAGTTGTACGATTGCAGATTCTGACCCTTGCAACTGCCACTAAAGTACTAAGCAGCGGTAACTCATGCGTTAAGTGAATGTTAAGATAGGGTAAAGATTGCCAGCATGAACTGCGGTGATTCGATAAGTGTGGTACAATGTCCAAAAACTTTTCGTCAGATGAAACCCTTTTGTTCATGACACGAGCTTCGACAATTCGAAACACGGAGAACACTGTGGACAGCGACAAGCGAACAAGTCATGTCAAAAAAATCACTGCTCCGTTGTCGGACTGTTCTCTAAGACTATGGGGGTGGATTTCCGATAGTGAGGATGACCAAATCGAGCATGCGTTGCGCTACGCGATTGCCAGCGCACCGAACGTCATCGTAAGCATTCTCACCTTCGCGCACTTTTGGACCCGCTTCGCGCTTCAGGCAAGCCGTTCTTCATAGAACACCGGTTGTGCGTACGACCTTTCTTAACCGTCCAACGAGCGGATATAACTCCCGCTGGACATAACGCAGCCGCGCATTCACTTCCTCTTGGCGATTCAAAAAAAGATTGAATGCCGAGGCAAAGAGTTCTTCCGGGCTTTCGTACGGATGCCCGCCGAATTTCGCGTTGCCGGAATACTCACCATCGCGAAAGAGGTAGAAGAGAGCGTGGCGCTCGAACTCATTCCAGAGAACCGTCATTGTATCGCGCAGTGCGGGAGAAAGAAGCTCGAAATACACATGTCCGAACTCGTGCGACAGAACGGAACGAATGACCGACGGGTCATTGAATAAGAAAAAGTAGCTGCTGGAGACCTGTAACGTCCTGCCGATTCTGCATGCGTTGCCGAAGCTTTGGATGGCGTGATCAATCACCAACGTATCAATTCTATACGAGGGCTTGATTCGCGCGTTCATCGAATCAATGAATATGGCGGCAAGCGAGATGTCCTTTGCGTGTACTTTGTGAAACGAAGAGGGTTCGAAGCGCTCGTACAAGCGCACGATGCTGTCCGGCATCACCGGAATCAACGACTCGAACGCCTCCAGATCTTCGACAATGGCTACAGAACTGACTGTACGCGACCCTGTGCAGTGTATTCCCACACTCAGAAGCCCGAGGGCAACCAGGCGCATCGTTCCGTTCACGTAGTTCCCATTTGTAATCCCGATGTAAAGGAAAACAAAATTAGGTCAAGAAAAAAGAAAGGGAGCGCATTCTGATGTGGCGTTCCAAAGTGGGACACAACGGGAGGACGGCAAGGTACACTCGGAGAGCAGGAGAACAAAAAGCGTGCCCGCGCTTTCGCAAAACCCTACTATGGCTATGTCAACTGGGAAACCTTCCCCGGTACGGCATCATGGTCCAGGGTCAATTCATGGATTGCTGCCTGAAGGTGGCCCACGATCCTATCAAGGGCACGGCAGATGAGGAAGAGATCAGAGGGGACATGTTCAGTATTCTTGGCATCGCTCATCACCCGCAAGAGCGAATGTAAGATCTGGTCACACTCGACATCCCTAGAGTATGAGGACAGAAAAACCTTTTCCGTTCCCAACGAACGCAACATCTCGTTGATCGACTCCATAACCTTCGAGATACGCTTCTGAACTGAGTCGAGGTCGCGGAGCGCATGAGGTGAAATTTCGGGCTCTCGAGAACGAACAAATACGGTTATCCAATACGCTTGATGCCCTACACGTCTGAGATTTGCCGCGACTTTTACGGATTTCAGAATAACGCGGAGTTCATGACTTCCGAGTGGAGCCATACAGTAGTCTAACGCCGTGGCATCGACGCGTTCAGAGAATACATCAATCAAGCGATCCCAAGCGGGCGCCTCGGCGATATCTGTCTCGCCTTCACCAAGAAGACGGCGATGCGAATCGCGGAGGGCAAGGCCAGCCAGGTTCCCGATTTCTACGAGGTGTTGATTGAGAGCCTCCATCTTTTGTAACCATGCTGTTATGTGGGGAGCCAAATGGGTGAAGCCTCACGCGGCAGGGTCAGGTGCCGGTGAGGCTTCCTTTTCCATCGCACTTCCGAAGTGAGTCTTCGGATAAGGAGTTGTGATGGAATACGTTACCGCACCAGCAACATTTTTCGCGCCTGCGAAAAGCCGGTGTTTGTTTTCAATGTGTACACATAAATTCCAGACGACAGATTCCCCGCGTCAAACGTCGTGGTGAACGTCCCTGCCGCCATTTCCTCATCAACAACGGTTGCCACTTCTTCACCCAACACGTTGTAAACGGCGATCTCTACACGCGCCGCAGCCGGCAGAGTGAACCGAATGGTTGTTGACGGGTTGAACGGATTCGGATAATTTTGCTCCAACGTGAATGCGTTCGGCGCTACATTGCTCTCTTGCCGAACCTCCGTTGTGTAGTTGGTGTTTTGCGGATTGTAGTTTGTCCAACCTGCATCCCACTGCTGAGTGCGGGCGCGTGTTGGATCGAATGCACCACGATAGGTCGTTGGTGTAAACCATCCACCGGCAAGTAAATTGAGATTGGTGAATTCGACTCCGGCAGTGGCAGGCTCGGAGCCGACAGCCGGTCGAGGATCGGGATTGTTGAAGTTCGACATGTCCACCAGCCCGATCGCGCTCGGTTGCCGCGTTGCTGTACCGCCTGTGTTGTTGAAAGCAGGTGTATTGAACCACGTTGATGTCACAAATCCTGCCGGGTCTGTACCACTGCTGTGTATTTGGAGTAGCCCCCCTTCACCTGAGGCTTGGAGACTCACGTTGCGCACTTGAAGTGTATCGCCCTGTGCAGATGTTTTGGATTGCAGGTCGCGGAGCGAATACCCTCCGGGATACCCCATGAGGATTGAATTGTAGATAGAGAGTTGACTTCCACGGCGAGTCACAGAGACGTATTCGAAGCGGTGACCGGCGGGCAGCGTAATCGCATCCGTCCGACGGGGACCTACGAGCGTGATGTTCGAAAAGCGCGGCAACGTGCGCGGCTCTCGATACGACGCAGAGGATTCATTATCACTCTCAAAGCCGTTGGTCTGCCCTCCGGCAAATTCGAACACATTCGGATCTTTCAGCCCGAAGGCGAATTGCACACGACCTTTATAGCCGAAATCGGTATCGAATTCATCGTCAATACCGCCGAAGGCAACAAGATACTTCGCGTCCACCGTACCGCCGAACCACTCGAAGCCGTCATCGTATGAGTAACTGACCTGCACATATTCCAAGGTAGTGCCGCGTCCCACACCTCCCAGCGTGAGACCATTGACCTCATTATTCAGTTGGAAGCGATAACCAGGAAATTCGATGCGCACGTATCGAATGATCCCGCTATTGTCGTCCGGATTTCCTAAACCGATCCCGGGACCACCGAAGTTGCCCGGCAAAATTCCCCCCTCGATGGATGGGTTTGCTTGATTCACCGGTGCCGAACCAAGGATCACAATGCCGCCCCAGTCTCCACCGTTGCGTTGACCAGCAGGTTTATTGCTGGTGAAGACAATCGGCTGCGTTGCCGTACCGTTGGCAAAAATTTGTGCACCGCGTTTGATGATCAGGGTTGCGGCTGTATCACCCATAATCACCGTACCGGCAGGAATCGTAATGCTATAGGTCGAATCCACGGCATACAGGCCGGTGAGAACATAAATCGTATCGCGCGACAGGGTGCGGTTGTAGCTTTGGTTGAAGATCGTACGACCGGCATTGAGCCCAGGCCCGAGGATTTTCATGGGGCGTTGAGCAAGTGCCACGTTGACGAACAGCACCAGAACCAGGCAAAGAACACTGTTCGAAATGTTTTTCACTATGAACCTCCTTGAATATTATTGGGGGATATGTTGATTGGTCAAAAAGCTTTGGTCAGGACAGAACCGTCAGAATGAGAGAGATGCCTGCAAAGCATATGTTGTCCCTTGATAGAGCGTACGATAGGGATTCCCCTCGCGCGTTCTAAACTTCTTCAGGCTTGCACCAATATCTTTCGCAGTGAATTTCAACTCCAAGCCACTCATGATAGGCTGGCTAATCGACGCGTCCAGAACACCGCGCGCCTCCTCCAGCACATCGAAGGCACGGTCGTCGCCAACGGCATCGAGTCGTTCACCGAAGGCATTGTAGAGAATATTCACGGACGTGCCCAACGACGGCTCATTGAAAAGCAGCGAGAGGTTCAACATATAGGGTGACTGACCCTGCATTTCACGTTTAGCGAATTCCGTTGCGCCGAAGAATATGGGATACTCGATAGAAGAAAAGACCCGAGTGTAGTTACCCGTGATGGAAAAGTTCGCAAAATAGCCGCCGAGGAAATCAAGGCTCTTCCGGACTTCGAGTTCGTAGCCGTAGTTGGTGCCGCGGGGTGAGTTGAACCAGGTTCTCTCCGGGTTGGAAGAAATAATCAGTTGCTGCTCAATCGCTCCCGAAATGCTCTTGTTGAAGTAACTGACCGCAACCAACTCACCGATTGCCGGGAACACTTCAAAGCGAATGTCATAATTCTTCGAGAATGCTCGGCGAAGCTGCGGATTGCCGTACACGCCTTCGTATATGCTGTAGTCGTAGAAGTAGTGGTTCGCCAACTCGCGAAACTCCGGTCGGTTGACGGATTGGCTGTACGCCAAACGGAGGTTCATATTCTCCGTGACGAGGTACGTTAGGTTGAGCGATGGCAGAACGTCAACTTTCTCGAGTCGCGCTACGTAGGGCTTGTTTGTTACGTAAGGATCGAGCGTGTTGACCAGGATTTTGGAGTTCTCTAAGCGTGCACCACCCACGAAACGAAAGCTCTGGTCGAGAACATGGAACGGCAAATCAACCATGAAATAGCCGGCGTAGAGATTCTGCGAAGCCGAATACTTGTCTTGAGGGTTATCGAGCCGCGACATAACAAATTTTCCCGGACCGAAATTTTCCGGCATGAAGATGCTATCAATCGGCAGCAGCGTCAGTTCAAATGCGCGACTTCCCCGTTCAAGCTCGGGAACGAAAAACTGTATGTCGTAATTTCGCTTTTTGCCTTCGGCAAGCGCGCCGAACTTGACCTTTGCATTATCAAGGGGAAGCGTAAAATCAATGCTCGCAGAGCGGGTAAACTCACGCAAGTCCGACCACGAACGGTCCGTGTGTGCCTTGACGTATGGGTCGTTCACACTGGCAACGTTTTTACTGTACACGGCGGTCTTCCGATCAGGCTCCTTTGCGATCGACTGTGCGTAACCGGCTTTCCACTGCAGCTCAAGCCCGAACAGTTCGGGGAGCTTATGGTCGCCCGACAAGCCCGTCACATACAGCGAGCGTTGATCCCACTCTGTCACTTGGGTTCGAAATGTCTGGTCATTCTCATCCACACCGCTGATGAACGATGCCTTGTCTTCCGCCGTTTGGTTATAATTGTTTTTGAAACTGATCTTGTGCATCCCTGAGAATTTGAAATTCACATCGAGCAAGCCACCCCAAAGCACGGTGAACTGATCGCGCGTGCCGGAGGCTTCGAGAATTCGACTACCCGTTCTGAAGTAATCCGTTTCTGCCTGCGTTCGCTGATAACCGTTACGATAGGAGAGCGCTGCGACATAGCCAAGTTGATCTTCTCCAATCGGCAAAGCATCACCAATCGAGAGATTGAAGGAGCCGTTGAGCGGGGCACGACTGCTTCTCTGCGCCCAATTGTTTGGCAAGGATTTGCCAAGTTCATAGCCATTGAGCGAGGTGTTTGGATACGCTCGTGTGCCATCATCAAAGCCGGTCCAATCACTCCCACCCGATTGCGATTTTTGAACCGTCGTGAGATTGCTAATCGTGTTGTACGATGTCGACAGGCTCAATTTGACGATGCGCCTGTTGGGAAAATCCAAGGTGTTGAGTTGAACAAGCCCGCCCGTAAAATCACCCGGTAGGTCAGGAGTCGCAGTCTTTGTCACGACGGTGTTCTCGAGCAGGTTGGCGGGAACGATATCGAAGGAAAAGCTCTTCTTGTCCACATCCGTGTCCGTCGTCGAAACCGAGACACCATTCAACATCGTGCCGTTGTAGCGATCGGTCACGCCGCGAATGAAAACGAACTTGTTGTCAACGATTGCAAGCCCGGTGACGCGCTTGAGTGCGTCACCCGATGTGGCATCGGGTGCCCGTTTGATTTGTTCGGCACTAATCCCATCGCCGATCGTCGCGGCTTTCTTGCGTTCGGAGAGGATCGCGGCTTCGGTCGCCAGAACGCGCTCGGCAGTCACAACAACTTCCTGGGCTTCGACGGTCTCGATCGCCAGCGCAACATTGATGTTCACCACCTCTCGATCCTTAATCACAATGCCCGTAATGCTCTTCGTCCCGTACCCAACGTACGAAATCTTCACCGTGTAGGTACCTGCGGGAATATTTCGAATAAGAAACTTTCCATCGAGATCCGATACTCCCCCCATATTTGTCCCCATCACGAGGACATTCGCGCCGACAATGTCTTCGCCATTTGCTTCATCGGTGACTTTGCCTTGCAGCGAACCACTCTGTGCCGATGATTGCGACACCGCCAAGACAATGCAATACAACAGAAAGAGGAATGTTTTCATCGTATGCTGACCCTTTAGAGAGTTGTGAGGTTAAATGAAAGAGTATTGCGTTTGCATAAAAATATACTGATGCCATGTTACGTGGTGTTTACTTCCACATTATGGCTCTATGAAGAATCTGTAAAAGGGAGATGAGAGGAATGAGGAGGATTTACCGCTTCAAATCGAAGGTAAAGGTGCTGCCTTGACCGAATTCACTGGTTACCGTAATCGCGCTGCCATGTGCTTCCACAATGTGCTTGACGATAGCAAGGCCGAGGCCCGTTCCACCGACCTCACGCGAGCGATTAGTATCGACGCGGTAGAATCGCTCGAAGATGCGAGCTTGATGCTCCTTCGCAATGCCGACGCCCGTGTCGCTCACGCGTATTGTGACATGTGCGTCGTGCGGCTCGTAGGAGAGAATTACTTCTCCATTCGGTTTGTTGTACTTGATGGCATTCTCGATCAAGTTCTCGAAGACAACACGCAGACGTTCTTTATCACCCTGGACTTCGACATCCCTGGGCAACCCGGCAGCCAACTGGAGACGAGCGTGGTACTGTTCAGCCGTCGGACGAAATTCATCGATGAGTGTGGAGAGAAATGTCGCGAGATTGAAATACCGAAAGCTCATCTTCATTTCGCCCGATTCGATTTGTGAAATGGTGATGAGCTCCCCAAGCAATGTGTTCAACCGTTGTGAATGGGTGTAGGCTTTGGTCAGAAAGTCGCGGTTGACATGAGGATCATCAACTGCACCATCCAAGAGTGTTTCCAGAAATCCCTGTAAGGAAAAGATGGGTGTCCGCAATTCGTGAGACACATTGCCGAGGAATTCACTGCGGACGCGCTGAAGTTTCTTCATCTCGCTGAGATCTTGTCGCAGCTTGGTCGTGAGCGCATTGATTTCGGTTGCAAGCACGCCGACATTGCCGGGCGAAGCGGGGAGAGTGACACTGAGCTCACCCGCCCGGATCTTTGCCACAGCGTCGGCAATGGCTCGGAGCTCTTTCGTGGTTTGGCTTTGCCGCACATAGTCAGCAAGAGCAAGAGACACAAGCGTTGCGAAACCGATGAGAACAATTTGAACAGGAGATGGAGAATCGAGGGAAAGAAGGAGGGCAAAGGCAACAAGGAGTATTGCAGTGGTGACAAGAATGGGCTTGAGCGCCATCTTTACGCCTTCATCCTATAACCGACACCTTTCACGGTTTCAATGTAGTCACTCAGCGGACCAAGCTTCTCACGAATCTTGCTGACATGGACGTCCACCGTTCGGTCCACGACGCGTACATCTTCACCCCACACGACATTCAACAGTGTTTCACGCGTGATAACGCGGCCGCGGTTGCGGGCAAGGTACACCAACGTTTCGAACTCTCTTCTCGTGAGCGAGAGATCTCGAGTATCTGCTTTCACCGTATAATTCGGGACATTGATCTCGAGTTTGTCAATGCGCAAAACTTCCGCGGCCGATGGTCCTGTCACCCCCATTGTGGCATTACGACGCCGCAACACCGCCTTCACACGTGCCAACAGACTCCGGACACCAATCGGTTTAACGATATAGTCGTCCGCACCCAGCTCAAGGCCGAGGACCTCGTCGAACTCAGTCCCTTTTGCGGTAAGAAAAATAATCGGGATGCTGGCGGTGCGCGGGTCGCGCTTGATGTGCTTGCAGACTTCCCAGCCGTCCATTTCCGGCATCATGACGTCCAACAGAATCACATCGGGAAGGTGGTTTACTTGGTCGAGAGCCTTCTTTCCATCGCGCGCGATCAGGACACGATACCCCTCTTTCTCCAAGTTATATTTGAGCATATCGACGATGTCTTTCTCATCGTCAACAACGAGGATAGTCTTGGACATCATTCGATGATTCGAAAAGCTACAATCAAGATACACCTTCCCAACATGAAATGAAATCTACGAAGCCCCTGTAAACGAAACGTTACGTTTGTGCAAAGTATTTGTAGCCTGTCGTGGCGCCGCTCATGCCCCCGATTTTCCGCGCGCCGGCGCAGTCGAGCCAAACGGCAAGGGGTAAGAGAAAGCATGGAGAGGAATCACCAGCGAACGAGCTTGTTATTTATTGATACAAGAAGAACTTCACTGCATGCGCACGGAATTTTAGCACGTCATTTTCCCAGTTCTTCGCCAGAGCCTGCGGAGTCTGAGCAAGGCGAAGAAGGGAAAGAACATTCTTCCTGCCCACCAGACGTTGCAACGACGCTTCACGTATTTCAAGCAAGCCGTTTTGCTCAAGCTTTTTCAGGATGAAGAGGCCGGTCGAAACCGGTTGGAATGTATCCCAATCCGCTACATCGAATGCAAAACCAATGCACGTCTGTTGTTGATGCTTTGAGGACTGTGGGATGAAGGTTGCGCTCTCCACTTTCAGACCTGGGATGCGCGCAGAGTCGAGAGACCGGAGAACCTGAGAAAAGCCCCATGCCGTTTCCCGCTCCGGTGGCACGCCGATGAGGTGGAATGGCCTATCAGTTCCTCTCCCCTCGGAGAAATTGGTCGCTTCAAAATAACACGTTGCCGGATACACGCGCGTCGTTGCAGGAGTCTTGATGTTGGGCGACGGTGGAATCCATGGCAAGCCGGTCTGCTCCCACCGCATCGCCCGTTTCCATCCTTCCATAGTGATAACGGTAAGGCTGCACTTCACCCCATTCGCCAACCAGCCTTCTTCATTGATCATCGTCGCAAGCTCGCCGCACGTCAAGCCGTACACAACAGGAATCGGATACATACCGACGAACGATTTCAACGATTCCTCGATGATCGGTCCATCAATCTTGACTCCGCCTAACGGATTCGGGCGGTCGAGCACGATGAAAGGAATTCCTTTCTCCGCCGCAGCTTCCATACACAAGCCCATTGTGCTGATGTATGTATAGAAACGAACCCCGACATCTTGAATATCGTACACGAGCACATCAATGTTTGCCAGCATCGAGGGTGTCGGCTTTTTTGTCTTTCCATACAACGAGAAAATGGGAATGCCCGTCTTCTCGTCTTTCGCGTCCGACACGGTCTCTCCTGCGGCAGCATCACTGCGAATACCGTGCTCGGGCCCGAACAACGCGGTCACCGACACGCCTTTTGCCAACAAGACATCAACAAGGAACTCACCTGTGGCGAGCCGAGACGCGTGATTCGTTATGACGCCAACACGCTTGTGTGTTAGCCTGTGCAATTCCTTCGTAACCAACACGTCGTTGCCAAGACGCACTTGTGCCCGCACCATCGGAGGATTGCCACACGCGACAACTACTAGCATGGCAATCACACGCAGGCCAAGAATTGGTTTCCGTATCATATTGTTTACTTTGAGTAAACTACCTCTGAGTACCTGATGTTACGCAACCATCTTATTGAACCCCCACAAATTGCTTGGTCCCTCGCTCGGGATGATGATCCGTTTATACAGTTATCTTCGATTTGACGATGATCCAAGCGGCAAGTGTCATCCCGTCCCAAATTTCTCCACTACGGATTTTTGCATCAAGCTCATCGGCTGAGAGCGCAACCAATTCGAACTCCTCCGTGTCGTCGGGCGTTCCACCCACATAGTGTAATTCACGCGCGATGAACACCTTGCAAATCTCATTGGTCACCCCGTTGTACGGGTTGAACTCGCCTGCAAGCAACCACCGGTTCGACGCGTAACCGGTTTCCTCGGTCAGCTCGAGCCATGCCGTCTGTTCGTGTGTCGTTCCTTCTTTGACAGACCCGCAAGGGAATTCGAGACTCTCGCGAGCATTGAGGTAACGATACTGATTGACGAGAAGCACTTTCCCATCGCTCATGATCGGGACAATCATTGCAGAACCACCTATATGAACGTAATTGTACTCACCGATTTTTCCAGTGGGGAGTTCGTACAGGTCGCGCTTGTAGGTCCACCAATTGTTTCTAAAGAGAGTTTCTTCGGAAAGTTTTTTCCACACGCGTAACGGCATCTCGTTCTCACAAACATAGAGGCGGGAAGGAAGCGCATCGCATTCCCTCCCGCTGGTTCAGGTTTCAAGGTTCAGGTCAGGACGACCTATAACTGATGCTCTAATGAAATGCTGCACTGGTCAGATCATACCAACTCGCTCTCACCAAAAAAGAACGCTACTTCGATTCTCCCATTCTCCGGCGAGTCTGAGCCGTGAACGATGTTCTCGCCTTTATTGTCGGCATAGAGGTTTCGGATTGTCCCCTCTGCAGCATCTTTCGGATCCGTTGCGCCGATCAGCGCGCGGTAATCAGCAACAGCGTTTTCCTTCTCCAAGGCAATCGGCACAACGGGCCCGCTCGTCATGAATTCCACGAGCCCGTCGTAGAACGGACGACCCTTATGCACAGCATAGAATGCGCCTGCCGTTTCTTTTGTCAGGCGGATCTGCTTCATGCCGAGAATCTTGAAGCCGGCTTTCTGAATGCGTGCGATGACTTCACCTTGAAGATTTTTTCTGACACAATCCGGTTTGAGAATTGCCAGTGTGCGTTCGACCGACATAAGTGTTTCCTTGTTTGTTCGTTATGGTTGTTAGAGATGATGGAGTGCTTAGAGTTGCAGTTGAAAAACCCTTGTATAAAAATGGAACTTCGGACTGCACTGATTCTCACAAAACGCTTTGAGGTTTTATCATCTTATATTCGTGTCAATTCCGTGCTTTCGAAATCGGCTTCTATGACGAAGAACTGAGAGCGAAGGCAACCCTCTGCACTCCCAACGCACGAACTCTACGAACTTGTCGTACTTCTTCCCATCCACCATGCAAGCCACGCCCCTCCCAGTCCCCATCCGACAACGTGATCAATAATCTCGCCGCTGAGATAATGCCCCGGTGTGTTCCACCAGTTTGCCATCATCAGCGAACTTTGCAAAATGGTGAACCCTGCAAATGCAATGGCAAGCGCAAGCTTCGAACCGAAGCCTGGAAGTTTTTCCCGAACCGTCCACATCACATACGCAACGGAAAATGCCGCTATAAGATCAATGATGAACCCGAACAGCATTTGTGTTCCCATATTCATGCTGTACCTGCTCTGGAAATGAACGACCGCTGCAGGTTTACCAACTAAGGATTTTGAAAACTCCTCCTCCTTCTCTGCCGACGTACCGGGAGGAACATTGGGAATAGCGTACACACCATCTTCGGACAAATTCTGCGAGAGTGCGGCAAGTACTGCATCCTGTTGCGCAGAATACTTCAGCGTGTTCGAATGCACGCCAAGGACCATCCATGACATCGCCTGATACACAAAGACGACGACGGCTGCAACGACGGAACCAATCACGATGTTTTTCATGATTGCACCTTATGTTGTTTGTGGGGATTGTTGGTTAGTGCTGATTGCTCAGCGTTTTTGTGTCTTGAGTTTATGGAGTGTGTAGAGTTCATAGATTTGGTTTGTCCGAATCGGCAGAAGACGAACAAGCCCACTCTACAAGATACCCTGAAATCCGACATAGAAATCTCACGCAAAGACGCGAAGCCGCAAAGAAGTG
>CAYUFU010000036.1:0-20484 GCA_964444145.1 uncultured Chitinophagales bacterium
ACAGGCACTGTGCAAAATCCATGTATATTCCCAACGCTGCCGTTTGACTTCGAGCCGGTGAACGGCGACGCGACGTTCGATCTTGACCTCGTGTGGGGAAGATCGTACGAATCGGCTACCGTCGTGCATAACGCGAATCAGAGATATAACAACGGAACGGGCGATTATCCAAATGACAATGGCTCATTCTTCAGCGCAACTTCGTTTTGCTCGTCGAATGAGACCGTCTTGGATATGCTCTTCGGCAAACTTCGCCCATCCAACACTCGAAGGGATTTGGCGATCTTGCGCACGAATGAAATCCGCATCTACCACAACACTGGCAGCGGAATGGCGACGAACGCGAATCAAGTCATTTCACAGTCTGGAAGCGGATCATGGGGACCGTTTGTTGCTGGCGACAATTACGAAGACCTCGTCGTAAGCGATGGAAGCCAGATCAGGGCTTACAGGAATCTGACAAATGGGAATCTCGATCTGACTCCGTACACATTTCCCATCACCGCGACCAAAATCCTCGTCGCGCAGATGGATGAGGATATCTACAAGAGGGATTTCAATACCAGATTTGACTTGGTGTCATATTCCGGCTCAACTGTTTCCGTTCGAATGAACAACAACGACAACACTTTGGGTTCGCCGCAGAGCCACACTGTTGGCTTCACCATTTCATCCATCGCGGTCGGCGATTTCGACAACAACAACTTCAATGACGTCATCATCGGAGGCTCAAGCACAGTCAAGATATTTCCGAACACCAACGGAACAATCAACTGGACTTCGCCGCTCTGGACGGTTTCTGTTTCTCTATCCAGCCCCATTGTGCTCGTTGGAGACATGGGCACACCCACAGATCCCAATCGCATTGATGGCTGGGTAGATGTCGTCGTGAGTGGATACGAAGCTCCAGTGAAAATATTTGCAAACACTCAAGGCGCCTTTAGCTCTACTCCTCAACAATCGTTTCAATCTGGCCTGCCATATTCCGGTGTGGGCAAAATGACGTTAGCAGATATTCAGAATACCGGCGGGTTGAGTTTTGTGTACACGCACAGTTCAACGCCGATTGGCCAGCCAACAACCATGATGATTCGCACAAACAAGCACACCGGCAATCCCGCTCCTGCGCCCCCGAAAGGAGTAGCAGTTGCCGCAACGCCTCCTGATCCGTATGGCTACCGCTATCCCAAAGTGACTTGGGCGCCCAATGGGGAGCGCGACATCAACGGCTACGACGTGTGGCGAAGAATTGTCAGCGCCACTGATTGCGGCAACGGCGTATGGTACTATCTCGCCAGCGTCAACGGTTCGACATGGGAATATACGGACGGCAGCATCGGCACTGCCGGGTTGGGAAATCAATGCACGGCGGAATACAAAGTGCTCGCGAAAGATGCAGCGAACAACCTTTCGGACTTTTCCGCCGTTGTGCAAATACAGTATTCTAATCTCTGGTTCAAACGCTCAGAAGAAGGCGGTGGGAAACTGGTTGCGCGGGTTCCTTCGCGTCACGAGCTGCATGCCGCATATCCCAACCCGTTCAACCCGTCAACTGAAATCAAATTCGATTTGCCGGAAGATGCTCACGTAACGTTAGCCGTGTACGACATGCTCGGTCGGAAAGTTGCCGATCTTGTCAGTGATAACTACGCAGCTGGCTATCATTCGGCAACGTGGAACGCCAACGAAATCGCGAGCGGCGTGTACTTTGCGCGATTCACCGCATCAGACGTTAATGGAACATTGAAGCTCTCGAAGAGTAGTAAACTGATACTGAACAAGTAACCGCCGCAGTTCAAAAACACAACGGGCGGACCAAAAGTCCGCCCATTTCTTTTCACTGCCAGAGTCAGAAAAATCAATCCGCTTCGGCGATGTGCCGCGCAATCACATCGAGCAATTCTGTTCGTCCTTCGCCCGTGAACGCCGAAAACGGAATGATGCCTTTGCAAAGCGGAAAGCGCTTGAACGCGATCTCCACGTTCCGGACATACGTCGGCATTTTGCTGCGCGGGAGTTTGTCGGATTTCGTCATCACGACGGTGAAGGGAATCTCGTAGTAGTCGAGCCAGCCGACCATCATCATGTCCAGCTCCGTCGGCTCGTGGCGAGAGTCAATGAGCTGCACGACGAGGCAGAGATTCTCGCGGCTCTTCAAATACGTCTCGACCATCGTGCCCCAGCTCGAGCGAATTTGTTCGGGAACTTTCGCGTAGCCGTAGCCCGGCAAATCCACGAAGAAGATTTTTTTGTTGACGAGATAATAATTCAGCTCGCGGGTCTTTCCCGGCTCGGAGCTTTTGCGGGCGAGCGTCTTGCGGTTGACGAGCTTGTTGATGAGCGATGACTTGCCGACGTTCGAGCGTCCGAGGAAGGCGATCTCCTTGTACGCTTCTTTCGGAAGCTGGCGCAGGTTCGCTACGCCGATGGCAAAATCTGCTGACGTGATTTTCATACAATCGAAGGGTAGGCGAAAGAGTCCGCCAGAGGTCGGACTCGATTCATTCGGTTGTTAGGCACCGGCCGCCGATGCCGCTTCTTCTTCGGTTTTTGCTTTCGCGCCTTCAGGCTTCGCTTTCTTGGAGCGGGGCTGCGGCGCTTTCTTTTCTGCCTTCTCGAGCTTTCCGGTCAATTCCTGTCCCGCATTGAAATCCACCAACTCGATGACCGCCATCTCCGCGGCGTCCCCCTTGCGTTGTCCCAACTTCACGATGCGCGTATAGCCGCCGGGTCGCGACCCGACTTTCTCTGCAATCGTCGTGAACAATTCTTTGATGACGGCGCGATCCTTGATCATCTTACCGACTTCGCGTCGCGCGTGCATCACGACGGCAGGCGCGTCCGTACGGCTTGCCGCGTTTTTCGCGCGGGTAATCATCTTCTCAACGAGCGAGCGGGTTTCTTTCGCCTTCGCAACCGTCGTCATGATGCGCTTGTGGCGCAGCAGCGACGACGAGAGTGACGCAAGCGTGGCACGGCGATGGCTTGCTGTACGCTTGAGTTTTCGTCCTGATTTTCCATGTCGCATGGTGCAATTCCTTCTATTTCACTTGAACAACGTCCCGCAGGCTCTCGCGCTGATTCTCTCCAACGGGGTTGATGAACTCGCAATCAACTGGTCGGACCCTCGCCGATGTACTTCACTACATCCATCCCAAAGGTCAAGCGCTCCTGCGCAACAATCTCGGACAGCTCCGCAAGCGATTTCCGTCCGAAGTTGCGGAACTTGAGCAGTTCGGCTTCGTCGCGACGCACGAGATCGGCGATCGTTCTGATGTTCGCCGCGCGCAAGCAGTTATGTGAACGTACCGACAATTCAAGCTCGTCCACAGGGGTCAGCAGCACTTTCCGAATGCGTGCGAACTCCGAATCCTGCTCCGTCTCCGCGGCCATTTGTTCCGGCTCGGTATCGAAGTTGATGAACAACTGAATGTGGTCGCGCAAGATTTTCCCCGAGTACGCCATCGCGTCTTCGGGCGAAATCGAACCGTCAGTCTCCACTTCGATGGTCAACTTCTCGTAATCGGTTTGCTGGCCAACACGCGTCGGCTCGACAATGTAGCGGACGTTCCGAATGGGCGAGAAGATCGAATCAATGGCAATCATCCCGACCTGATGATCGGGCGATTTGTTCTCTTCGGCAACGACGTAACCGATGCCGCGACCGATGCGGAGGTCAAGCTCGAAGTCCGCGTCGGCGTTGAGCGTTGCGATATGCAAACCTGGGTTGAGCACCTCGACATCTGCCGACGCATCTTGAATATCCTTGGCAATGAACTCGTGCGGTCCTTTCAGGGGAATGAGCACGCGGTTGCTCTTTTTGTTGATCAGCCGGAGGCGCACTTGCTTCAGCGACAACACGATATCGGGCACATCTTCGACAACGCCCGGAATCGAGGAGAACTCATGCTGCACGCCTTCGACGCGAATCGCCGTAATAGCATAGCCTGGCAGCGAGGAGAGGAGAACGCGCCGCATCGAGTTACCGATAGTCGCGCCGAAGCCTTTTTCCAGAGGCTGAACCGTAAATCGTCCGAACGTCGCCGTGCGGCTGGATTCCTCCAACTGCACGCGCTCCGGCATCTGAATTGTTCCTGCTGTCATTTCAATCCCTTTAGTAATTACTTCGAATACAACTCGACAATCAATTGTTCATCCGCGTTGAGCGGAATGTCTGCGCGCTCCGGTATGGCGAGAAATGTTCCCGACATGTTTGCTTTGTCGAGGCTCAGCCACGGGAGCATTGCCGTATCTTTCATGCGCTTCATCGAACTATGAATCACTTCAAGTTTTTTGCTGCGCTCACGCACGCCAATCGTATCGCCGGCGCGGAGCAAATACGAAGGAATGCTCACCGGTTTATTGTTGACAAGAATATGGCCGTGCGAAATCAACTGCCGCGCCGTCTTGCGTGAGGGCGCGAGACCAAGCCGGTACAGTGTGTTATCCAGCCGACGCTCGAGCAGCTTCACCAGCAATTCCCCCGTCCGGCCGGTTTGCTTGAGGGCTTTGGCGAAATAGTTGCGGAACTGCGTCTCCTGCAAGCCATACATGCGGCGAATCTTTTGCTTCTCCCGCAACTGCACACCGTACTCCGAGACTTTGGCACGACGCGATTGCCCGTGCTGACCCGGCGCGTACCCGCGACGCTCCACCGGACACTTTTCTGTGAAACACTTCGTGCCTTTCAAGAACAACTTCTGCTTCTCGCGGCGGCACAATCTACAGCTTGCATCAATGTATCTTGCCATGAACCCTTTTCCTGAAAACTGAATTACACCCTGCGCCGCTTTGGCGGCCGACAACCATTATGCGGAATCGGCGTGATGTCGCGAATGGTGCTGATTTCCAATCCCGCGTTTTGCAACGCACGAATTGCCGCCTCGCGTCCCGACCCCGGTCCTTTCACGAGCACTTCCACCTTGCGCAAACCCATCGCGTGCGCCGCTTTTGCCGCAACTTCAGCCGACACCTGCGCGGCAAACGGTGTGTTCTTGCGCGAACCCTTGAAGCCGTTCTTTCCTGCCGACGACCAGCTGATCGTATTGCCGTAGATGTCCGTGATCGTCACGATGACGTTGTTGAACGTCGCCTTCACGAAGACTTTTCCGCTTACATCAACCTGGATTTTCTTTTTCTTCGCGGGCGTTGCCGCTGTCGCTTGCGTTGTTTTCGCCAAACCGTTTACTCCTTCAGAAAAGCTCTACTGATAAATATCGAATTACGACTTTACGTCTTCGCCGTCGTCTTCTTCTTGCCTGCAACCGTCTTGCGCTTTCCTTTGCGCGTGCGCGAATTCGTTCGCGTGCGCTGGCCCCGCGCAGGCAAGCCCTTGCGATGCCGCAAGCCGCGATAGCTGCCGATATCCATCAGCCTCTTGATGTTCGACTGCACTTCGCCGCGGAGCGCGCCTTCAACCTTATGGTCAGCCGTGATGATGCTGCGAATCTTTGCAACTTCATCGTCATTCAAATCGCCGACTTTCTTGTCGTAGCTGATGCCAGCCTTCGTCAAAATGTTCTTTGCCGTCGTGTTGCCGATACCGTAAATGTATTGCAATCCGATAACCGAGCGCTTGCGTTTTGGTAAATCTACTCCTGCTATGCGTGCCAACTCATTTCTCCTTTACTCGATTCTGAGAGAACGAAGCGACTGAAGAACCTTGCTGCCAGAAAATGTACTGAATGCACAGGTGGAGAACCTGCCTTCACACTGCGCGGAATCCACTTCCCTTCGGCCTTCGCTCCGCTCAATACAAGGACTATCCCTGCCGCTGCTTGTGCTTTGGGTTTTTGCAAATCACCCGAACGACACCGCTACGGCGGATAATCTTACAATTGTTACAAATCTTTTTTACTGATGATCGAACTTTCATCGCTCTTCCCTCAATCCTGAATTCTCCAAACACCTATGCCCTCAACTGCGGCTAGAAGGTTTAGAGTGTCACTTGTACCTATACGTAATCCTGCCCTTGGATAAATCATACGGCGAAAGCTCCACCGTAACCTTATCGCCCACCAGAATCTTGATAAAGTTCATTCGCATTTTGCCCGACACATGAGCGAGCATTTCGTGTCCGTTTTCCAGTTTCACCTTAAACATCGCGTTGGGCAATGTCTCGGTGATTGTTCCGTCAACTTTGATGGGACCTTGTTTTGCCATACACTGAAACCGACTCTCCGCCTGAGCGGATTATCTTGTCAAGATTTCGGGCTCTCCTTTCCGTATCACCACCGTGTGTTCGTAATGCGCCGAAGGCTTGCCGTCCGCTGTGCGGACAGTCCAGCCGTCGGAGTCGTGATTCACTTTGTGCGTGCCCGCGTTCACCATCGGCTCAATGGCGAGGACCATACCATCTTTAAGCCGTACACCCGTTCCAGGGTCGCCGTAATTGGGAACAGCGGGCTCCTCGTGCAATTCTTTTCCAACACCGTGTCCGACCAACTCCCTCACGACCGAGTACCCATGCGCCTCGACATATTTTTGAACGGCGAAGGAAATATCGTGCACATGATTTCCTGCAACTGCTTTTTCGATTCCTTTGTAGAGCGCTTCTTCGGTTATGCGCATGAGTCGCTGCTTCTCTTCGTGGATGCGCCCAACGGCATAGGTTCTGGCGCCATCGCCGTAATAACCATCCTTTCGCACGCCGACATCAATCGAGACGATGTCGCCCTCTTCCACTTTTCGTCCGTTTGGAATCCCGTGTACAACCTCGTCGTTGAGTGAGACGCAGAGGCTTGCAGGAAACGGACGATCACCACCATGCTTGTACCCTTTGAACGCCGGCGTTCCACCCCGTGACCGGATGTAGCGCTCTGCCATCTCGTCTAACTCTTTCGTATGCACACCGGGCTTGATGCGCGTGCCGAGCATCGCCAACAACTCCACAACGATCTTACAACTCTCGCGAATTAACTCGATCTCGCGCGGCGTCTTTAGGTGGATTCGTCCCATGCGCTGTGCGCGTTTACCGCAAACGCCCCTTCAGTTTGCCCGACTTCATGAAACCGTCGTAGTGGCGCATCAACAAGTGCGACTCGAGTTGCTGCAGCGTATCGAGTGCGACGCCGACCATGATGAGCAAACTCGTTCCGCCGAAAAACTGCGCGAACCCCGGTGTCACGTTGAACTGCGACATGAAGGTCGGCAGGATGGCAATGATCGCGAGAAAAATTGAACCCGGCAGCGTAATCTTCGTCAAAATATTATCAATGAACTCCACCGTGTGCTTGCCGGGACGAATGCCCGGAATGAATCCGCCTTGCTTTTGCATGTTCTCCGAAACATCTTTCGGGTTGAACGCAATTGCCGTGTAGAAATACGTGAAGAACACGATGAGGATTGCGTACATGATCGAGTACGGCACCGACGTGTAATCGAACCAGCTCGAAACGCTCTGCATCCATTCGCTGTTGGGAAAGAACGTTGCGATCGTCTGCGGGATGAACATGATGGACTGGGCGAAAATAATGGGCATTACGCCCGCCGTATTCACGCGCATCGGAATATATTGCGTAACACCGCCGTACACTTTGCGACCGACAACGCGCTTGGCGTACTGCACGGGAATCCTGCGCGTCCCTTGTGTCACCATCACGACACCCGCAATCACCGCGATCAGCAGCGAAAGGAGAATAAACCAGATGATGATGTTGCCGCTGAATTGAAATTGCTCGACGATCGAATGCGGAAACCGTGCCACGATCCCGATAAAAATGATGAGCGAAATGCCATTACCGATGCCGCGCTCGGTGATCTGCTCGCCCAACCACATCATGAAAACCGTTCCGGCTGTCAAGAAAAGTACCGTTGACATGGTGAAGCCGAAACCCGCTACCGCTTCGGGAACGATGGGCTGTCCATCGTGCTGAAGGTTCAGCAAGCGGACGCTGACACCCCACGCTTGCAGCGCGGCGACAGCCACCGTGCCGTAGCGCGTTAACTGTGTCAGCTTGCGACGGCCCTCCTCACCTTCCTTGGACAGCTTCTGAAAATACGGCACGACCGCGCCTAACAATTGGAGAATAATCGAAGCGCTGATGTACGGCATGATGCCGAGCGCGAAGATCGCCGCATTCTGAAACGCACCGCCGACGAACAAGTCGTACAAGCCGAAGAGCGTGTTTTGTTCTTGCTGTGCGACTGCGCGTGCGAGAAGGATAGCATCAACGCCCGGCAGGGTAATGTGCGCGCCGATGCGCACAACGATCAGCAGCGCCGCCGTAAAGAGCAGGCGTGTCCGCAGTTCTTCGATTTTGAAAACGTTGCGAAAGCTCTCGCCTAAATTCGCCATCAGTCGCTCGCCGCCTTCGTCATCATTTGGATTTTGCCCCCCGCCTTCTCAATCTTTTCCTGCGCTGACTTGCTGAACGCATGCGCGCTCACATCGAGCTTCGCCTTCAATTCACCATCGCCCAACACTTTCACAGGCACGGTCGCTTTCTTCACAATGCCGAACTTTTTCATCACTTCCGGCGTCACGATGCCGTTTGAAATTCTTGCCGCCACTTTTTCAAGCGCCTCGACATTCACGACTTGATACTCGACACGAAACGGATTGTTGAACCCGCGCTTCGGCACACGCCGCACGAGCGGCATCTGTCCCCCTTCGAAACCGGCGTAATATGTCGTGCCGCTGCGCGACAACGCACCGTTGTGTCCACGCGTGGAAGTACCGCCGCGTCCTGAGCCTTGCCCGCGCCCAATGCGCTTGCGCTCCTTGCGCGAGCCTGCTGCCGGTTTGAGACTGCTGAGAATATCGCTTGCCATACTGTTCGTTCCCATCGCTATTGAATTTCTTCAACCGCGACTAAGTGTGCAACTTTCCTGATCATGCCGCGAATCTGCGGCGTGTCGTTCTTTTCGACAACGTAGCCGGGCTTCCCTAAGCCCAACGCCTTGATGGTGCGTTTCTGCGGCTCGATCTGATCAATGATACTTCGTCGTTGTGTGATTCTGATTTTTTTTGCCATTGCTTCTTCTCGGTTCTGAGGGCGAAGCCTGAAGAGTCTCCTCGCGAGAGATTCTCTCGAAGCGTTCGCTTACTGCACTCCAAACAACTCGCCCATCGTCATCCCTCGTCGCGCGGCGACGGTTTTTGCATCGGACAGCATCTCCAGTGCGCGCATCGTCGCCTTCACTGCGTTGTGCGGATTCGATGACCCCATAGATTTCGTGAGCACGTCTTTCACGCCGGCGGACTCCAACACGGCGCGCACGCCACCACCGGCAATGAGACCGGTCCCGGGCGACGCCGGCTTCAACATCACCTTGCCTGCGCCGTATTTTCCGATCACGGCATGCGGAATCGTTCCCTTCACGATCGGAACGAACATCACGTTTTTCTTCGCGTCGTCAACGCCCTTTGCGATCGCGTCCTGCACCTCGTTCGCTTTACCAAGTCCGATACCGACGTGTCCTTTGCCGTCACCGACCGCCACGATCGCGTTGAAACTGAAACGGCGTCCACCCTTCACTACTTTCGCGACGCGATTGATGTGAACGAGTTTATCCTTCAGTTCTAATTCGCTTGCTCTAACTTTACCCACCGTTGTCTCTCAATTATGCTACGCTTGACGTACTTGATGCTACACCCAACGTCCACACTCCAACTCCTGAATAATCCAACTCTCTACTACTTAGTGCTCCATCACTCGATGGTTCGCTGTCGCGCGTGGATTCGAACCACGATTAACGGCTCCAAAGGCCGCTGTCCTGCCATTGGACGACGCGACAATGTTTGGTCTGCGCCGACAGGCACGGCGTGCCTCAGAACTTCAACCCGCCAGCCCGCGCGCCATCAGCCATCGCCTTCACCACCCCATGATAGAGGTAGCCGTTCCGATCGAAGACGACCTGTGTAATGTTTTGCGCAAGCGCTTTCTTCGCGACGAGCTCACCGACTTTCTTGCTGATGTTCGTTTGTCCCTTCACCGAAGCAAAGTCGCCTTTGACCTCTTTCGAGATGTCGGAGACGGCAACAAGTGTCTTCGACGACGCGTCATCAATGATCTGCGCATACACATGCTTCAAACTTCTGAACACCGTCAGACGCGGACGCAACGGCGTTCCGCTCAGGGTTTTGCGGATGTGTGTTTTGATTTTTTGGCGATGCTCGCCCTTGTTCTTCTTCACCATAGCTTCTTCTCGTTACAGAATCTTGCGGTCTGGTCGCAGGCTCGAACCATTCTTCCCATTCGGTGTCATCCGGAGTCCTTACTTCGATCCTCCAGCCGCCGCCGCTTTACCAGCCTTGCGACGGATGTACTCGCCTTCGTACTTCACACCTTTGCCCTTGTACGGTTCCGGCGGACGGAACGAACGAATCTTGGCTGCAACTTGTCCCACGAGAGCCTTGTCCGTTCCGCTAATGGTAATACTTGTCGGCGCGGGCGTTTCGATTTTTATCGTCTCCGGCGGCGAAAAGAGAATCGGATGCGAGTAGCCAAGCGCAAGCTGCAGTTTCTTTCCCTTCATTTCAGCCTTATAGCCGACGCCGACCAATTCCAATTTTCGTTGATAGCCGTCCGTTACGCCTGTAACCATGTTCTGCATCAGCGCCCGCCACAATCCATGCAGCGCGCGATGCTCTTTCGCATCGGACTTGCGCGTGATGAACATCTGGTTGTCCTTGATTTCAAACCCGACGTCGTCATGCAGACGCGCAGAAAGTTCGCCCTTTGGTCCCTTCACCGAAACCTCTTGGCCGCTCTTGCTCACCTTCACGCCGCTGGCAATGATGACCGGCTTTTTTCCAATTCGAGACATTCCCGTGTTCCTTTACCAAATCTCACACAACACTTCGCCGCCGACATTCGCCGCACGCGCTTGTTTGTCCGTCATCAACCCCTTCGACGTCGAAACGACGGCAACACCAAGTCCGCCGAGCACGCGTGGGATGCTCCCCGCGTCCGCGTACGTGCGCAACCCCGGAGTGCTGACGCGCTTGAGTCCTGCAATCACGGATTGACCGTCGCTATACTTGAGCTGAATGCGCAATGTACCTTGCGCGCTGTCTTTCACTTCCGTGTAACCCGCAATGTACTTGTTCGCAAGCAACAGCTTCGCCAGCTCGCGTTTCATATTCGACGCGGGAACATCGACGCGTTTGTGCTTCGCGCGAATGGCATTGCGTAGTCGTGTCAAAAAATCTGCTATAGGATCTGTCATCGCTTCACAACTCCTAACTTACCAACTTGCTTTCACGACACCAGGAATTTTTCCTTCGAGCGCCAAATCGCGAAACGCGATGCGCGAAAGGCCGAACTTCCTGAGATAGCCGCGCGGTCTCCCGGAAACGTTGCAACGGTTGTGCAAGCGTGTCGGATTTGCGTTACGCGGTAATTTTTGCAGACCGACGTAATCGCCCTTCTCTTTCAATTCCTTCCTGAGCGCCGCATACTTTGCGACCATCTTCAGCCGTTTGCGCTCGCGCGCCTTTGTGCTTGTCTTTGCCATTTAGTTTGCCGTGGTTTCTAACACTTCCTGCCGTTTCACAAACGGAAAGCCCATTGCCTTCAAGAGTTCGTATGCTTCCTGATCCGTCTTCGCAGTAGTAACGAACGTAATGTCCATACCGAAGACTTTCGCAATTTTGTCAACGTCAATTTCCGGGAACACAATGTGCTCCTTCAAGCCGAGCGTATAGTTGCCGCGCCCGTCGAACGATTTGTCGTTCAACCCGCGAAAGTCGCGCATGCGCGGCACGACGATAGACACAAAGCGATCGAAAAACTCCCACATCCGTGCACGGCGCAGGGTCACGCGGCAGCCAATCGGCATCCCTTCACGCAGCTTGAAATTCGAGATGGCCTTCTTCGCCTTCGTGATCACCACCTTCTGCCCTGTAATCATCTCGAGATCACGCGCAGCGGAATCTACGAGCTTGGGGTCTTGCGTGGCTTGTCCGACTCCGATATTGATCGAAATTTTTTCCAAGTGCGGAACTTGCATCACGGACTTGTACTTGAACCGCTTCATCAGCGCTGGCACCACATCTGTCCGATACTTCGTCAGCAGACGCGGCGTGACGCGCTCTTCTTTGCCCGATGCACGCGGGGCGCGATCGGCTTCCTGGCGGGCAGCAGGCTGCTTCGCCGGCGCTTTGCCTCCTTGCGGTTTGGCGGCTTTTGCGGGCTTCTCTTTCTTTTCTTGTTTTTCTTCTGCCATGCTTCGCTCCGAGTCAGAGACTCTTGGTGTCTGGTCTTTGTCAGACAACGTGCTTGAGATTAGAACATTTCACCGGTCGCTTTCGCGACGCGCATTCTTCGCTTTCGTCCTGTTGTTGCATCCGTCGTCGCCCGCATTCCAACACGTGTCGGCTTCCCGGTCTTTGGGTCAAGGACCATGACATTCGACATGTGAATCGAGGCTTCCTTCTGCGTGATACCGCCCTGCGGATTGCGCTGCGACGGTCGCGAGTGCCGTTTGATGATGTTGACGCCTTCAACGATCAACCGGTTCTTGTCCGGATACACCTTCAACACTCTACCGCTCTTTCCTTTCGCGTTGCCGGCGATGACGATGACATTATCGTTTTTTCGAATCTTCATTGCATTACCCTTACAAGACTTCCGGCGCGAGGGAGACAATTTTCATGTACTGCTTTTCGCGAAGCTCGCGGGCAACGGGTCCGAAAATGCGGCTGCCCTTCGGTTCGCCAGCGTCGTTGATAATCACCGCCGCATTTTCATCGAACCGAATGTAGGAGCCATCTTTGCGTCGGTGCTCTTTCTTCGTCCGCACGACAACCGCTTTCTGCACCTCGCCCTTCTTCACTTGCGCACCCGGAATTGCGGATTTCACGGAGACAACAATTACGTCGCCAAGTCCGGCGTAGCGCCGATCGTGTCCACCCAACACGCGAATGCAGCGCGCTTTTTTCGCACCCGAGTTATCGGCAACGACCAGATTCGTTTCTTCTTGGATCATGACGTGCTCCGTTGTTACTTCGCTTTTTCAACAATCTCGACCAACCGCCATCGCTTCATCTTGCTGAGCGGACGCGTCTCCATGATCTTCACCGTATCGCCCACGCCTGCTTCGCGCTTCTCATCATGCGCCATCAACTTCGTCGTCCGCTTGAAATACTTCTTGTAAATCGGGTGCGGCACCTGCCGCATAATCGCCACGACGATGCTCTTCTCCATTTTGTTACTGACGACCTTTCCCACACGGACTTTACGCTGCGTGGTGCGCGGTGCAGGTGCGGTTTGACTCACGACTTCGCTCATGACTGTTCCTGCGCTTTCATTTTCTCGATGATGATCGTGTTGAGCCGTGCGATTTCGCGGCGCGTCGTCCGCACCTTGATCGGGCTTTCCAATTGGCTCGTCGCCAACTGGAATTTCAAATTGGATAAACTCTCTCGCTCTTCGCTCAGCCGTTTCTTCAGTTCGTCGAGCGGCAACTCCCTCAATTCATGCGCTTTCATATTCGTCTCTCTCGCTTACAATGCGGCGCTGGTGGCAAAATCCGGGCGCACGCTGATTTTCGTTTTGATCGGCAGTTTGTGCGACGCGAGGGTCAATGCCTCGGTTGCGATTTCCTTGGAGACACCGCCGACCTCAAACATGATTCGCCCCGGCTTTACGACCGCAACCCAGTATTCCGGCGCACCTTTTCCCGACCCCATGCGCGTTTCGGCTGGCTTCTTTGTTACAGGCTTGTCGGGAAAAATCCGAATCCAGACCCGACCTTCGCGTTTCATCATGCGTGTCAACGTCACGCGCGCTGCTTCGATTTGGCGCTGCGTGATCCATCCGGGTTCGAGCGCCTTCAAGCCAAAATCGCCAAAGTCAACCTTGGCGCCCCGTGAGGCAACGCCTTTCATCCGACCGCGCTGCGCCTTTCGATACTTTACTCTCTTCGGCATCAACATAATGCTTACTCCTTACCGCTGATCCGACGGGGTGCGGCTTGCTGCATCTCGCCTTTGCCCAGCACCTCGCCTCTGCAGATCCACACCTTCACACCGATCGCGCCGTAGACCGTGCGCGCCGTCGCCGTCGCGTAATCTATATCCGCACGCAGTGTGTGCAGCGGGATACGTCCCTCTTTATACTGCTCACGCCGCGCGATTTCTGCTCCGCCTAAGCGTCCGCTGGTCATGACACGCACGCCTTCGGCACCCATGCGCATCGCTGCGGTGATACCATTCTTCATCGCACGTCGGAACGCAATGCGACCCTCCAACTGCTGGGCGATTTGTTCAGCAACCAGATACGCGTCCAACTCGGGGCGCTTGATTTCATTGATCAGAATCTTTACTTCCTTGCTCGTAATCTTCTTCAACTCCTCTTCGAGTTGCGAGATTTCCTTGCCGCTTCTTCCAATCACGATGCCGGGTCGTGATGTGTTAATAGTGATGACCGCGCGTTTGGGCGTCCGCTCGATCAGGAGCTTTGAGATACCCGCCTTCTTCAACCGGTTGCGAACATAGTTGCGAATCGTTGCGTCTTCCTGCAACTTGCTCGCGAACGACTTATCTTCGTACCAGTTGGAATCCCAGGAGCGGATGATTCCTAAGCGCAACCCAACGGGATGTGTTTTTTGTCCCAATGTTCCTCCAAAAAAATCCGGCTTACTTCGTTTCGTCCGTCGCTTCTTTTCTCGCCGCTGTTGCCGCCTTCGCTTTCGGCGCCGCTTTCGATTCTGCCGTCGCCTTCGCCGCTGCTTTCTTCGCGACGCGTGCCGCAGGCTTCGCCACCTTGTCTGCCGCAACGATGATCGTCACGTGGTTCGAGCGCTTGCGAATGCGGTATGCTCGTCCCATTGGCGCAGGGCTGATGCGCTTCATCATCATACCGCCGTCAACGTATGCTTCTTTCACGATCATATCGCTCGGGCCAAGACGGCCGCCTTCGTCCTTGTTCTGCAAGTTGCTCACAGCAGAGCGAAGAACTTTCTCGGCGGTCTTTGCAGCGTGCTTGGGCGAAAAGTGCAAAATGTTCAGCGCCTTGTCCACCCGCTTCCCGCGGATCAAATCAATCACGAGCCGCATCTTCCTCGGCGACGTACCGATGTATCTGTTTATTGCTTTGGCTTCCATCTATTCATCAACTCTGAGATTCGTAATCCAATGGGGCAATTGACCCCCTCACTGCACCACCGACCATGCGACTATCCGGGTTTCGTCGTCTCCTCTTTCTTAATGCCCGGGTGCCCTTTGAAGATTCGCGTAGGGGCAAACTCGCCTAACTTGTGCCCGACCATCCCTTCGTGAATGTACACGGGAATGAACTTGTTGCCGTTATGCACAGCAAACGTATGCCCAACAAAATCCGGCGCGATCGTTGAAGCACGAGACCATGTCTTGATGACTTTTTTCTGATTGCTTTTGTTCAAAGCCGCAACCTTCTCTGCAAGCTTGTAGCTGACAAACGGACCTTTTTTGAGTGAGCGACTCATCGTGCCTCGATTACTTTCTGCGTTTCACAATATACTTGCTCGACGGCTTCTTGTGCCAGCGAGTTTTCAACCCCTTCGTGTGCCAACCCCACGGCGAGACAGGATGCGGATTTCCTTGGGGCGATTTGCCTTCGCCGCCGCCATGTGGATGATCAACCGGATTTTGCACAACCCCGCGCGACTGCGGACGTATGCCCAGCCAGCGCGAACGCCCTGCCTTGCCGATACTGATGTTCTCGTAATCCGCATTGCCGACTCCGCCGATCGTCGCCATGCACTCCGCCGGCACATTTCGTATTTCGCCCGACGGCAAACGAAGCTGAGCGTACTTTCCTTCCTTCGCCATCAATTGCACGGAAGCGCCCGCGCTGCGCGCAAGTTGCCCCCCTTTGCCTGGGCGAAGTTCGATGTTATGGACGAACGTGCCTGGCGGAATATTCGCAAGGGGCATGGCATTGCCGGTTTTGATTTCAGCGTCCGCGCCCGAACGGAGCGTATCGCCCACCTTCACCCCTTCCGTTGCAAGAATATAGCGGCGCTCGCCGTCGGCATACTGAACTAAGGCAATGCGGCAGTTACGATTCGGATCGTATTCAATTGCAACAACCTTCGCATCCATACCGGTTTTGTTCCGCTTGAAATCAATAATGCGGTACAATCGCTTGTGCCCGCCCCCGCGATGACGCGAGGTGATGCGTCCGGTATTATTTCGCCCACCGGTTTTCTTCAACGACTCGATCAAGCGCTTCTCCGGCTTCGTCTTCGTAATTTCCTCGAAGCTCGATACGCTCGCCCATCGAGTGCCCGATGTAACTGGTTTGAGTTTTCTTAGTGCCATTGGTTCAACTTCAAAAAAATCTAATTGTCAAGAGCCGGTTTTCTTGGCTACACGTTCTGGAACAACTCGATCTTATCGCCTTCTTTCAGGCGGACATACGCCTTCTTCCAACTCGACGTGCGACCGGCGAACCGTCCGCGCCGTGTCATTTGCGATTTCGCTTTCCCTTTGTGCGTCGCCGTGCGAACACTCATCACGGTAACGTTAAACTTTTTGGCAACTGCTCTTGCAATGGAGATTTTGTTCGCGCTTTTGTCGACTTCAAAGCCGTACACTCCTTTTTCCTGCATCTCCGTTATTTTTTCCGTCACGAGCGGACGTTTGAGAATTCCAGACATACCGTTATTGCTTGAATGTGTTTTGCAAAGTTTCTACCGCGCTCTTCTGCAAGAGAATCATCTGGTTGTTGACCAAATCATACGTCGAGGCTTTATCCGCCGGCATCACGTTGAGCTTCGCAAGATTTCGGCCTGACTTATAGACGATCTGATCACTCTTCGCGGTCAAAAGAAGCGTCTTCGTCGTGTCGAGCGCCAGCGCCTTCATCACTGCCGCCATCTCCTTTGTCTTCGGCGCGTCGAACGAAAAATCCTCGACGACTTTGATCTGACCGCCCTGTGCTTTGGCTGAGAGCGCCGATTTGCGGGCCAGTTTCTTCAGGCGCGCCGGAAGCTCGTGCGAATAGTCCCGCGGCTTCGGACCGAAGATCGAACCGCCGCCCACCATCAACGGCGAGCGTGATGTCCCCTGGCGAGCGTTGCCGGTTCCTTTTTGCTTGAACGGTTTCTTGCCGCCGCCGCGCACTTCTTCGCGCGTCTTCACCTTGTGCGTTCCCTGGCGTTGATTGTCAAGATAGGAACGCACCGCCATGTAGATTGCGTGCTGGTTCGGCACTATGCCAAAGATGTCGGCAGAGAGCTTCACGCTTTCGCCGCTCTTGGTACCGTCTTTCTTATATACGTCTAGTTCCATTGGTTCTCTACACTCCGTCTCTTCTTATAGAACGATTCCGCGAGTCGCTGTACACTGAGCAAGCGACGCACGAAGAGTCACTCAACAATCCTATGCGCCGACAATTTTTCGAATTTCAAGGTACCCATTGACTGCACCGGGCACCGAACCGCGGATCAACAACAAATTCGAATCAGGAATGATGCCGACGACTTTCAAGTTACGCACTGTCACGCGCTCGCCGCCCATGCGTCCTGCCATCCGTTGCCCCTTGAATACGCGCGACGGATGCGACGATGACCCGACCGAACCCGGTGCCCGCTCGCGGTCGCTCTGGCCGTGGGTCCGAAATCCGCCCCCGAAGTGGTGGCGCTTGACGACTCCTTGAAACCCCTTGCCCTTCGACGTCCCGACCACGGCAACAAGGTCACCTTTCGCGAACACGGTATCAACTTTGATCTCTTGCCCTGGCTGCACCTCCGCTGCACCGTTGCCGCGGAACTCGCGTACAATGCGCTGCGGCTTGGAGTTTGCTTTTGCGAAATGCCCCGCCATCGGCTTGTTCGTCACACGCGCCGGCTTCTCTTCGAAACCGAGCTGCACCGCTTCATAGCCGTCTTTGTCTTTTGTCTTCACCTGCGTCACGACGCAGGGACCTGCTTCGATGACCGTACAGGGAATCACTTGACCCGCATCGTCAAAAATGCTGGTCATCCCAATCTTCTTTCCCAAAAGTCCTGTCATGGTTCAAATCCATTCCAAAGAAAAATCTTCACCAGCGCACGAAACACATCAGCGCATACGCGTTCCTCATCGGTGCAAAGCCGACGAACCGCAAACTCCAATGTCAAATAAGGTATTAGACCTTAATCTCGACGTCAACTCCCGCGGGAAGGTCGAGCTTCATCAAGGAGTCAACAGTCTTTGGGGTCGAGTTGAGAATATCAATCAGGCGCTTATGAGCGCGCGTCTCGAATTGCTCTCTCGACTTTTTGTCAACGTGAGGAGACCGAAGCACAGTATACACCGTACGCTTCGTGGGTAACGGTATCGGGCCCGAGACCACAGCGCCTGTTGACTTGACCGTCTTGATGATTTTATCCGCAGACTTGTCGATCAGGTTATGGTCAAACGATTTCAGTTTTATGCGAATCTTTTGCCCGGCCAATGTCGCTTACTCCGTTTCTCATAATAAAGCGGCAGCATCTTGCGATACTCGCCGCGTGTGCATCTTACTCGATAATCTTCGTAACTACTCCTGCGCCAACGGTATGACCGCCCTCGCGAATAGCAAAGCGCAATCCTTCTTCCATCGCGATCGTGGTGATCAATTCGATACTCATGCCGTCAATGTTATCACCCGGCATAACCATCTCTGTACCACTGGGAAGTGTCGCGACGCCGGTCACGTCTGTCGTACGGAAATAGAACTGGGGACGGTAGCCGGTGAAGAACGGCGTATGGCGACCGCCTTCTTCCTTTTTGAGAACGTAGACCTGCGCGAGGAATTTCTTGTGCGGTGTGATCGAACCCGGTTTTGCAAGCACCATTCCGCGCTCGAGGTCTTTCTTATCAACACCGCGCAGCAACAAACCAGCATTATCGCCGGCAACGACCTCGTCCAATTCCTTACGGAACATTTCAGCACCGGTGATAACGGTCTTCGTATGCGCGCCAAGCCCGATGATTTCCACCTCGTCGCCAACCTTTGCCCTGCCGCGCTCGCAGCGTCCCGTACCTACGGTGCCGCGACCGGTAATCGAAAACACATCTTCTACCGGCATCAAGAAAGGCTTATCAATGTCGCGCTTGGGAACGGGGATGTAGCTGTCAACCGCATCCATCAAATCCATGATGCACTTAAATGCTGGGTCGTCCGCTTTCGAATCCGCCTTCAATGCCGCTTCCATTGCTTTGAGCGCAGAGCCGCGGATAATCGGAATCTCGTCGCCGGGAAATTCGTACTTCTTCAACAGGTCGCGCAACTCAAGCTCGACGAGGTCGAGAAGTTCCGGATCGTCCACCGCATCAACTTTATTCATGAACACAACAATTTTTGGCACACCGACCTGACGCGCAAGCAGAATATGCTCACGCGTTTGGGGCATCGGTCCGTCCGTCGCGGCTACGACGAGAATCGCGCCATCCATTTGCGCGGCGCCGGTGATCATGTTCTTCACGTAATCGGCGTGACCGGGACAATCCACATGCGCGTAATGACGAGTCGCCGTTTGATATTCGACGTGCGCCGTGGCGATGGTAATACCGCGCTCGCGTTCTTCGGGCGCGTTGTCAATCGAATCGAACGTGCGTACTTCCGACAATCCCTTCTTCGCCAATACCATCGTGATTGCCGCGGTCAATGTCGTCTTCCCGTGGTCAACGTGACCAATCGTTCCCACGTTCAAGTGCGGCTTGGAACGATTGAATTTTTCCTTTGCCATTATTGTGTCTCCTTAGGATGGGATGTTTGTATTCTCTGTTCTCAGTTAGGCAGGAACCGCTTCCTTGCCTTTGACCTTTTCGATAATCTGTTCCGAAACGCTTCGCGGCGTCTCATCGTAATGCGAAAGTTCCATCGAGTAGATCGCCCGGCCTTGCGTCATCGAGCGGAGCGTCGTCGAGTACCCGAACATTTCCGAGAGCGGCACTTCGGCTTTGATGACCTGAGCGTCCTTGCGCGGGTTCATGCCTTGAATGCGTCCGCGGCGCGAATTCAAATCGCCCATCACGTCGCCCATATACTCTTCCGGTGTTACGACTTCGACTGCCATGATCGGCTCCAACAATACCGGATCAGCTTTCCGAGCGCCTTCCTTGAAACCCATCGAACCGGCAATCTTGAATGCCATTTCGGACGAATCCACGTCATGATACGAGCCGTCGTACAACTTCACCTTGACGTCCTCGACGGGATAGCCGGCGAGGACGCCATTCTTCATCGCCTCGACGATCCCCTGTTCGACAGGACGAATGTATTCTTTGGGAACGACGCCACCGACGATCGCGTTCTCGAATTCGAAGCCCTTGCCTTTTTCGTTCGGCTCGATCTCCAACCAGACGTGACCGAATTGCCCGCGTCCACCCGACTGACGAACGAACTTCCCCTCCGCTTGCACTTTCTTCCGAATCGTTTCTTTGTATGCGACTTGCGGCTTGCCGATATTCGCCTCGACGCGGAATTCGCGCTTCATGCGATCAACGAGAATTTCAAGGTGCAACTCGCCCATACCGCTGATAATCGTCTGCCCTGTTTCTTCGTTGGTCGAGACGCGGAACGTCGG
>CAYUFU010000036.1:20584-23463 GCA_964444145.1 uncultured Chitinophagales bacterium
CCGACGAACGGGTCGGTCATAATCTTGAATGCAAGAGCGCTAAACTTTTCCTTGTCGCTCACCTGCCGCGAGATATGGTCGTTCATGTTCACATGATGACCCATCACTTTGCCGTCATTCAAATCCAGGGGCGACGGCAAATAATCAATCACCGAATCGAGCAACGACTGCACGCCCTTGTTTTTGAAGGATGAGCCGCAGAGCACCGGGATGATACTGACCTTCAGCGTTGCGCGTCGCAACACCGCCATGATTTCCTTCGGCGTAATCTCTTTCCCCTCGAGATATTTTTCGAGGAGCGAATCATCTTCATCGGCGACGGCTTCGAGCATCTTCGTGCGCCATTCCTTGGCTTTCGCCTCCATGTCGTGCGGAATGGCGATGTCTTCCCAATTCTTGCCGCTCGCATCCTTGTACATGCGCGCCTTCATGGTAACGAGATCAATGATGCCTGCGAACAAATCCCCTTCGCCCACAGGAAGCTGAATCGGCACAGCGTTCGCTGCGAGGCGATCCTTCATCATTTGGATGCAGCCGAGAAAATCTGCGCCGACGCGGTCCATCTTGTTGACGAACGCAATGCGCGGCACGCCGTACTTGTCCATCTGGCGCCAAACCGTCTCCGACTGCGGCTCGACGCCGCCAACCGAGCAGAACAACGCGATTGCCCCATCCAGCACGCGGAGTGAGCGCTCAACCTCGGCCGTGAAATCCACGTGGCCCGGCGTGTCAATGATGTTGATGCGATGATTGTTCCAGAAACAGGTCGTAGCGGCGGACGTAATCGTGATACCGCGCTCTTTCTCCTGCTCCATCCAATCCATCGTTGCCGCGCCGTCATGCACTTCACCGACGCGGTGTACAACGCCTGTGTAGAACAAGATGCGTTCCGTGGTCGTCGTCTTGCCCGCATCAATGTGCGCACTGATCCCGATGTTACGTGTGCGTTCTAATGGATACTGTCTTGGCATAATTCAATTATCTTCCTCTCGAGCGATTCTTCAGAATCGTCTCTCTCAACTCATCGCGTAAACTCGAAGGTACTCGCTCGCTACCCTTTCTCTCACCACTTGAAATGGGCAAAAGCTTTATTCGCCTCCGCCATCTTGTGTACATCTTCTTTCTTCTTGATTGCACTTCCTTCGCCGTTCGATGCGGCAATAAATTCCGCCGCCAACTTTTCCGACATGGACTTGTCCTTCCGATCACTGGCGTACGAGATCAGCCAACGAATAGCAAGGGCGATGCTGCGATCCTGCCGCACTTCCGTCGGCACCTGGTAGGTCGCACCACCGACGCGACGCGCACGCACTTCGAGCACGGGACGCGTATTGTTCATCGCCTTCTTGAACACTTCGATGCCGGGAGTCTTCGTCCTCTGTTCAATCAAATCCAGTGCATCGTACACGATGCTCCGCGCGAGGTGCTTCTTCCCCCGCTTCATCACACAATTGATGAACTCGGAAACGATCACGTCGTTATATTTCGGGTCCGGCGTTACGGGACGATGCCCTGCTTGCTTCTTTCTCATAGGACATACAGTGTTTTCATATCACAGAGAGCGGCGTCGAGGCTATGCTTTTACTTTCTTCGCGCCGTACTTGGAACGACCTTGCTTCCTATCCGCGACTCCAGCCGTATCGAGCGTCCCGCGAATAATATGATATCGCACGCCCGGCAAGTCCTTCACACGACCGCCGCGAATCATCACGATTGAGTGCTCCTGCAAGTTATGCCCCTCGCCCGGAATGTACGCTGTTACCTCGATACCGTTCGTCAAGCGCACACGCGCGACCTTGCGCAGCGCCGAGTTCGGTTTCTTGGGCGTCGTCGTGTACACGCGCGTGCAGACTCCCCGCTTTTGGGGACTCCTATCCATCGCAGGAGCCTTGGATTTATATGTGACAGCTTTCCGGCTCTTGCGTACTAACTGGTTGATAGTAGGCAAAGTTACTCCGTGAACTAAATCAGTGCGGAACGGTGGAACGAAAGTTCAAAAAGATAGCGAAACTCTACGAGACAGTCAACAATCGCTTATCCGCGCACGCAATTACATTTTCTTAATTAGAAACTTTTCAGGAACGACATTGTGTACACCTAAGTCGTATTACCTAGTCGTCGGCGATGATCTTCTTTTTCTTTTTCAGCGGGGCATCCACAACTTCGAGTGTTTCTACAACCGACGCGGCGGCGTCTCTCATCGTAACGAGTATATCCCTGAAGTGCTTCAGCCCGGTGCCTGCAGGAATAAGGTGGCCCATGATCACGTTCTCCTTCAAGCCGAGCAACGAATCAACCTTTCCTTCGATTGCCGCGTCGGTCAACACCTTCGTCGTTTCTTGGAACGACGCAGCGGAGATGAAGCTATCCGTCGAGAGAGCCGCGGTGGTAATACCGAGCAGAACCGGTTCCGATGTCGCCGGTTCCGCGTCCTTGTATTCAATAACCTTCTTTCCTTTCTTGCGCAACTCGCCATTCAACTCGCGTGCTCTTTTGCGTTCGATGATCTGCCCGTTCTTCAGCTTCGAGTCGCCCTTGCTGATGATGACGACTTTTCCCGAGAGCGCTTCGTTTTCTTCTTCAAAGTGGAGCTTGTCAACGTAATCACCCTCGAGGAAATGCGTGTCGCCCGATGACGTGACGCGCAGCTTTTGCATCATCTGGCGGACGATCACTTCGATGTGCTTGTCGTTGATCTTCACGCCTTGAATGCGATAGACTTCCTGAATTTCATTCACGAGATACTCTTGCACTTCGCGCACGCCTTTGATGCGGAGAATATCGTGCGGGTCAATCGAGCCGTCGCTCAAACGCTCGCCGGCGCGGACGATGTCGTTTTCCTGGACGAGTACATGCTTGCCGAGCGGAATCGGATACTT
>CAYUFU010000036.1:23563-26768 GCA_964444145.1 uncultured Chitinophagales bacterium
TCGTCCGGTTCCTCGCGGTACGTGACGTTATCCTTCAGGTCATGATACTTCACGAAGCCGGCATGTTCCGAAATAATGACTGCGTTGTACGGATCCCACTCGTAGATCAATTCACCTTTCGCGACTTTCGCTCCATCCTTCACCATCAACACCGCACCGTAGGGCACGTCGTACTTTGTCAACATGCGGTTATCACGATCGAGAACGGTCACAACGCCGCTGCGGCCGAGCACGAGTGTGCGTTGGCCTTCGTCTGTTTCGACTTTGATGGATTTGATGCCTTCGTAGTGAAGCTTCCCATCGAACTTCGAGGTGATTTGCGATTGCGATGCGACCATGCTCGCCGCGCCGCCCGTGTGGAACGTGCGGAGCGTGAGCTGTGTTCCTGGCTCGCCGATAGATTGGGCGGCAATAATCCCGACCGTCTCGCCCACCTGCACAAGTTTGCCGGTGCTGAGGTTACGACCATAGCATTTTGCGCAAATGCCGCGCTTTGCTTCGCACGTCAAGACCGAACGAATCTCCACCGTCTCGATGGAGGTTTCGCCGATGCGATTGGCTTTTTCCTCGTCAATCATTTCGCCTGCTTCGACAATCGTCTCGTTCGTCAACGGGTCAACAACGTCATGCACCGCGACTCGCCCGAGAATGCGCTCGGCAAGCGGTTCCTTTACGTCCTCGCCCTCTTTGAGTGCGCCCGTCACGACGCCGCGAATCGTACCGCAGTCCTCCACTTTGATAATGGCGTCCTGGGCAACGTCAACGAGACGTCGAGTCAAGTAGCCGGCGTCGGCAGTTTTCAGCGCCGTGTCTGCAAGACCTTTACGCGCGCCGTGGGTCGAGATGAAGTATTCGAGAATCGAAAGCCCCTCGCGGAAATTCGCGATAATGGGATTCTCGATCAGTTCGCCCGTCGCGCCGCTGAGCGATTTTTGCGGCTTCGCCATCAACCCGCGCATGCCGGCAAGCTGGCGCACTTGCTCCTTCGAGCCGCGAGCGCCGGAATCAACCATCATATAGAGAGAGTTGAACCCGTCGCGTGAATGCTGGAGCGAGTCGAAGAGTTTTTCCGCTACGCGTGTGGTTGCACGCGTCCAAATGTCAATTACTTTATTGTATCGTTCACCATTCGTTATGAAGCCGCGACTGTACTGCGTGAAGACCTCATCGACACTCTTCTGCGCTTTCGCAATGATATCTTCTTTCTCCTTCGGCACTTCGACATCGGCAAGGCTGACCGACAATCCGCCGCGCGTTGCGTAACGGAAACCGAGGTCTTTCAGCTTGTCGAGAAATTCCGCCGTCTTCAAATTGCCGGTTTTTCGGAAGACCGCCGCGATAATCTGGACAAGGCGTTTCTTATTGAGCAACTCGTTAATGAAACCGATCTCGTTTGGCACGATCTGGTTGAAGATGACACGGCCGGTCGTCGTCTCGAGAAGCTTGCCGTTGATACGTACCTTGATAGGCGCGTGCAATCCGACGCGTCCGTAGTTGTAGGCGATGATTGCTTCCTGCGGCTCGGAGAAAATCATCCCGTCACCCAAATCACCCAGCCTCGACTTTGTCAAGTAATAGCAGCCCAGCACCTGATCCTGCGTCGGAGTCACGATGGGTGCACCCGAGGCGGGTGAGAGAATGTTGTGGCTCGAGAGCATCAGGATACGCGCCTCGAGCTGTGCGTCGTAGGACAGTGGAACGTGCACCGCCATTTGGTCGCCGTCGAAGTCCGCGTTGAACGCGGTGCAGACCATCGGGTGAATACGAATCGCTTTGCCTTCGACCAGCACCGGCTGGAACGCCTGGATGCCGAGACGATGCAGTGTCGGGGCGCGATTCAAAAGCACCGGATGCCCATCAATGATGTTCTCCAGAATCTCCCACACCTCGGGACCTTTTTTGTCCACGAGTTTCTTCGCACTCTTCACCGTCTTTACGATGCCGCGCTCAATCAACTTGCGAATGATGAACGGCTTGAATAACTCCACCGCCATGTCCTTTGGCAAACCGCACTCATGCAACTTCAACTCGGGTCCGACGACAATGACCGAGCGACCCGAATAGTCGACGCGTTTACCAAGCAGGTTTTGCCGGAAACGCCCTTGCTTTCCTTTCAACATGTCGGAGAGGGATTTGAGAGCGCGGTTGTTATCCGAACGGACTGCGTTCACGCGGCGCGAGTTGTCGAACAACGAATCCACCGCCTCTTGCAGCATCCGCTTCTCGTTCCGCAAGATAACATCCGGCGCTTTGATGTCAATCAGGCGCTTCAGGCGATTGTTGCGAATGATGACGCGCCGATAGAGATCGTTGAGGTCCGATGTTGCGAACCGTCCGCCTTCCAACGGCACCAGCGGACGAAGCTCCGGCGGAATTACCGGAATCACATCCATCACCATCCATTCCGGCTTATTGGGCGGCCCATCTTCCGATTCGCGAAAGGCTTCCACCACGCGCAAGCGCTTGAGCGCTTCTTGTTTCTTCAGCACAGATGTCTCTTCCATGATCTGCGCGCGCAACTCCGCTGCAAGCGAGGGAATATCCACCTGCTTCAGCAGCATCTTGATTGCCTCGCCGCCGATGGAGGCAACGAACTTTCGCTTGTCCGTATCCTCCAACTCATCATGATTCTCCGGAAGCGACGCGAGCGTTTCGTAGTATTGTTCCTCCGTCAGCAGATCCTTTTTCTGTAAGCCTGTTGTACCGGGATTGATGACAATGTACGATTCGTAGTAAATGATCTTCTCAAGATCCTTCGCCGTCAAGCCGAGCACGTACCCGATCTTGGAGGGGAGGGAGCGGAAATACCAGATGTGCACAATCGGCACCGCAAGCGAGATGTGCCCCATGCGCTCGCGGCGGACACTTTTTTGTGTCACCTCCACGCCGCACCGATCGCAGATGATGCCGCGATAGCGGATGCGTTTGTACTTTCCGCAATGGCATTCCCAATCGCGCACCGGGCCGAAAATCTTTTCGCAAAACAAACCGTCTTTTTCAGGACGGAACGAGCGATAGTTGATCGTTTCCGGTTTTGTCACCTCGCCATGCGAGCGCTGCAATACCATATCGCTCGATGCGAGTGAAATCGTGATCTTCGAAAAACTCTTCCGAGCTTCTTTGTCATGAAATGGTCGCATTGCCTATTCCTCTAAAAAACATTCGTATAATTCCTGAGCGGAGCAAGGATACGCTGCGCGAGAGT
>CAYUFU010000036.1:26868-35130 GCA_964444145.1 uncultured Chitinophagales bacterium
CGGCCAGAGGACCGTGTCAGTCCAACTTCACATCCAATCCCAAGCCCATCAACTCGCGCACAAGCACGTTGAAGGACTCCGGAACATTTGCTTCAGGCAAGTTATCGCCCTTGACGATCGCCTCGTACACCTTTGCGCGGCCGGCAACGTCGTCCGATTTTACCGTCAACATTTCCTGCAGCACATGCGAGGCACCATAGCCTTCGAGCGCCCACACTTCCATCTCGCCGAAGCGCTGGCCGCCGAACTGCGCCTTGCCACCTAAGGGCTGTTGCGTGATCAGTGAGTACGGCCCGATCGAGCGAGCGTGAATCTTGTCGTCCACAAGGTGTGAGAGCTTCATCATATAAATGTAGCCGACTGTTACCTCCTGGTCGAACTTCTCACCCGTGCGTCCATCGTAGAGCACCGATCGCGAGGCAGTTTCCAATCCAGCCTTCTTCAATTCAGTTTTCACATCCTCGAACGTTGCCCCGTCGAAAATCGGGGTTGCGTACTTCACGCCCAGCACTTTCGCCGCCCAACCGAGCGCGGTCTCGTACAACTGACCGAGATTCATGCGCGACGGCACGCCGAGCGGATTCAACACAATATCCACCGGAGTGCCATCCGGCAGGAAGGGCATGTCCGCGACCGGCACGATGCGCGACACGACGCCTTTGTTGCCGTGGCGACCCGCCATTTTGTCGCCGACCGAGAGCTTCCGCTTTTTCGCGACATACACTTTCGCGAGCTGTACGACGCCCGGGGGCAATTCGTCGCCGAGCTGAATCTTGTTCTTCTCGTGGCGGAATTCTTCTTCGATGGCGTTCAGGCGGTCGAAGTAGTTCGTGTAGATTTTGTTGATAACCCCGTTCTTCCGCTTGTCGTCCACCCACTCGCTGTTGTAGTCGAGCTTCTCGATTGTGTCGAGCCCGTGGAAGGTGTCGAGCTTGAACTGCGTCCCGGCGCGGAAAACAACGTTACCATCGGTGTCGCGCACACCGACCGACTTCTCTCCGTCCAGCAGTAAGCCGAGCTTGCGTGCCAACCGTTCGTTCAAGTCGGCCAGCGCTTTGCGACGATTGCGATCGAGCATGTCACTCTTGCGTTTGTCTTCTTTCTTCGACTCTGCATCTTTCTTCTTGCGCGAAAACAACTTCGTCGCAATCACGATGCCCTTCATACCGGGCGGCGCTTTGAGCGAAGCATCTTTGACGTCGCCCGCTTTCTCGCCGAAGATCGCCTTGAGGAGTTTTTCTTCCGGCGTCGGGTCGGACTCGCCCTTGGGTGTAATTTTGCCGATAAGAATATCGCCTTCGAGAACCTCCGCGCCAACGCGCACGATACCGTTTTCGTCCAAATCTTTCGTCGCGTCTTCACTGACGTTCGGAATTTCGCGCGTCAGTTCCTCCTCGCCACGCTTCGTATCGCGCACTTGCAACTCGAACTCCTCGATGTGAATCGAGGTGTACACATCCTGAGCAACAATCCGCTCGCTGATGATGATCGCGTCTTCGAAGTTGTAGCCGTTCCACGGCATAAACGCGACCAAGACGTTGCGTCCGAGGGCAAGCTCGCCGTGATCGGTCGCTGGGCCGTCGGCGAGGATGTCACCTTTCTTGACACGGTCACCGGGCTTCACAACGGCGCGCTGGTTGATGCACGTGTCTTGATTCGTGCGGAAGAATTTCGTCAGCTTGTACTCGACACGCTGCTTGTCGTCGAACGAAATGAGCGCCTCTGTGCTTGCCTCATCAATGTCATAGAGCACGACGATCTTGCTGGCGTCAACATAATCCACCGTGCCGCTGCGTTCGGCTACAATGAGTGCGCGCGAATCGCGGGCGATCTTTTCCTCAAGCCCGGTACCGACGAGCGGAGCTTCGGGTCGGAGCAGCGGAACAGACTGACGTTGCATGTTCGAGCCCATGAGCGCGCGGTTTGCGTCGTCGTGCTCGAGAAACGGAATCAGCCCCGCCGCCGCACTCACGATTTGGTTCGGCGCCACGTCCATATAGTGCACTTCCTCCGGCTTCACGACAGGGAAGTCGCCCTGGAAGCGCGCTTTGACACGCTCGTCCATGAATTGTCCCCGACCGTCAATCGGCGCGTTCGCTTGCGCGATCGTGAAGTTATCCTCCTGCTCCGCGTTGAGAAATTCGATCTCGTCCGTAACGCGACCGTTTTTCACTTTGCGATATGGCGTTTCCAAAAATCCGAAATCATTCACCCGTGAATGAATGCACAGCGACGAAATCAACCCGATGTTCGGACCTTCGGGCGTTTCGATCGGGCACAAGCGCCCGTAGTGCGTGTAGTGCACGTCGCGGACTTCGAACCCGGCGCGCTCGCGTGTCAAGCCGCCCGGACCAAGCGCTGACATGCGGCGTTTGTTTGTCAGTTCCGCAAGCGGATTGGTCTGGTCCATGAATTGCGAGAGTGGGTTCGTACCGAAGAACGCATTGATGACGCTCGTGATCGTTCGGGCGTTCACCAAATCCTGCGGCGTCAGGTTTTCGCTGTCGCGGACGTTGAGTCGCTCGCGAATTGTCCGCGCCATGCGCGCCAACCCGATGTTGAACTGCTGCGCTATCTGCTCGCCGACCGTTCGCACGCGGCGATTCCCCAAATGATCGATATCGTCAACCGCGCGCTTGCCGGCACGAAGCTCTATCAGATAATTGATGATGGCGACGATATCTTCGCGTGTCAGGGTCAGCGTTGTGACGGGAATGTTCAAGTTCAACTTTTGATTGATGCGATAGCGACCGACGTCGCCGAGATCGTACCGCTTCTCATTGAAGAAGAGCCTCTCGATAAGCCCCTTCGCCGTTTCCAGATCGGGCGCATCACCCGAGCGCAACTGCTTGTAAATCGAACCAAGTGCATCCTCTTCGGAACGCGACGCATCTTTCGAAATCGTCTTCGCAATCACCGATTCTTCGTTCCCTTGCTGCATGAGCAAACGAATTTTCTTGACGTTCGACTTCTTGATAGTCTTGATGTGATCTTCCGTCAAGACTGCATCCTTGTTGATGAAAATCTCGCCGGTCTTCTTGTCAATCACGTCGCCGCAAATAATGCGCCCGACATGCTCCTTCAGATCAGTTTTTGTCACGTCCACTTCTTCGACAAGATGGAACAACTCAAGAATCTCATCGTCGGAAGAATAGCCGAGCGCGCGCAGCAGCGTGGTCACCGGGAATTTTTTCTTCCGGTCAATGTACGCATACATTACGTTGTTGATGTCGGTCGTGAATTCTACCCATGAACCGCGGAACGGAATGATGCGCGCCGAGAAAATCGGGGTGCCGTTCGGGTGAATCGTCTCGTCGAAAAATACGCCAGGCGAGCGATGCAATTGGCTCACCACCACACGCTCCGCTCCGTTGATGATGAACGTGCCGCGATGCGTCATCGTCGGCAGGTTACCGAGATAGACATCCTGATCGACGGCGTTGATGAAGCTCTTCCCGTCGTCTGCTTTTTGCGAGAGGCGCAGCTTCGCCTTGAGCGGCACGGCGTATGTCAGCCCGCGCTCTTCGCACTCCGAGACGGTGTATTTTTCTTTCTCGACATAGTACTCGACAAATTCGAGCAAGAAGTTTTCGCGTGCGTCGGTAATCGGGAAATTCTGTTTGAACACCGACTGCAAGCCTTTGTTTTTGCGACGTGACGGTGAAACCTCGCGCTGCAAAAAGCTTTCCCACGACTCAAGCTGGATATTCAGTAAGTCGGGCGCTTCGATTACTTCTTGAATCTGCCCGAACGAAATTCTCTTTGAATGGTTCCTCAAGAGTACCACTCCTTTTGCTTTTGACTTAACGTACGTTGATTCTTAGCTGCCACTAAGACATTTCGGATACGAGAGTGCTTTGTGCATCATCGTCCTCGTGGCTCATGTCCGGTTCACTCTACACGACACCTTCCAAAAGAAAACACAAGCCGATAACGGAATTCTCATTGACTTCCGTTATCGGCTACTGATGTATGTGGAGGATATTCACGCCGAGCGAATGAACCTTTGTTGAAGAAAAAACCTGCGCCTCGTGCGCAGTAACTGAACGAAACTCCGTCTCGACACACGGTCGGGACAAAGCTGAATCACGGGTCGAGTTTAGCTCAACTCGACTTTTGCGCCCGACTCTTCGAGTTCTTTCTTCAACTTTTCTGCCTCGGCTTTCGGCAAACCTTCTTTCACCGTCTTGGGCGCGCCATCCACGAGGTCCTTCGCTTCCTTCAAGCCCAGACCCGTCGCTGCACGCACAACTTTGATGACGTTGATTTTCTGCGCGCCGGCTTCCTTCAGCACGACATTGAACTCCGTCTTTTCTTCCGCCGCGGGTGCCGCCGCGCCACCGCCTGCCATCGGCATTCCGCCCATTACAACAGGCGCTGCTGCGGTTACTCCGAATTTCTCTTCGAGCGATTTTTTCAGCTCGACTGCTTCGAGAAGCGTGAGCTTCTCAATTCGTTCTACGATTTCTGCAACTGCTGACATTGTTGTCTCCCTAGTGAATAAATAATGCTGTTACGTTCTTACACGCGGCTCTTATGCCGCTTTCTGTTTTCCAACTTCATCAATCACACTAACAAGCTCGCGCATCACCGCATTGATCACTGTCGGCACGCCTGCCAGCGGGGATTGAATGCTGCCGAGAATGCTTGCCATCATATCTTTCTTCGACGGCAGTTTTGCGATCTCCTTCAGTTTTTTGCCGTCATAGATTTGTTTTTCGAGAACGGCAATCTTCAGAGCGAGCTTTTGGTGCTTGTCCGCGAATTTGTCTATGACACGCGCAGGTGCGACAACATCATCGAACGAAAACGCGACGCCTGTCGGACCTACGAGTTTGTCATACACCTTGTCGTAGCCCGTCACCCGCTCCAGCGCTTTCTTGATCAGCGTGTTCTTCGCGACTTTGTACTCGATACCCGCATTGCGCAGCTCGCGACGCAATTCCGTCGCTTGCTCCACCGTTAAGCCCGAGAAGTCCGTGAAGTAGATCGCCGTCGAACGCGAAGCCTTTTCTGCGACCTGGTCTACGACCTGTACTTTATGTTCCTTTTTCATTCCACCTCCCTACTGTGCGTAGGAGTAAGTTGTTCGTCCAGAGAGAAGCCCATGTCAGTGACCTGCATGGCAATGGAGTAACCGTTTATGTGTTGAGTGCGTAAGTTTTTTACATTGTACCAGAAGCGATGCATCTCATCGCATGCACGTGTGCAAACCTGTGACCCGCAGGGGCTCTCTTCCACCCTGCGAAATGGGTTTCGCTTAATGCGCGGCGACCTGATTCCGGTCCACCATCACGCCCGGGCCCATCGTGCTCGAAAGAGCTATGGACTTCACATACGTTCCCTTCGCCGACGGGGGTTTCAATCGAACAATCGTGTTCAGGAACGCATGCGCATTATCCGCGAGTTGCTTCACTTCGAAGTTCGCCTTGCCGATGGATGCATGAACAATGCCTGCCTTGTCGACGCGGAACTCTATTTTTCCCGCCTTTACTTCTTTCACCGCCTTCGCGATTTCCATTGTCACCGTGCCGCTTTTCGGATTCGGCATGAGTCCGCGCGGGCCGAGAACTTTTCCGAGCTTGCCAACTTCGCCCATCACATCCGGCGTAGCAATAATGACGTCAACGTCTGCCCAGCCGCCTTGTATCTTTTGGATGTAATCGGCAAAGCCTGCGTGGTCGGCACCGGCGGCTTTTGCCTCTTCATCCTTTGGATGTTTGGCCAGGACGAGAACTCTCACTTCTTTCCCGATCCCGTGCGGCAGTGCAACGGTACCGCGAATCGCCTGATCTGCCTTTTTCGGGTCAACCCCAAGTCGCACGGCGATATCCACCGATTCCACGAACTTCGCCGTCGCACATTCTTTCACCTTGGCGATGGCTTCTTCAATTGTATACTGCTTCGCCTTGTCAACTTTTGCCGACGCGGCTTTGAAACGCTTGCTCATGTTGTTTCTCCTGTGGTCCTAACGTCCGCTGCTAACGAACTCCCACGTTTCAGTGTATGAATCTATGCTCGAATGATGGCTCCCGATCCAAACCCCAACGATCAATACCCTCCACTCACCTCGAGGCGATCAGGCTCTACCCTTCAACCGTGATCCCCATCGAGCGCGCAGTGCCTTTTATCATACTCATCGCTGCTTCCAAACTTGCCGCATTAAGGTCCGGCATTTTCAACTCAGCGATGGATTGACAGTCTTTGCGTGTAATCTTTCCGACCCTGTTGCGATTCGGTTCAGCCGAGCCTTTTTCCACCTTTGCCGCTTTCGCAATCAACACCGCAGCGGGCGGCGTCTTGGTAATGAACGTGAACGACTTATCTGAAAACACCGTGATAACGACGGGAATAATCAGCCCAGCCTGCGCCTGCGTTTTTGCATTGAACTGCTTGCAAAACTCCATGATGTTCACGCCCTTCTGCCCAAGCGCGGGACCGACTGGCGGAGCCGGATTCGCTTGCCCTGCCGGTATCTGTAACTTCACATAACCAGTAATTTTCTTCATGAGGTATTAACGTTAGTAGTTTGTTGATGCCCGACTGTCGAGTGCTGTCTTCTACTTCTCTGGCTCGACCTGACCAAAATCCAACTCAATAGGAGTCTTGCGACCGAAGATCGAAACCATCACCTTCAACTTCATCTTCTCTTCATTCACTTCCTGCACAAAGCCGCTGAAGTTGTTGAAAGGACCGTCCATAACTTTCACCGCATCGCCTGCCTTGAAGGGAACTTCCATCACTTCGACTTCTTTCTTCGATTCCATTTTTCCGATGAGACGGCGAACTTCCGCGGGCTGCAAGGGTGCTGGTTCGTTCTTCGGACCGACAAAATTCAGCACCGACGGCGTATTGAGGATCATGTGCTGCGTCTGCTTGTCCAGTTCCGCTTCGACAAGAATGTAGCCGGGGAAAAACGTCCGCGTGCGGCTCTTCTTTTTACCATCCTTTACCTCAAACACTTTTTCCGACGGTACAATCACAGCGCCAATTCGGTCGGCAAGTCCCGCCTGTGCCGCTTCGTTCTCGATGTAGGCTTTCACCTTATTCTCGTGGCCCGAATAGGTGCGAACCACATACCATTTCTTTTCCACCAAACTGCCTTACGATAAAATTGTTTTCAAGAGAAAACTCAAGCTTTGGTCAATCGCATAAACGAACACGGCGATCGCGAGGCAAACGATGAGCACAACAATTGTGGACTCCTTGAGATTCTCTTTCGTTGGCCATGTTACTTTCTTCATCTCCTTGATGACGCCTTGGAAGAAAGCAATTATTTTCTCTTTCATATACTGATCCTCAAAATCCTTCGGTGATAGTCACCTTGCACGTCAGGAGGGACTCGAACCCCCAACCTGCGGTTTTGGAGACCGCTGCTCTAGCCAATTGAGCTACTGACGTATCAATCCAGAGGTGTGCGCACCACCGCCATTGGGTGGGTTACTTCGTTTCCTTGTGCGGCGTATGTTTGCAGCAAAAGCGGCAGAATTTTTTGTACTCGACGCGTCCTGACTGCTTCTTTTTATTTTTCGTCGTCGAGTAGTTTCGGCGCTTGCACTCTGAACATTCCAATGTGATAATGTCTCTCACTATCAAACTCCATATGTGTTTTCAGATCATCGAGCAGGAGAATGTGCGTAGGCATCGTTGCAGCGCACCTCTGCGCTTGAAACTCCGACCAATGCCGCACCTGGCGGGAAAATTTCACCAACCAACTCCCGCATTGCTATCGTGTCGAGCTTGCGACCGGGATTGAACCGGTGACCTCGTCCTTACCAAGGACGTGCTCTACCAACTGAGCTACGCAAGCAACCACGGTGGGCAAGGATGGATTCGAACCACCGAACTCCGAAGAGGACAGATTTACAGTCTGTTGCCGTTGACCACTTGGCTACTTGCCCATTGTCTCGAGCGGGAGACGGGACTCGAACCCGCGACCAATCCCGCCTTCGGCGGGATGACTCTACTACCTGAACTACGACGACGTCTTCGCAACCCGCTCCAAATATCGCTCGATGTTCTTCATCGCCTTCAGCGCTCGCTCTCTCCTAACCGCTTCACCGCGAGTTGCAAACTCCTCTTGGTGAACCAACTCCCACGGCTGAAAACGTTTCGTCCACTTCGCGTGACTGCCATTGTGGAGCGCACGTCTCTTCTCAACATCTCCCGTCGAGCCAACATAGTATCGCCCGAAGGATGTACTCTTCAAGACATACACGAAGAACATCTCGAGCGGGAGACGGGACTCGAACCCGCGACCAA
>CAYUFU010000037.1:0-34239 GCA_964444145.1 uncultured Chitinophagales bacterium
TTAGGGACAGTAACGAACTTCAACGGTGGAACCACAGGCTCGTGGAGTGTAAGGGTCAATAACATGAGTCGCCCCCAGAGATCGTGCTAATTCCACATTTGCAGCGCTGCAGACACCGGTTACCTCCGCGCCGAAGTGCTTCGCAAGCGGCACGGCAGCCGTGCCCACTCCACCCGAAGCGCCGTTGACGAGCACCCTTTCCCCGCGTTGGAGCTTCGAGAGTTGGAAAAACTCAAGGGGCGTGGTTCCGCCGAACGATAGTGCGGCCGCTTCGTCGTAGCTCAAATTGTTGGGTTTCAATGCCACCGCATCATCTTCCCGCATGCACCTGTACTCGGCGTACGAGCCGAAGTTTGCACCGGGGAATGCGAAAACCTTGTCGCCGACCTTGAACTTGCTGACGTCATTTCCGACCGCTTCAACCTCACCCGCAAGCTCTGTTCCCAAAATCTGCCGCTTCGGTTTGGAGAACCCAAAGAACAGACGGGACAGAAACTTGAAACCGGCCGGCACTATGAGACTGCGCGCCCGCCAATCGGCGGCTGTTACCGTGCTCGCATGGATTCTTATCAGGACTTCATTGTCATTCGCGACAGGTTTTTCGACTTCCTTGAAATGAAGAACATCGGGCGGTCCGTATTCTTCATAAACAATTGCTTTCATATGTCGCACGCTGCTTAGGTGCTGGTAATAGGATTGTTCCAGGAGTATGCCACAAAACGCATTATGAAATGAATCTTTGCTTGGGCATAACTACTGAACTACGCAATTGCTATTGCGTCTATTCTTCCAATACGGGACGAAAGACGAAGTATTGCGTTTGTCTTGCCGTCGTACGCATAAACCATGTTTGTCGTGTATGGATGCTTTTGAGTCACGTAAAAGATACGTTGGGGCAAGAGGAAAATCACTACAAAAGGCTCGACGTTTGAAGGAGTGTTTTGTACGCGACTGGCAGTGAGATGTATTATTGTGGAATTCTCAACGGCTCGGCTTGTGTGTAGGGGGCGAGCGGGAGGATGCGACTGAACTTTCCACGATGAAGAATGCCTCCCGCGGCGCAGGAGACTGGTGGGACGCTGTAGCTCGTCTGCAGCCCCACAAAAAAAACTGTTCGGCAGATTCGTAGCTCTTGTTGCAGGTGAACTGTTACCTTTGTTCCGGTGCTTGTTGCTCACTGTGTAGTTTTCTCTGGAGCGGTCGTAAGGCTTATGAACTCTCGCGCCGATTTCGTAACTTTGTGTTGTGAAAATCGGATCAATTGAAATAGACAAACCCATTCTTCTCGCGCCGATGGAGGATGTGACGGACTTGCCGTTCCGCGTTATTTGCAAGCGGCTCGGTGCGGATATCGTGTACACCGAGTTCGTCAACTCCGAGGGGCTTGTTCGCGGCAGTGAGAAGACAAAAAAGAAAATGCTCTTTTGGGACGAAGAGCGTCCGTTCGGCATTCAAATCTACGGCGGCGAAATTGCCTCGATGGAAGGCGCGGCGCAGCTTGCGGAAAGTTTCGACCCCGACATCATTGATATCAATTGCGGCTGTTGGGTGAAGGATGTCGCGATGCGCGGGGCAGGCGCGGGGTTGCTGCGCGACTTGCCGAAGATGGAAAAGATTGCCTCGACGGTTGTCAATGCCGTGAAGAAACCGGTCACGCTCAAGACGCGCCTTGGGTGGGACAAGAATTCCATTCGCATCGTCGAGGTGGCGAAGATGCTGGAGGCGGTCGGCATTCAGGCGCTCACGGTGCATTGTCGCACTCGCGACCAGGGGCACAAGGGCGAGGTGGATTACAGTTGGATTCCGAGAATCAAAAAGGCGGTCTCGATTCCCGTGATTGTCAACGGCGATATTGTGTCGCCGCAAAGCGTTCAGAAGGTGTTTGCCGAGACGGGGTGTGACGGTGTGATGATCGGTCGCGGTGCCGTGCTCAATCCCTGGATCTTTCGTCAAGCGAAACATTTCTTGGCAACGGGCGAGCTTCTTCCTGACCCGACGATCGAGGAGCGAGTCGCGTTGCTACGCGAGCATTTGAGGCTTTCTATCGAGTTCAAAGGGGAGAGGGCGGGGGTGATCGAGTTGCGTAAACATTATTCGGGTTTCTTGCGCGGCATGCCGCACGTCTCGAAGATTCGGAATGAGCTGATGCAGTTCACCGAAGCCGAGCCGATCTTGGAACACCTCGCGAAATTCGTGGAGCTCTATTCGCTGCCGCAACAAGGGGCGACCGCGCAAGTGCTCGCAGAGGATTCGCGCTGAGAGAGTTGTTGATGCTGAACAGGCCAGATTGTTGTGTCTGCACGAAGCTGCAGGCGACTCATGCTTGGTCGAAGGCGCAGCGAGCCTACGCGGGGATTCTGGGATGACATAGAAAACTTACGAAACGGGTCCGCTCGCTGAACGACGAGGGGTCAAAAACGTGAAGATGATCGAGGTTAGGTTGTGCATTGTTTTTCAGTCCGCGTTGGTGTAGATTAAGAGTGCGGGGATGACTTGGTCTCGACGATGAGTGAGATGGTCATGGACGCGTGCCGTGCTCTCCGAGTTGCACGATAATAAAACGGAAAACCTTAAGTGCTAACTACGATTACGCACTCGCTGCTTAACTAAACCTTAGGTAGCGCGTCTCCCAACGCTTCGCCTGTTGAGTGTTGACGGGGCGCCGACTTAGACAGGCTGGCTGAACCGACGCTCGATACCGTTCGGCGAGATTGTCCGTCGTAAGCGGACACAATCGAGATTGCGCTTGTGAGTCCTGTCTGTCGGGCGAGCAAGTGCGAAGCGTAAAAGACAGACTACGCACGTAGCGGGCATGATGGTCTTCTCTTCGGACGCGGGTTCGACTCCCGCCATCTCCACAAGAAACGCTCTCGCACTTGCGTGCGGGAGCGTTTCAGTAAATTCAACTCGCACGTTCCAAAACCCAAAGAATCTCCAATTCTCAAATTCCAAATTCGATGGTGTGGAGATTTTCTTTTTTGGAATTCGGAACTTGAGATTCGGAGCTTTTCTGAAATAAGTGTTGAAACGATTTTGCCATGCAGGTTCGAATTCCATTCACCAAAATGAGCGGCGCAGGAAACGACTTCGTCGTGATTGATAACCGCAGTGAATTACTTACGTGCGACAAACCTGCCTTAGCTCAAGCACTATGCTCCCGACACTTCGGTGTCGGAGCGGACGGGTTACTGCTTGTGGAGATGAGCGCTGTTGCCGATTTTGCCATGCGCTACTACAACGCTGACGGGAGTTATGGCGGAATGTGTGGCAACGGTGGAAGATGTATCGCCCGCTATGTTCATGATCGTGATGAGTGCAGTGCACAGCTGACATTTGAGGCTTTAGAATACATTTACCGTGCTGAGGTGAATGACCACTCGGTAGTTTTACATATGAAGCCACCTAAGCAGTTACGGATAAATAGTTTGTTGGAGCTATACTCCGATGAATTCAACCTGAATTTTGTTGACACAGGTTCACCTCACGCGGTCATTGAGTGTTCGGAATTGGAGGCGGTAGATGTCGAAAGAATCGGTCGAGAGGGGAGAGGGCACGAAAAGTTTTTGCCCGAAGGAGCCAATGTCAACTTCGTTCAGGTGCTCGGCGAGGGGAAGTTGAAGATGCGCACGTACGAGCGTGGAGTGGAAGCTGAAACGCTTGCCTGTGGCACGGGAGCAGTCGCGTCGGCGATTGTCATGTCGAAATTGAAGGGCATGCGCTCCCCGATTTCGGTTGAAACCCGGAGTGGGGAAGAGCTTCGGGTGCATTTCAAGAGAAGCGGCGACGAGTTTTCAGAGGTGAAATTGGAAGGGAGTGCTCATTTCGTGTTCAGTGGCGAGTTGCTGTACGATACCGACTCGAACAGACTCGTGGACTCATATCTCACGGCTTCGGTTCTTTGAGTTCTTACTCGTTCATCATAAACCCGAAAGCGGGCAGGAGCAACCGCGACGACGCAATTGCAATGAAGCTCAAGAAGCAATTCTCTGAGCGAAAAGAGTACTTCGACATTCATTTTACCGAGGGACCGGGTCACGCAACTGAATTGGCACGCAGCGCCACCACGAGCTTCGTCGTCGCAGTCGGCGGCGATGGAACGGTCAACGAGGTTGCCAACGGATTGATCGGGACAGAAAAAACTTTAGGAATTATTCCTTCTGGCTCGGGAAATGACTTCATAAAGTCCTTGGCTATTCAAGCAGATTATACATCTGCCGTCGAACGAATTCTTGCGGGAAAGGCGAAGCGGATTGATTGCGCAGCAGTGAGATGTGAGCGCCGTGAAGCGGGCAGTGCTATCGGCAACTCTACGGAGCGGTACTTTGTTAACGGTGTAGGAATTGGATTCGATGCAGCGGTTGCCGAGCGGACGACTCACATGCAATGGCTGAGCGGAACGATGTTGTACCTCGCGGCTGTATTTCAAACGCTCGGCAAGTATCAATCACCGGACTTCGATATTAAGCTTGATACAGTCTCATTTACCTCTCGTAATCTCTTGATAGCAATAGGAAATGGTATTTGTGCTGGAGGTGGATTCTATTTGACTCCCGACGCACGCTTAGACGATGGCAGGCTCGATGTCTGTTTGATTGAAGAGATGTCTGTTCCGAGAATTCTGATGTTGATGCCGAAGGTGATGAAGGGAAGGCATACAAGGGCGCGAGGGGTGCAGATGAAGCAAGCGGAGAGTATTGTTGTAAATGCGCCACAGCCATTCTATGTGCACGCCGATGGTGAAATGGTAGGGAGAGAGATCAACACCGTAGAAATACAGATTCACAAACAAGCCTTGAACGTCATCGTCGGACGCTGAGATGAGACCGAGCAAGTCACGAAGAGATTTTCTTTCAATGATCCTGGGAGCATGGAGCGCGTTAATTGCAGCTCCGATTGCGAAGGTCGTAATTGATTTCGTAACTCCACGGAAAGGCGCGGACACGAGTCGAGAGCTAATCCGCGTCGCATCTGTTGGCGACTTGGAACCCAACACCGCGAAAGTCTTCAAAGTCAACAAAGAGCCGGTAATTGTTGTTCACACTGAAAGCGGTCAGTATAAGGCATTCGGCGCTCGGTGCACACACCTCGGCTGCGTCGTTCAGTACAACACGGAAGAGGGACCGCCACACTTCAGTTGTAATTGTCACGGCAGTGAATTCGATATCAACGGGAAGAACATAAGTGGACCCGCACCTCGGCCGCTTACTCCGTTCAAGATTGTGATAAAAGAGTCATCTATCATTGTAGCAAAGACTTAACACGCTCCATGTTAACAGAGACACACAGTAAAGTCGTTGGGTGGATTGATGAACGGCTGCCGATGAGCGACGTGGTGAAGTTCTTCGCGAGGAAAACCGTTCCTCGGCATAAGCACTCCTTCTGGTATTACTTTGGGGGTCTGACGCTGTTTTTTTTCATCGTACAGATCGTAACGGGAATTCTTCTGGCACTGTATTACAAGCCGTCGCCGGATGCAGCGTACGAGAGCATTCGAAAAATTGTGAACGAAGTTCCATACGGCTGGCTTGTCCGTTCGCTCCATAGCTGGTCTGCCAATCTTATGGTCGGAATGCTGTTGGTTCACATGTTTAGCGCGTTTCTCATGAGGGCATATCGCAAGCCGCGCGAACTGATGTGGGTCTCCGGCGTGCTCCTGTTGTTTCTTGTTCTTGGATTTTGTTTTACAGGATATCTTTTGCCTTGGGATACCATAGCCTATTTTGCGACGCTCATCGGCACGGAGGTGCCAAAGACGTTGCCGATCATCGGCGATTGGGGTGTGAGTTTACTAAAGGGCGAGGAGGAAATCGGTGCTGAGACTCTCTCAAGAATGTATACAATCCACGTTACAATCCTTCCACTAATCACTTTAGTAACAGTAGGTTTGCATCTTCTTATGAGTCAAGTATTTGGATCAAGCGTCCCCATTGGGACCGAGCAACGCAAACCACCGATTCCTTTTTTTCCGAACTTCATGTATCGAGATTTGATTGCCTGGGTGATTGGATTCATCGCGCTGATTGCGCTTGCAACAATATCGCCGTGGGGACTCGGTCCGAAAGCCGATCCGCTTGCTTCTGCTCCCGCCGGAATAAAGCCTGAATGGTATTTTCTTCCATTGTATCAGACTTTGAAAATTGCACCATCTACTGTCTTCGGGATAAGCGGTGAGTTGATTGTCAACGCTCTCGTCGGAATTGGAAGCCTCTTCTGGTTCTATGTTCCATTCATAGACCGGAAGGCAAGCCTTGGAAAGCGGTCGCTGCCATTTACCATTCTTGGTGTCATTCTGATAAGCTATATTGCCGCAACTATTTTTTTTGCTCTGAGTGAATGAACGTGATGATTCGGCTGATAATCCTGAGTGTGATTCTTGTTGTTGGACTAATGACAGCACAAACTTCGGATTCAACAAAGAGCAAAGCTGTTGCTCCAGTTGAAACTGCAGAAGGTGTTCGACTGCCAAATCAAACCGAGCGACTGACAGTTTTTGGTGTTGCGCTGGTGTTGTTCGGAGGTTTGGGATTGATCTTGAACGAGAAACGGCGACGGGCAGACAGGAATTCGGGATTCATTTCATGAACGAAAGTTGGGATCTCTTACTATGGGAATCTAGTCTAAACAAATAATATCTATTATGTAAACTTACATCCGCCTTCATTGTTCCATTATTCTCTGGATTGAATCCATGTAGGCTACAGCAAGTCTCCGGCACTCCACGTCCACCCTTCCATTAACCTTCAAGCGCTTTCCTCCAACCGTACCAAGTATCGTCGCGTCAACATTTTCATCGCTTGCGATATCAAGAATTTGAGATACATGATGCTGTGAACATGTAATGATTATACGAGATTGATCTTCACCAAATAATCCAAAATCCTGCCTCGTCGCATTTAGACTCAGCTCGATGTTAGCGCCGAGCGAATTCCGAATCGTGCACTCGGCGATTGCAACTGCGAGACCGCCGTCGGAACAATCGTGTGCTGAGTTCAGAAATTCGTTACCAATCATTCTCAGACAAGCAGTATGAAGTCGCTTCTCATACGCAAGATCAATCGTTGGAGCATCTCCCGTAACGAGTCCGTGAACGACGTAAAGATATTCGCTTCCACCGACATGTCCAAAATTTTTGCCTAGAAGGATAATCGCATCGCCCTCATTCTTGAAAGACATCGTTACGACCTTGCGAATGTCCTCAATCAATCCGAGCATTCCGATTACGGGTGTCGGGTACACCGGTCCTGTCGGACTTTCGTTGTAGAAGCTCACGTTGCCGCCTGTAACAGGCGTATCGAAGACACGGCATGCCTCGCCGATTCCTGCTACCGCCTCCTTGAATTGCCAATACACTTCAGGCTTGTATGGATTACCAAAGTTGAGGCAGTTTGTAATAGCGAGCGGTGTCGCACCTGTGCAAACAACGTTGCGCGCCGATTCCGCAACGGCAATCATTCCACCGCGACGAGGATTCAGATACACGTAGCGACTATTGCAGTCGGTTTTTAATGCTAAAGCCTTAAGAGATTGTTTCACAAGAACAACTGCGGCGTTAGCTTCACTTAAAACGAGGTTGTTTGTTCGGACCATTCCGTCATACTGTTCATAGACCCATCGCTTATTTGCAATGGTTGGAGAACTGAGGAGCTTGAGCAACACTTCGTTGAAGTCGTTGGGGACCGGCAGTGTGCTCGGATCAAATACGCGGGTCTCCTTCAAATACTCGGGCTCCTTTGCTTCGCGAATGTATACGGGAGCACCGCCTCCAAGTACAAGCGATTCGGCGGGAACGTTTGCTACCTCTTTACCACCATACGAAATATGAAGACGATTCTCGTCTATGACTTCGCCGATGATTTCCGCGTGCAAGTCCCACTTCTCGAAAATTCGTTTGACTTCCTGTTCGCATCCAGATTTCACGACGATCAGCATGCGCTCTTGCGATTCGGACAGCAGCAGCTCGTATGCGCTCATCCCGGTTTCACGCGCCGGAACTTTATCCAACGTGATGCGCATACCCGACTTCCCCTTTGCACTCATCTCCGACGTCGAGCATGTAATTCCCGCCGCGCCCATATCTTGAATGCCGACGAGATATCCGGACCGGATTGCTTCGAGCGAAGCCTCGAGCAAGAGTTTTTCTGTAAATGGGTCGCCGACCTGCACCGAGGGCCGCTTCGCCTCCGACTCTTCAGAGATTTCCTCCGAAGCAAACGTCGCACCGTGAATGCCATCGCGACCAGTTGACGAGCCGACAATCATAACGGCATTGCCTACTCCCTTTGCAATCGCGCTTGCCCATTCTCCGTGTTTCACGATCCCCACCGCCATGGCGTTCACGAGCGGATTTTCCTGATAGCAGGGATCGAAATACACTTCGCCTGCGACCGTTGGCACGCCGAAACTATTCCCGTAATCGCCGATGCCTTTGACAACGCCCTTGAAAAGGTATTTCGTTCTGTCATTATCAAGACTTCCGAAGCGCAATGAATTCAGCGCGGCAATTGGTCGAGCACCCATCGTAAAAATATCACGCATAATTCCTCCCACGCCGGTGGCCGCGCCTTGATATGGTTCGACAGCCGATGGGTGGTTGTGACTTTCGATTTTGAACGCGACCGCAAGGCCGTCTCCAATGTCCACTAAGCCTGCATTCTCTTCACCTGCACTTACGAGCAACTTGCCGCCGGTGCGCGGCAGTGTTTTCAACACGGCGATTGAATTCTTGTAGCTGCAATGCTCACTCCACATCACGCTGTACATGCCAAGCTCGGTATACGTAGGGACGCGACCGAGTATCTCGAGAATTCTCTCGTACTCGTTTTCTGTCAAGCCATGGTCGAGAGCCAGTTTGAGTGTGACCGCCGGTTCTTTCCGTCTCTTTGTTCCCATATCTATTCCACGAGTAGAAGCAGTTCCCCTTTCTCGACGGCCCTTCCCTTCGTCACACAGATTTCCTTTACGATACCCGCGTTATGCGCCTTGATTTCGTTTTCCATTTTCATCGCCTCGAGTATCAGCAAGCCCTGTCCTGGTTTTACTTCTTGCCCAACTTCAACCATGACGTTCACAACAAGGGCGGGCATTGGCGCTGTGACTTCTGCCTTGTGATGTTTGGATGTTGACTGGTTATCGAATCGCTTCAGCAAGCGCGCGCGCTCAGACTCAACTTGGGCAGAAAGTTGTTTTCCGTTTACTAACAGCCTGTAGCCATCCTGAGATCTTTCCACAATCACTTTTGCCGATGTCCCATCTCTCAGCAATGAAAACGTCTGCGCATCGAGTTGGCGAATGTCTAACGTTGCGGTGCGACCATTCACCGTGATGCCGCCGTCGTGCTCGAACGTGACCGTGTATTCCTTGTTATTGATTGTAACGAAGTAGGAGCTCATTCCAGTGTTGCTTGTTTTTTTCGTTGGCAGAAACGATTCTTCGACGTGCTCTTGGACCTCATCTCATGTGTTCGATGCGTCTGGACTTCCACTTGCATGCCGACTGGGGCGCTTGGTGATTCGTCGCGCCGATGGTTGATAACGTGTGTTCAGTTTTTCTCGCCTCAATCATTGCGGCGACAATTGCCGCGGCTGATTCTTCGCCTTCACTCATTGATTCAAGCAGTTCGGGCTTGAAATAGTTTTCAACGAAATGCGTATCGAAATCTCCGCCAAGAAACTTCGGATGGTTCAGCACGAACAACGTGAACGGAATATTGACTGTAACGCCGAGAATTTCGTATTCGCGGAGCGCCCGCGTAAGTTTTCCGATTGCTTCCTCACGTGTTCGTCCGTGAGCCACGAGCTTCGATATCATGGGATCGTAGTAAACGGAAATCTCGCCGCCTTGCTCGACACCGCGGTCTTCACGAATGCCGAAGCCTTGGCTTGGTTTAAGATGGGTGATCGTTCCGGTGGAGGGAAGAAAATTGTTCGATGCGTCTTCTGCGTAGATGCGCGCTTCGATTGCGTGACCGCGAAACTGTACCTCATCTTGCGTGAACGAGAGCCTCTCCCCCATCGCAATTCGGAGTTGTTGCTGGACGAGGTCAATACCGGTTCGCATCTCCGTAATCGGGTGTTCGACTTGAAGGCGTGTGTTCATTTCGAGGAAATAGAAGTTTTTGTTCTTGTCAACAAGACACTCAATCGTCCCGGCGTTCTCGTACTTGCATGCTCGTGCAGCCGCAACAGCCATCTCTCCCATCCTCGTTCTCATCTCGTCATCAACAATCACGGACGGGGTTTCTTCGATGACTTTTTGATGACGGCGTTGAATCGAGCACTCGCGCTCGCCGAGATGAACGGTGTTGCCGTACTTGTCAGCAAGAATTTGAAACTCAATGTGACGCGGGTTTTCTAAGTACTTCTCGACGTAGACACGCCCATCGCCAAATGCTTTCATCGCCTCAGACTGCGCTCCGACGAACGCCGAAGACAACTCGCTTGCCGTATGGACGATGCGCATCCCTTTTCCGCCTCCGCCTGCTGCAGCTTTGATAAGAATCGGATAGCCGTATTTCTCTGCAAACTCTCGCACGATGTTCTCATCAGAAACTGCATCGGGGGTCCCCGGTACAGTCGGAACGCCGGCACTGCTCACAAGCTTACGCGCCGCCGTTTTGTCACCCATTGCCAGAATAGATTCGGGCTTCGGACCGATGAAGATAATGCCGGCATCGAGAACTTTTTGTGCGAAGGTTGCATTCTCCGACAAGAATCCATAGCCGGGGTGAATCGCGTCTGCCCCGAATTGTCGTGCCGCGTCAAGAATTTTTTCCATGACAAGATAGCTCTCTCGTGAGGGCGCTGGACCGATACAGAATGCTTCATCGGCTTTCAGGACGTGAGGGCTGACTCGATCCGCTTCGGAAAAAACTGCAACGGTCGTGATGCCCATTTCCTGACAGGCGCGGATGACGCGCACAGCGATTTCGCCGCGGTTAGCGATCAAAACTTTTTGTATTGGACGAGAATGCATTTTGGGTTCAGGGTTCAAGGTTTTGGTTCGTGTTGCCGCTTGACTTCTCATGCCGCTCGTTTGTAGAAAAAGAAAATTGGAGGGGCACTAGCAATTCAAAGTCAGAAGAATCCGCAATCTAATTCTCCGTCAGTTCCACCACTGTCGCGCCTGTTCCGCCCTCGTTCCACTCGCCAAGGCGATACGATTTAACGCGAGGGTGTTTCGAGAGAAAGTCTGCGATTTTCTTTCGGAGCGCACCCGTTCCTTTGCCATGAATGATGTCAATACGATGAAGTCCCGAGAGCATTGCACTGTCAATAAATTTGTCCACGAGAGGAATTGCTTCTTCGCTCGTCATCCCGCGCAAGTCAATGTCACGCAGAACCTCTGATGGTTTTTGCGTGTCCTGAGTAGTGCGGCGTGAATCGCCGGTTCTGCGCTTTGCCTTCTGCAGATCCTTCACCGCGACCTTCATCTTCAAACTGCCGAACATCACGACGGCGCTTTTCGCATCGGCACTGATCTGCACGATTTCTCCCGTCTCGACACCGCCGGTCAATTGCACAAGGCTTCCAACTTCGAGTCCCGCGGTTTCAACGTCGGACGGCGCGACCGGCAACTCGGCTTGCTTCACGTCGAGCTCTTGCCGAACTCTCCTTACCTCCTCACGAGCTTGCTTCACCGCTTCTTTAGCCGCCGCTCGTTCTTTGATTTCGCGTATGCTCCGCTCTATCACGGCATTTGCGCCCTCGACAATCTCCTTCGCTTCATCAACGGCTTTGCGCTTCAATTCTTTCAACTCGGCAGACTGGGATGCGATCTTCGATTCATACTTCCTCACAAGTTCGTCGAGCCGCAGCTTCTCCGATTGAACTGCCTCGAGCTCGATGCGATACTTTTGTGCAGAGGCTTCGAGGTCGCTGATGAGATGCTCGAGCTTCGCTTGTTGAACGCCCATAAACTCTCGCGAGCGGCGAAGGATAACTTCATTGAAACCAAGTCGTTGCGCCATCTCCAATGCATAGCTACTTCCGGGAATTCCGACGTTGAATCTGTAGGTTGGAGTGAGCGTTGCTTGGTCGAATTCCATAGCGCCGTTCTCGATACCCTCGGTGTCGTGAGCAAAGACTTTGAGAGCGCTGTGATGTGTCGTTGCGATCGTGAGCGTCCCCCGTTTCGTCAACGATTCAAGCAGCGCGGCCGCGATCGCTCCGCCTTCTGCTGGGTCTGTACCCGATCCGATTTCGTCTATCAGCACTAAGCTGTCAGAGTCTGCATGCTGCTCGATGAGTTTCAGATTTCGAAGATGAGAACTGAATGTGCTCAAATCGTTTTCGATTGACTGCTCGTCGCCAATGTCCACAAAAATGCTGTTGAAGATCCGGAGCACGGATTGCTCTGATGCAGGGATATGCAAGCCGCACTGTGCCATCAACGAAAGCAAACCGACGGTTTTCATTGCAACACTCTTACCACCGGCATTGGGACCGCTAATGATCAATGTGTTGAAATTGTTGCCAAGCTCGATATCCAGTGGAACGGTTGCGTCCCGCCCATGCGTTCGCATCAAAATCGGGTGACGCGCTTGGACGAGCTTCATCACTCCAGTGTCGCTCACCTGCGGCTCCACGCCAAGGAGTTCAATGGAGTATTTTGCTTTTGCATGAATCAGGTCTAAGAGAGCTAATAGTTTGAGGTTAGCTAACAATTGCTCTCGCAAATTCCCCACCTGATCGGTGAGCGCCTTGAGAATGCGCTCGATCTCACGTTGCTCTTGGAACTGGAGGTTTCGGATTTCGTTGTTGAGCTCAAGCGTTTCAGATGGCTCGATGAAGACAGTCGCCCCGCTTGCCGACTCGCTGTGAATGAACCCCTGGACTCGATTCTTGTGCTCGATCTTCACGGGAATCACCATCCGTCCTTCCCGTGTTGTGATGATTTCGTCTTGACTGAAACCCTGCTCCGAGACGTTCTTGAGAATGGATTCAAGCCGCTTCTTGAGTTGTTCGTACTTATCGGCAATCGTTCGACGAATGTTTTGTAACTCACGCGACGCGTTTGCCCGAACTGCGCCTGTCTCGTCTATGGCTTGGTCGAGATTGTATTCGAGAACCTTGTCAGGATGAAGTTGTTCTGCAATCTCCCAGAGTGTTGGATAGAGCGTGCTGCGTTTTGAGAGAAATTGCCGAACCAGCCGCGCAGTGCGGAGTGTTGAAAGAATCTGCGCGAGTTCTTTCGCTTGCAGCGCCGTCCCCTCGATTGAAGCCTTTTGTATTGCTTCGCGAATCGGGTGAACTCCCTCCAAGGGAAAGTTAGCTTCTTGTTCAAGCAGATTCTTTAACTCGCTGACGCGCCGAAGCTCGAGCGTTATCTCTGCAAGTGAAGTCGAGACTGAAATTGCTCGGAGCAGTTCCTTACCAGGCTCAGAATATGCATAGTGCAAGAGCCGTTGACGAATCTTGTCGAATTCTAATTTTTCCAGCGCGTGTGAAAACTGAAGCATGGGTTTCACATTCTGAGCGTGCGTCACTTCTACAACATCGAGGGTCAACTCAATCGTGCCTTGACGAGCTCTTGAATCATCCTTCCATCTGCCTTCCCTTTGAGCTGCTTCATCACCTGCGGCATTACCTTGCCAAAGTCACTGGGAGATGATGCTCCGGTTGCCATCACGATTTGCTCGATTACGGATTTGACTTCGTCTTCCCCCAGTTGCTTGGGCAAATACTCCTGAATAATCTTCAACTCTGCCGTTTCCTGTTCGACGAGTTCCATTCTGCCCGCCGCCTGAAACTGTTCGATAGATTCTCTTCGCTTCTTTGCGGCAGAGTTGAGCGTGGCAACTTCGTCATCGGGAGTGACTTGCTTGCCTTCACCGCGTAAAGCGATCTCCTTCTCCATCAATGCCGCGCGCAGCGTTCGCAGTGTTTCCAGCCGCAGCTTGTTGCCACTTTTCATCGCGGCTTTGAGATCTTCACTGATTGTGTCTTTGAGTGCCATGTATCGTTTATGTATTTGTGTCAAATAGGCAAAACAGAAAAGGCAGGTTCAGCCCTGCCTTCGCGATGGTGCAACAAAACTGAAAGTGTATGGTTGCCGTTCGACGGCGCTCGTCCTTTTCTGCTGAAGAACATTAGCTGAATCACTGTTGAGATGCAATGGATCCTACTTCGCTCCAATTCGCGGGTCAACCAAAATCAAATGTCCGAGCTTGTCGCGTTTTGTCTTGAGGTACCTCTCGTTGTGGTCGTTGGGGTCCATTTCAAGAGGCACCCGCTCGATGATATCGAGTCCATAACCGTGAAGCCCGACAACTTTTTTCGGATTGTTCGTGAGCAGGCGGATCTTTCCGACGCCCAAATCGCGAAGAATCTGGGCGCCGATGCCGTAATCACGAAGGTCGGCGCGGAACCCCAACTTCTCATTTGCCTCAACGGTGTCGAGGCCCTCGTCTTGCAGCCTATACGCTTTCAGCTTATTGAGTAGTCCGATGCCCCGTCCCTCCTGCCGCATGTAGAGCACGACACCGGTTCCTGCACGTGCGACCATGCGCAAGGCAGAAAACAGTTGTTCATTGCAATCGCATCGAAGTGAGCCGAACAAATCTCCCGTTAAGCACTCCGAATGCACACGCACGAGAACTGGGTTTGCCGGGTTGATCTCCCCTTTGGTGAGTGCGATGTGTTCCTTGCTGTCGGTATCACTGCGGTACATATGAATCTGAAACTCGCCGTACTTCGTTGGGAGTTTTGTTTCGACGAGTTTCGTTACCAACTTTTCTTTCGTCATCCGATGCTCGATCAAGTCCTTCACGGTGACGATCTTCAGTTTGAATTGCTCGGCGAGCTTCATCAGTTCAGGAACGCGTGCCATCGTTCCATCTTCTTTCAGAATCTCAACGAGCACGCCGGCAGGAATAAGACCCGCCAGCTTGCACAAGTCAACAACGGCTTCCGTGTGTCCAGCCCTGCGGAGCACACCCCCATCCATGGCTCTCAGCGGGAAAATGTGACCGGGACGCGCAAGATCGGACGGCTTTGTTTTCGGGTCAATCAATGCCTTCACCGTCGCGGCGCGATCAGGAGCGGAGACGCCGGTCGTTGTCCCATGCGTATAATCAACGGAAACTGTGAAGGGTGTCTCGTGCAACGAGGTGTTGGTCTCCACCATCAAGTTCAAGCCGAGTTCTTTCGTGCGTTCTGCAGTGAGCGGCACACAAATAACGCCGCGGCCTTCTTTTGCCATGAAGTTGATGACACGCGCATCCGCGAACTGTGCTGCACAAACGAAATCCCCCTCGTTTTCACGATCATCGTCATCAACAACGATGACGATCTTTCCCGATCGGATTTCCCGGATTGCGTCCTCTATCGAATCGAAGCTGTGCTTGTGGTGAGACATAAACGAACACCCTTACTTCGTCTCTTTCTTTTCTTCCTGTCCGTCGCGATGCACCGAGGCAATGGCACCGCGCTCGAATTTCATTTTCACATTGTCCGCCACTTGTACGAGGATTGTCTTTTCCTCTAAGCCCGCGATTGTTCCATGCAAACCACCGGAGAGCACGACCTTGTCTCCTTTTTTCAGTGATTCGATCATCTGTTGATGCTGCTTCTGGCGTTTTTGTTGAGGACGCAGTATCATAAACCAGAAAATCAAGATAATGGATGCGAACATGATGAGCGTGCTAAAAATGCCGCCGGCAGGATCGCTGCCGGGTGGCGGTGCCATGAGCACTAAACCCTGTGTGAAGCCAAGGGTCGCATGGTTTGAGTGTGGGAAGTTCATAGTGTTTGTGGACTTTGTAATACGTGATGTTATGCAAACATCAGGACGATGCAATGGCAGCGTCTGATGTGAGCCGTTGGAGCAATTCCGTTTTCCACGGCGTAAAGGCATTCTGCGCGATCGCTTCGCGCGCTGAACGCACCAGCCAGAGATAGAACGTCAAATTGTGAAGCGATGCCAACTGCAACGCAAGAATCTCGCCCGCCCGTACCAAATGCCGGATGTATGCTCGACTGAAATTCTTGCATCCGTAGCATGCACACTCTTCGTCAATTGGCCGAACGTCGTCAGTGTACTGCGCGTTCTTGATGTTGATCCGTCCGGTACGCGTGAAGAACATGCCGTTGCGTCCGTTGCGCGTCGGCATCACACAATCGAACATGTCAATACCCCGTTCGATGCTTTCCAAAATATTTTCCGGTGTGCCGACTCCCATCAAGTAGCGCGGCTTTGCATGCGGAAGCATCCCGGTACAGAACTCGGTAATACGGTACATCTCTTCCGCCGGCTCCCCCACTGCAAGTCCACCGATGCCATATCCGTCGAAGTCCAATGCGAGAAGTCCCGTTGCGGAGCGCTCGCGAATCTTCTCGAACGTCGAACCTTGGAGGATACCGAACACCGCTTGAGAGAATCCGTATTCCGCTTTGGTCATCTCGAATTGCTTCTTCGAGCGTTCAGCCCACCGCAGCGTCATTTCATTTGAAGAGTGGGCATACTCTTCACTGCACGGGTACGGCGTGCATTCATCCAACACCATCATGATATCAGAGCCGATCGCACGCTGGAGGTCAATCACACTCTCAGGGGTGAAGCGGTGGCTCGAACCATCATGATGGGATTTGAACGTCACGCCATCGTCATCAATCCCTCGCAACGCGCTCAAGCTAAAGACCTGGTAGCCGCCGCTGTCGGTCAGGATCGGTTTTTGCCAGTTCATGAGCCGGTGCAACCCGCCTGCCTTCTGCATCAACTCAATACCCGGACGCAGGTACAGATGATAAGTATTGCCAAGAATGATTTTCGCGCCCAGTTCATCAAGCTCGCGCTGCTCGACCGCTTTTACCGTCCCTTGCGTTGCGACAGGCATGAAGATCGGCGTAGGGATTTCGCCGTGAGCGGTCGTGATCGTTCCCGCTCGTGCCTTGCCGTCGGTATGTTCCAGCCTGAACTGCAATAGCGTGATACAAAGTTAGTCAAATTCAGTTGGCGATGCAAAACTCAGGGCCGAGCAGCCGGCTTAACATACGATTTCAGCCAAAAAAACAACGCACCCGTAATGCCGCCCGCTGTGTCGGCGATCCAATCGTAGAGGCTGCAGCTTCGCTTCGGCACAAAGTACTGATGCCACTCGTCTGTTGCACCGTACAATGAAACGAGGGCGATCGTAAAAATGTAATGGTGCTTCGCGAGCAGTGGAAACCTCGACTGGTTCCTGATTCCGCGACTCAAAGCGATTGCAAAGACGACATAGATCAAGAAGTGTATGACCTTGTCATACCCGAACACCCAGAAGCCGGGAATCACATGACCCGGAATGGACGACTCTAGGAAGAGCATCAGCGCCCACACCATCATCGGACCTTGATACCACCAAAAGTGGTTTTGCTTGAGACGCTCAAGCATGCGCGCTCCGATCGCGTTCAATTCCCTTCAGTGCTTCGCCCAAGCAATCGGCAATGTCCATCGCCATCATTGCGCGCTCGCCAAATTTTTTTGCAGCAATATCGCCCGCAGCACCGTGAACGAACACGCCGGCGTATGCGGCCACTTCCGGAGACATGCCTTGCGCCAGGAACGAGGAAATGATGCCGGTGAGTACATCACCGGAGCCTGCGGTTGCCATGCCGGGATTGCCGGTCGAGTTGAGATACACGACCCCACGCGGCGTTCCCGTTGCCGTCGGTGAGCCTTTCAGAACGAGGATGCTGCCGAGATGCTTCGCCTGCGACCGCGCAACCTCGACGCGATGTGTTTCGATGAAATCGCGATCTAACTTCGTCAACAGCCGCAACTCGCCCACGTGCGGCGTGATGACGGTTGCAGACGTTCGTCTCCGAAGAATCGAAACATCAGATGCTATCATTCCCAGACCATCGGCATCGAGCACGAGCGGCTTGTCAATCTCCCGAACCAGTTTGTGAACAAGCCGCCGTGTTTCAAGGTTCTGTGAAAGCCCGGGACCGAGTGCGACGACATCAGCCCACCCCAGGCGCTGCTCGATAGTCTCGAATGCCTCCTTGGAAATCGTCCCCTCGTCCGTCTCAGCGAGAGGAAGCACCATGATCTCTGTCGCTTTCCGTGTCAGTGCAGAATGAAGCGATTTCGGAATGGCAAGTATGACGGCGCCTGCGCCAGCTCGCATTGCTGAAAGCGCCGTCATGAACGGCGCGCCGATGAAACTGCGCGAGCCGGCAATGACGAGCACTGTCCCGACGGAGTATTTATGTGCGGTCAGCGGACGTTTCGGCAATGCCTCGCGGACATCACGCAGCTCGACGCGATATGTTTCCGGATGTCGGCGTATCTGCTTCTCGGCATGTTGCAGAACGAAGCGCGGAATACTGATATCAACGACTGCGACATTCCCCGCATGCTCTCTTCCTTCTCCCACATAGTGGCCGATCTTTGCCAGCCCCATCGTAACAGTGAGGTCTGCTTTGACAGCAACATTCTCAACCACACCCGTGGTGGCATTCACCCCCGATGGAATATCAACGGAGGCGACAAATGCCTTTTGGCTATTCATCCATTGAATAACGTCGCGATACAGACCCTTGACCTCTCCTTGAAAGCCCGTACCGAAGATGGCGTCAACAATAATCAACGACTCTCCTTCCCTTCTTCGGAACGGGGTAAGTGATGAAGTCGCTTTCGACAACGTAGAGAACTTTTTTGTCGAGAGTATCTCATCAAAAGTTACAGAGGACTTCTTCGATGCGATCATCTTTCGAAGAATCTCCAGATTTGTTTTTGCATCGCCCTTTACATCTCGCCGGCTCGCAAGGAGCACAACGTGAACCCGAGCTCCTCGATTCGAAAGATGGCGCGCAATCACAAAGCCGTCGCCGCCGTTATTTCCCTTACCACACAGCATAAAAACAGATTTATTATCGAGCGGCGCCGCATACTGTTCGAGCACATCAACGAATGCGCGCCCGGCGTTCTCCATCAACACGAGGCTGGAGATGCCGAACGTGTTGATGGCAACCGCATCCAGGTGCTGCATTTGCTCCGCTGTGGTCAGCACTTGCATAGCTGCTCAGCAATCATGATGCGCCCGGCGAGAGAAACGGCTCGAGCGGGGGGGGGGGCGTCGCAGCGTTCAGCATGGGGAATCAGAAGAAAAGCGAGATCACATTGACCACGGCGGAGGGATAAACGCCAAAGCCTATCAGTGCGACAGCAGAAACCACCAGTGCGGCGATGCCAAGTCGCGAAGGAGCCACCTCCAGCGTCGCGGAGGACTCTTCCCTAAAGTACATCAGCACAACGAGCCGAAGATAATAGTAGGCTGAAACCACACTCATCAAGACGCCGATGATTGCTAACCATGTATACCCCGCTTGCACTGCGCCGGCAAAGACATAGTACTTGCCGAAGAAGCCCGCGAACGGCGGAATGCCGGTGAGAGAAAACATAAAGACCGCCATGAGCAACGCAATCGTCGGTTTGCGAGACGAGAGGCCCGCGTAATCATCGAAGGCGAGGTTCTGTCCTTCGGCCGATTCGAGGTACGACAGCACGCCGAACGCGCCGACATTCATGAGCGTATACGCGACGAGATAGAAGAGCACCCCCTGCGAGCCGTAACTGTTTGCCGCTATGACCCCTGTGAGAATATAGCCCGCGTGGGCGATGCTTGAATACGCAAGCATCCGCTTGATAGACGATTGCGAAATTGCAATCACATTACCGACCACCATCGAAAGCGCGGCAACAACTGCCATCACCTGGCGAAGCGGCTCCGAGAGTTGCACGAGCGCCGGTGCAAAGACTAGCAGCAAGCCCGCAAACGCCGCCGCCTTTCCCCCCGTTGACATGAATGCACTCACGGTCGTCGGCGAGCCTTCGTACACATCGGGCACCCACATATGAAACGGCACTGCCGCGATCTTGAACACGAAGCCAATGAGCAACAAGCTGCACCCGAGCAGAAAGGTTGTACTTGAAAGAAGCATACCCGCACGCCCGACGATCGAGACGATGTTTGTCGTGCCGCTTGCGCCGTACATCAATGCGATACCGTACAAGAGAAAGCCTGTCGCAAACGCGCCGAGGAGAAAATATTTCAAGGCCGCTTCATTGCTCGCGACTCGTCGCCTCGCAAACCCCGCGAGAATGTAGAACGACACGGACATGATTTCAAGCCCGAGAAAGAGAATCACCAAATCGGCGGCGGCAGCCATCAACATCATCCCGACGACGGCGAAGAGAAAGATCGAGTAGTACTCGCCGTGCTCGATACCTTCCTTCTTGATATACGATTTGGAAAGCATGACGGTGAGCATTCCCGCAACACAGAACATCGCAGAGAAAAACGCCGCGTACCCGCCCGTCGTCACCATACCAAAAAATGCCGTGCCCGACGAACCGAGTTGCTGAAATGCCGCCACAAGTCCAGCGGCAAACCCAACGAGCGTGATCCAGAAATTTACGTCTTCCGTGTCGTCCTTCAGCGCCTCGAGAATGAGAACCAGAAGTCCGACGAGCGAGACGATTGCGGTTGGCGCGATCGAGAGTGTATCGGCCCAGAGTTGAGAAATGTCCATGGAAGTTCTAAAAATAAAATCATTAGAAGCCCGGAATTAGGGAAGCCAAGAAACATTGGCGAACGGAATTAAAGTATGAAAACACATGAAGAGTTACAAAGCCACCGAAGCAAATTCATCCTCCTGCGCCTCTCGCTAAACTCGATGGCAAGCGTTCCAGAATTCACGTCCTTCGAGTCGATCTTCCTCAAGCAGCAGATTGTTCTCCCATGGCTAAACTTCGCCTCGTAGGAATTTCAGACGGAGTATCATGAGACGGAGACAGCAGTTTACCCACAAAACATTTTTTTTTTGGGGCTTCAGACGCGCTACTTCGTCCAAAGAGTCGTCTGCGCCGCTGGAATGCAGTCTTCAGCGTGGAAGCGACACCCGCCCCCGTTCGCACATGCCGCCTTCGCACGTACTACGCCGCAGCAGATTCCATGCATAGCGCGTCAGTTCATCGAAAACCAACGAGCCTCCGCTGCGTTGCTATGAAAAATACAACCACCAAATCACGACAAACGTCGGCAGCAACACCGGCAGGCTGTACTTCACAACATACCCAAAGAAGCTCGGGCACTCGATTCCGCTCTGCTCGGCGATGGACTTTACCATGAAGTTCGGTCCATTGCCGATATACGTCATCGCGCCGAAGAACACAGCGGCGATTGAAATCGCTTGAATATAAATATTATGGTTGCCGATGAGATACGAAACCTGAATGTCCGAAATCGGAACGTTGCCGCTCACCACCAAATCGTGATGATACTTCGTGAGCGTGGCAAGAGTGCTCTTGATTTCCGCGCCGTACTCGCCGATGAGGGGAGTCAGGTCTGCGCCTTGCGTCTGAACAAAATGCTGCACCTGTGCAACAAGCTCAGGCTTTACATGCAACCCAATCGCTGCGGAAAGAAAATTCAGATACGTCGGTGCATTGTCGAGTGCTGCCGAAAGCACACCAGTTGCCCAGTAAAACTGCCCCGGCGATTCGATGCCGATGGACCGTGCATTGGTCTCAAGCCAATCGAGTGCAGGAACCATCGTTGCAAAAATACCAAGGAAGAGAAGGGCAACCTCCTTGATGGGCAGAAAGTTGAAATCGTTTTTGCGGTGGATTTCATGACGGGTCATTTTGTACGAGCCGAATGCAGCGAGCAGCATGAGCGCTTCTCGGAGAAGTGGTGGGTTGGTGATAAAGACAGCGACGAGGATCATGAGGAGGAAGAAGATGTTCTGCGCACCGCTCACCTGCCCCTCTTCGTGAAGCTGCTCTGCGAGTTGCTCGATTCTGTCTGGCAGTTTTTTGAAGCTGATGTAGTCAATCACGTAGAAAACGCCGAGCACGACAATCATTCCAATTGCCCATTTGTACCAGAGGTGTTCCGCGACCCAAAAGAATGGAATGCCTTTCAGATAGCCGAGAAACAGCGGCGGGTCGCCGATGGGCGTGAGCGCTCCTCCCATGTTGCTCACGATAAAAATAAAGAACACGATGTGAAACGGTTTGATGCGATAACGATTGACGCGGATAAACGGGCGAATCAGAATCATCGAGGCACCCGTTGTTCCAACGAGATTCGACACGACGCCGCCGATGGCGAGCAGGAACACGTTTCGCAGCGGGGTGGATTTTCCTTTGATGCGAATGTGGATGCCACCCGCCACAACGAAGAGCGAACCGATGAGGCAAATAAAGCTGACGTATTCGATCGCCGTGTGCACCATGCGTGAGGTATTGTGCAAACCGAAAACGTAGTAGCCGACGACCACCATCCCCAGCGCAATAGAAACGAGCGGGTAGTTTTTCTCCCACCAATGCCTGTTGATGAACGGCATTACCGCGATGGCCATGAGCAGCAGAGCGAAAGGAATAATCATTAGGGGATTCACTGCAACGGCCTGCGCGGTTTCTTCTGCATGAGCCAACGCCGGTATCAGGACAAAAAAAGCAAAGGCGGTGCAACGAACAAAAGTCTTCATGAGTCTGATCTAGTGAAAATGGTTCTTGTTGTTATGGGTGTGCGGCTCTACTTCATCGCCTTCCACTCGGCAATTGCCTCATCGTTAAAGCGCACAAATTGCTCGTTGCCCGCTTCCTTCGCTCTTGCCTTGCTTGCCTCCGCGGATGCGATGGCGCCTTTGTAGTCCTTCATCGCTGCCTGAATTTGTGACTTCAATCGCCAAACCCAATACGGTTTGTTGTTCAGCTCAAGAGATTTGTTTACCCATTCGAGCGCGGTTCTATTCTCCTTCCCGGTCGAAAAGTAGTACGACGCCGATTGGTAGTACGTGTTTGCAACCGAGCTGTACGGATTCTCCATCGCCTTCTTGATTGCCGCCATCACTTTCGCGTCGACGTCGAACTCCATTTTGAATTTCACAATCGTTTGTTCCCATGCCAGCTCAAGGTTTGCTGAGTTCATTCCCAGATCTGTGAGGTTAATCGTGAAAGTCTCGATCAGCGTGGCAGAAGCCATGGGCTTCGCGGTGAAAGTCACGAGGTCGTCTTTCGGATCGCGTGGCGTATTGCCCGAGCTATTTTTGTTGATGATGATCGTCCACTCCTGCTCACCGGGAATCGTAAAGAGTGCGTACGTTCCCGCAGCAAGTTCACGCCCTTCGAGCTTCACGTTGTCGCTGAACGAAATCGTTGTCGGGTTGTTCGCGCCCGTGCGCCACTCCTGATTGAACGGTACAAGCCCGCCGAAGATTTTCCTTCCCCTCATGCTCGGTCTCGAATACGAGACGGACACATCCATCACACCGATTCGCTGCTCGATTTTTCCCTTCGGGCTCGGCTGCGGAGTTTCGAGTTGGCACACGGAGCTGTGCCCAATGAACGCTGCCATGGCAATCGCCAGCACAGCGCGTGACAGTGTACGCATAGGACCTCCTTTGAAGATAGTGAGATGAATTTGAATGGTTCTTCTGATGCGGTTTAGTTGGTGAGCAATCTATGGACAGTTGAAGAAAGTAGCAAGCATCGTGTCGTCTCCTGAAACCCGATTTAGCATCACGCAAAGCCGCAATGCCGCCAAGTCTGTCTTGGAAATTTACTGAAAAGGAATTCACCGAGCAGGTGAAGGATGTGAAGTTATTTGTGAAGTGTATACAAGCAATTACTCTCCACCATTCTCCACTTCTTTGAGGCTTCGCGTCTTTGCGTGAGATTTCTATGTCGGATTTCAGGTCGTCTCGTCCCCTGGCTTCTACTTGCGTGGTCACTCATCCTTCTGAATTCCTGTCTTTGTGCGAGCTTCAATCGGGGGTTGCCTGCGCGTCGGCGAAAAGCTCGAATGTGAAGTGTAGATCGCCTCTCCGCGTACCCGTGCGATCAAAAAAACGGTCGAACGTGAAACGTCGCGCCGATCTTCTCCTCGACGAATCGGCGCGCGTGTTCGTGCTCGACTCCCTCGATATCCACGATCGTCATAACAACCTTCGGGAGCAGGCGAACCGATTCGACTGCGAATTCCACCATCGCCGGGAATAATTTCTCGCCGTCAACTTGCATCAATTCGCCATACCGTCGTGGATCGGTCGTATTCAGGCTAATCGAAACAGCATCAATCAACCCGACGAGTTCGGGCACGATGTTCCGCTTGTTGATGACGTTGCCGTGACCGTCTGTGTTGAGACGCGTCTTTCCCCCTCGCTCCTTCACCCATCGCGCAATCGCTTTCACCTCGTCGAGTCGAATCGTTGGCTCGCCGTAGCCGCAGAAGACGATCTCATCGTACTTCTTCGGGTCGCCGATTTCGGCAATCACCTCCTCTGCCGAAGGTTCTCGCTCGATTCTCAAGTTGTGGCCCTTAATGACGGCATCTCCTTTGCGGTCACAAAAAACGCAGTCCGCATTGCAGCGAATCGTGAGATTGACGTAGAGAGTGTTGCGAAGCGTATACGTGAACTTCGGTTCTCCCGCTTGACCAATGCCAAACAACCTGTAGGCAGAATAATTCGTCGTCCGTGCGATATCTTCTATCGAGAGTTGCTGAAGCGACGCGAGCTTCTCTGCAATCAAAGGAATGTTTGCAGGCTCGTTCCGCTTGCCGCGATGCGGCGCCGGTGCAAGATACGGGCTATCGGTTTCGAGCAAGAAATGCTCGATCGGAACTTTCGATGCAACTTCGACTGCACGCTCTGCCTTCTTAAAGGTCACGATGCCGGGCAATGAAACATAAAACCCCATGTTGATGATTTTCCATGCCAGCGTGGGATCGCCCGAGAAACAATGGAACACCCCCTTCGGCGCGGGATAGCGGCTGTGCGACGAGTTTGCGTTCGTACGCCAACGTGGAAACGCACGCACTGCGTCGTGCACCATAGCAACGGTCTCCTCAAGCGAATCTCGTGTATGAATTACAATCGGGAGATTGCGGCGTTGTGCGATTTCGATTTGCGCTTTGAAGATCCGTGCCTGAACATCACGTGGCGAAAAATCATAATAGAAATCCAAACCAATTTCACCAATCGCAACAACCTTCGGATGCTTGCTCAGTTCCTCGATTACAGCCAACGACGTATCGTCTGCCTTGTTCGCATCGTGCGGATGAAAGCCGACGCAGGCGTATACATGTTGGTGGCGCTCGGCAAGCGCGATTGCCCGCTGGCTGTCCTCGAGGTTCGTCGCAGGATTGATAATGGCGTGGACTCCAGCATCCAGTGCTCGACGAATGACATCATCGCGATCGCCATCGAACTGCTCAGAAGTGATATGTGCATGCGAATCTATGAACATCGGTGACAAGAGATCCCGGTGAGAAGAAAACGAATTGAACTTATCGAACCGACGGCTGAATTGCAAGGATCGAATCATGAGACAGCATCGGAGCCCTGCATGGATGGCATTTCCTACAAACAGCGTTGCCATCCTCATGCAGTAACTCGACGCTGCTGCTGACAAAGGCCGCGAGGATCAGGAGACGGGTGCAACTACATGGTCGCTCCTTTACGTCTCGGCTTTTCTTGTTTATCTAGTCATATGCATTGTATTCCGCCATCTCGGTTTGTATATTGTGGTGGGGAAATCCAATCTACCAACCAACACTCGTTCTCATGAAAGCACTCTCTCGTTGCAGCACCCTTGTAGCTATTTTCGTCCTTCTTTCCTCTTCTCGCGCACAGAGCCAAACGAAGTTTATTAGTTTCGACGATTTTCTCGCACAGCATGCGTCGGCGATTTTCACGCATGAAAAGGATTCGCTCTTCACCTTGTTCTGGCGACAAGCGAGCCAGCGTGGCATTCCGTACATTGACACGAATAACACCAGCGTAACATTCCTTTATCGTGGGAGAGCAGATTCCGTGAAGGTGTACGGTGATTTCACGAGCTGGTCGTTCAAGCTGCAAATGAAACAACTCCCCGAGAAGGACCTGCACTACCTTCGTCTTTCCTTTCAACCTGACGCGCGTCTCGACTACATGCTCATCGTGGACAACAAGGAGATTCTCGACCCACTCAACAAAGCAACTGCGCCAAGCGGCTACGGCAACAAATCCGAATTGGCGATGCCGAAGTTCGCGCGTGCAGCAGAGCTGCAAGACCAGCCGCTTGCCGCACGGGGAACACTCACCACACTCACTCACACCAGCACAGTACTCGGCTACAATCATACCGTGCACGTCTATCTTCCCGCCAGCTATGACAGCGAAGCGAAGCCCTACCCCGTCGCGTACTTTCAGGACGGCAACGACTATTTGAACTTCGCCGGTGCAACGAAGATTCTCGACAACATGATCCACGCGAAATCCCTCCCGCCGATGATCGCGGTGTTTGTCGTACCGCCGACTGAGCGTGAGCGCAACCGCAGGAGCGAATACGCGCTGAACGGCGCGTACACGACTTTTTTCGTGAACGAGCTCCTGCCGTTTATTGATAAGAAATATCGAACGATTCGCTCGCCGCAAGCACGACTCGTCATCGGACCGTCGTTCGGTGGGATGATTTCACTCTACATCGGCTTTCGCTATCCAGACAGCATCGGCAATGCTGCGAGTCAATCGGGGTACGTGTCGTTCGCCAACGATTCGCTGTACTCGCTCTTCCGCGATACGACACGCGTCCCACTGCGCATCTATTCAGACATTGGCGTTTATGAGAGAAGCATCGGAGGCATTGCATCGCCCGGAGGTGACTTCCTGGCGGCGAACCGCCGCTTGAGCAGACTGCTCGATCAGAAAAAATACGTTCACGAGTATCGCGAATTCAACGACGGGCATAGTTGGGCGCGATGGCGGAACGAGTTGCCCCACATCCTGCGCTGGTTTCTCACAGCCTCGCCGAAGCCATGAACGTTACGTCGTCCGACGTACGACTAACGGACTCTCTTTGGATTCTGTTGCTCACGTTCCTCACAACGCTTGCCCGCTCACAGCCTGCGCAGAAACCTTCCTTCACAGATTCGCTTGACGTCCGATTCCGTGATTTCTACTCACGGGTTCTGTCCGAAGGCGATTCGGCGCGACGTCAAGCCCTTGTGGAGGACTATCTCTTTCACGTGCGAGCAAGAGGTCGGGAGGTAACGGAAGACTCCACCGCCTACTTCTTGTTCAAGGGACACGCACAGCGCGTGTACCTTGCAGGAGATTTCAACGGATGGCAACCGAAGGACACCCTTTCGCGCATTCCTCAAACCGATCTGTTTTTTCTTGCGCGAACATTTCACCCTGCGGCGCGATGCGAATACAAGTTCATCGTGGATTCGACATGGATGCTCGATGCGGTGAATCCTCGCTCAGTTTTGGGCAGCTACGGATTGAACTCCGAACTCTGGATGCCGAGGTACAAACCGCCTAAGGAAATCGAGTTTCGCTCATACATCAAGCACGGCTCTCTCGATACGGTTCGTATCACCAGTGCTATACTTAAGCGAACGCACACGGCATTCGTCTATCTTCCCGCGGGCTATGCAGCGCGTGCGCCCCAACGCTATCCAACATTGTTCGTCACCGATGGCGGCGAATACATCTCGCTTGCGCTCATGACCAACGTCTTGGACAACCTCATCGCCGACGGAATGATCCTTCCCATCATTGCAGTGTTTGTTGACCCGCGCACAGATATTCATGATTCGCAAACGAGCAAACGAATGAGCGACTACACGATGAGCAGTGCGTTCGTCCGCTTCATGATTGACGAAGTGCGCGCACGTCTCATAAAGAGGTACCGGATGTCGCGCAACGCCTCGCAAACAGGCATTATGGGGGCGTCACTTGGAGGCTTGATCGCAACATACGCGGCGTACACACGACCAGATGTGTTCGGACTTTGCGCGGCACAATCACCGTCGTATTGGTGGAACAAGAGAGCTATGCTTACGATGATCGAGCGCGGTAAAAGGCGCGATGTCAAATTCTACATTGATACGGGAACGATTAGCGATGCTCAACTTGAAGCCTCGGCGATGCGCGATCTGCTCGCTCGCAAGGGGTACAGCGTTCACTACGAGGAACATCCCGAGAGCCACAACTGGGCGAATTGGCGCGCCCGCATTGCGCGCATCCTCGCATATTTCTGGGGAACCAAATAATGCGAGTCGCGCCCTTCAAGGTTTTTCCTCTTGCCGTTTTCCTTTTTCGTTGTTCCTTCTCGCAATCCCTTCTCGATCCTCTTGCAATCGAAGTCCGCGGCTCATCGCGAGAATTTGCCTATACGAACAAGCACAGCGCATACTTCTATGGCGAGTCTAATTCTCATAACCGATCCGGCTGGCAGGGCTTCAATGTGTACGGTAAGAAGTTCGTTGATGACTATGAACTTTACGTCGGCGGAACGCCGCTTGATCGAGCGGCGGCAACCGCACTTGTTTATCCCGACTATTTGAAGCGTGTTTACCCGTCGGGCATAATCGAAGAGTTGAGACTGGCAGATAGTGTCGCAGTAGTATCTGTGGCGCTTACGCTGCCAAACCCTGCGAGCGTTTCGTTGCGTCTATCCTTTTCTGACGTGCACGATGCGGCACAGTGCGCAGTACGGCGGACAACAGACATGATCATGCTCGCCAGAGGAAATCATCTCCAACGAACAGCGAAGGAAAACTATCCTGTGTGGCTTGCAGTCGGAGGAGAGAGATGCAAGCCGACGATCAAGCCAACGAAACTACGCGGGAAGTTTTCTCCCTTTCTGCTCTCATCGCGGAATTCTGCTTTTCATCTTTTCGTCCTTGCTGTCGGCGACGAAACCACAGAGAGTGAGCAGAATGTCCGCAACTATCTTCGAAACAAGACCCGCTACGATTCATCGCGCCGTGCTCGGATGGAACTGCTCCTGCACCAGACATATGTCGAAACGGATAACGCACGTTTCAACAAAGCCCTTGCGTGGGCAAAACTTTCGCTCGACGCTCTGATGATGAACCAAGGAGCCAAAGGGATTTTTGCCGGGCTACCATGGTTCAACGACTATTGGGGGCGCGACACGTTCATCGCTTTGCCCGGCGCGACCCTCGTGCTGGGACGTTTCACCGAAGCGAAAGAGATTCTGCGCGCCTTTGCCGCGCTTCAGCAGACGGATTCGAGCTCAACGAACTACGGAAGAATCCCCAATCGCGTTACGACGACCGACATCGGCTACAACACCGCCGACGGCACGCCGCGCTTCGTCATGATGGCGAGGGAATATATCGAGCGATCCGGCGATACGGCATTCGTTCGTGAAATATATCCGGCAATATTTCGCTCGATCGAAGGAACGCTGAAATACCACGCCGACTCTCTGGGCTTTCTCACACACGGCGACCAAGAGACATGGATGGATGCTGCTGGCCCGAATGGTTGCTGGAGCCCGCGTGGCAACCGTGCAAATGACATTCAGGCGCTTTGGGGAGAGCAATTGCGAGCAGGCATTTGGTTCGCAGTGCGGTTAGCAGACTCCACTTCAGCGCGACGCTGGAACGAACAGCTCCTCCTTCTCGAAAAGAACTTTGCTTTACATTTTTTCTCACATGGACAATACGTCGACCACTTGAATGACGATGGATCGAGAGATGCACAGCTTCGCCCGAATCAGATTTTTCTTGCCCCTCTGCTTACTGAAGGACAGCGAGCGCGAATCCTTCGGACTGTCGTCAACGAGTTGACGTACGAGTACGGCGTTGCATCACTCGCTCAAACGGAGAAGAACTTCCATCCGTATCATCAGCATGAGCCATTCTATCCAAAGGACGCAGCGTATCATAATGGAACAGTTTGGACTTGGCTGCAGGGTCCGGTTATCTCGGAAGTGTGCGCGTTGGGCAAACAGGACTTCGCATGGAAACTCACTGAGAATACTGTCCACCACATCCTTGATCGTGATGCAGTCGGCACACAATCCGAATTGCTCGATGCAATCGCACGTCCGGGAGAAGTAGAGCCTCGTGCATCAGGGACTTTTTCCCAAGCATGGAACCTTGCCGAATTCATTCGCAACTTCTATGACGATTATCTGGGAGTACGAGTCAGTTTGTTGAGCCATCAGCTCGTGCTCCGTCCTATGCTCCCATCGCATATGCGTTGGGTGAAAGCGACTGTAAACCTTGGCGGAAGAGCTTTGCCGATCGAAATCCAACGGTTGGGTGACTCGTTAGCCCTCCACATCGACGGAAAGAATCTCCGCAAAGGGGGAACCGCCGACGTAGCTCTATCCGTGTCTACTGGCAAAAGGATAGCTGCCAACGTTTCTCTCGCGCCGCAGTCATACACTATAGTAACTATGAGAGATTCACAGCTAACTCTCTATAGCAATGGGGTTAGAAGAGAGAACTTTAGTGTATCCGAGCAATTGATCTTTCGATCGTTCGAACTTGACTCACTCAAATTCGTTAAGCCAAAGCTCGATGCGAATCTGAGGTCACTCGCAAAACCTGACTATGAACTCCTCACCAACGAACAAATCAAGGTCGTCAATCCGTCCGCCCAGAGAATTGTCTCAGCATCGGATCCGGTCGGTGACGATGTTGGGACGGGAGCATATCGCTACCCGCTGAATTCCAATTTCGTGCAAGGATGTCTCGACCTGACGCGCTTCAATGTCTCAATTGACCAGGAGAACGCCTATTTCCACCTGCGGTTTCGAGCGCTCTCCAATCCGGGTTGGCATCCGGAGTATGGGTTTCAATTGACATATGCAGCGATTGCAATTGATGAAGATGGGATTTGGAATTCCGGTAGTATCTTCGTCGGGCAGAACGCATATTATCCAATTGAAAAACTTCATGCATATGAGAAACTCATCTGCATTGGTGGCGGCATTCGCCTTGAAGATCGAGATGGAAAGATTCTCTGCGCTTACATCCCAACGGCAAACGATGTAAGCAATCCGCTCGGCGATGCAGAAGCACATACGATTAGCTTTGCAATTCCGCTTCGGCTGCTCGGCACGCCATCGCGCAAGTGGACATGGACGGTGCTCGTTGGCGCGCAAGACGATCATGGCGGCGCGGGCATTGGTGAATTCAGAACTGTGGGAACGGAGGCAGGAGAATGGATTGGCGGTGCGAAGAAATCCCCTCATGAGCCCAATGTGTATGACGTGCTCGTTGCGCCAGCGCGTAAATAACAAAGGCGGCTTGGCTCCCGCAGCCGCCTTTTCTCTGAGAAGACCTGCAAAACACTACTTGATGAGCAGCATGCGTTTCTCTTGTACGAGACTTCCTGCGCGCAGCCGATAGATGTACACACCACTCGAAAGCAACGATCCATCGAAGTGAATCGTGTACCCTCCAGATTGAAGCGGTTCATTCACAAGCGTTGCGACTTCGCGTCCCAAGAGATCGAAGACCTTCAACTGTACGGGTTGGACATGTTCAGTCCCGACGTTGTGAATGTTGAACTTGATCTGTGTCGTCGGATTGAACGGGTTTGGAAAATTCTGTTCCAATGAAAACTCTCCCGGCGTTTCCTCAGAGCGATGCACGCTCGTCGTCGTTGTTGGATAGCGCAAGATCTCGCCGTTCGATGTGACTGCCCATCCCGCTGTAGAATCAACGAACGAGATGTGGTTGAGTGTACCCGAGATCGGGAAGACAGTTTGCGACGACCAACTGGTAGCATTATTGGATGTTCGATAGGGTGAAGCGCCTATTGCAGCCCATGCGAGGTTTGTGCCCGTTAGATACGCGAGACCACTAATGGCACTGGCTGTCGGTGTTGCGGCTGTTGTCCATGTTGCTCCGCCGTTGACGGTAATGCGGACTGTCCCGGTCGAGTGTCCAACGATGCCCGAGTTGACATCCTTGAACGCGATGGCATAGCTGTTCGTGCTTCCCGAAGCGGCAGACGACCATGTTGCTCCGCCGTCGGTTGTGCGCCAGACGCGACTATTGTTTGTACCGAACCACATCCGATTTTCATCGGTCATTGCGAGCGAGTTGTTCCACCCTGCTTCGATCGAAATCCCTACTGGTTCGCTTGCAGTATGCGCCCATGTCTGTCCGAAGTTTGTAGTTTTCAAGACAACAAAGCGCCCCGTTGTGCCCGATGGATCGCCTTGTGCGTAGCCGGTGCCGTTCGGAAACATCCAGATGGCGTTGATGAATGGCGACTGCGTTCCGGGATAGACCTGTTGTGTCCATGTCGTTCCACCGTCAGCGGTTCCGTAAATTCTTCCTGAACCAGTTCCTACCCAAGCTCGATTCGCATCCGTCGCAAAGATGCAATACAAATCCTGCCCTGTGAGATTTCCCGTCGCGTCCGTCCACGCTATCCCGCCATTGGTGGTACGAATTACTACCGAAGCGGGGCTGGTTCCTCCGCACGCCCACACGACACTGCGATTCACGGCTTTGACGCTGTACAAAATGGATGTGGTTGGACTCGCCTGAGTTTCCCATGAAGGGGTAGAAGGGAACACCGTAATCTTGTATGCCCAACTGTCGCGGTCATTCGTGTTGGAGACCCAATTGAGACGCAGGACGACATCTCGCGCGGCAGTCAGTGCTCCGACGCGAAAAGTCATAGCGGGTAGTGTGATTGATTGTCCCGAGGCAAGGTTCCCGCCGCTTGAAGTCCCTTGGAGAACTGTCACCGCCGCATCCGACGATGTTGCCGTGAACGTTAGGTTGTTTGCAGCCGCGAAGAGGATGTTCTGTACCGTCAGCGTCATCACAATCGTATCGTTTTGCAAGAACAAGTTACGACCGCTGGGCGTGCGCAACACGGCGTTGGTAATTTCGATGCCGGCATGCGATTCAGAAAGCGCACGTGCAAAGTTCACTCGCCCTCGTCCCAAGTTTCCTGCGAGGGATGGATTTGCGCCATCAATCGAATCGCACGTTGTCTTGATTTGCAGTGCGATTTGGCGTGGCGTCCACGTAGGGCGGAGAGTTTTGATGATTCCTGCAAGGCCCGCAACAAGGGGGCTTGAATAGGATGTTCCGTCGCCTCCATTACCGTAGCCGCCGGTGTTGAGACAGCTATAGATACTTGTCCCAGGCGCATATACGGGAACCGTTCTGCCATAGTTGGAAAAGCTTGCGCGACTGTCAGACGAAGAACTCGTCGCCCCGACAGCCAAAACATTTTTGTAGCTTGGCGGATAGTCGGGAGAGGCATCGTTGTTCTTTCCGATACCGTTGTTGTTCGTGCCATTGCCTGCGGCGCAGACAACAAGGGCACCTGCCTGCGTTGCCGCGGTAATCAGATCTTGCTCAAATTGCGAGTAGCCGCCGGTTCTTCCCCAACTGCAATTGATGACCTTCGCGCCGTTGGCATACGCGTATGCGATACCTTCATATCCATAGGCGATACCGTTATCCTGCGTTGCCGATGCAGCACAAATGCCGATGATGCTGCAATTCCAACTCGAGCCTGCCATGCCAATGCCGTTGTGCGTGCGCGCCCCGAAGTGGCTCGCCGTTGCGGTGCCGTGTGCGGCGCTGTTGGGTGTTGCAGAAAGACCGCGTGGGTTGTTTGTATTGTTCGCGAAATTCCACCCGATCACATCATCAACGAAGCCATTGCCATCCTGATCAATGCCATCTTCATCTCCCGCTGGCGGCGCGCCGAGGTCGAAGCGGCCGTTGTTGTTGATGTCCTCTTGCTGCTTCGCGCGCATATTTGGGTTCAAGTCCTCGTGCTGCCAATGCGTCCCGCCGTCGACAACCGCAATGGGCACCGTTGCACTTCCTTTGGCAATCGTCCAGCCATTGTACGCATTCATCCGCGTGAACATATTGTTCTGATTCGCAAGAAGAGGGTCGTTCGGTATGTCGTTGACGAAATTCATGAACTTCGGTTCAGCGTATTCGACCTGGTCGAGGTTGTTGATGCGACTTGCAATCTGCCGCGGGTCGGCCGCCGCTGAAACCGTTGCATAATAGATTCTCGAAACATCCACATCACCAGCGGCAAGCTGCGCAGCGGAAATCTGCGGCACATACTTGAATGCTCGCGTCAACATCGAAACGCCTTCTTGGGTAAGCGCTTGATTCACAGCGTCGGACGACGTCGAAAAGGTTGTGCCCTCGCGAACATCTACACCCTGTTTGAATTTGACTATGACGACTCCGGGAACAACGGCGTCACTCGAACTGAATGTGCGGAGCGGCTTGTGCACAGGCTTAGGAGCCGCGAACGCAGGATTGCAAAGAACGATGAACAGAACTGCGACGAGAGTTTTCTCTTTCATAAACATTTCTCTCCATGAATGATGTACAATTGGCGAGATCAATCTAAGAACAACATGGGGGATTCGCAAGACGAAACATAGACCTGAAACCCGATTTAGCATCACGCAAAGCCGCAAAGCCGCCAAGTCTGTCTT
>CAYUFU010000038.1:0-32913 GCA_964444145.1 uncultured Chitinophagales bacterium
ATTGTATTCCTTGGCTTTCGTTCTTGTGCTTGCCCTCGAGATTGTCATCTTCACTCAGCAGGCGAAAGCAGCGTGTGCTTCTGCGACTTGTGAAGGAGGAGGGGCCGTCACCTGCTGTGGGTACACGTGCAGTGCGCACGTTGGGTGGTGCCGGTGCATTGGTCCAGACGGGAATCTTCAATCTGCAGGGTCATGCAAGGCATCATAACACGGACCCGAAGGGCTGCGAGTCTTGCAATGTGTCATCTTCTCTTGGTGCCTCTTGGCTTGACGCAAGAGGCACGAGAGGTTGAACGCGAAGGGCTGAAATTCGTTCAAGCGATTGAAACCCCCTCAAATGCTCCAGATCATTTCTGGGTTCAAGTGCACTCGATGGCAACAGACGAAAACGGAACTCTCCTTGCGATGTTCGATGAGAAACTTGCACGGGTGAGTGTGTTAGATATTGCAACAAGCAAACTCATATCGGCTTGGGGAACGGAAGGTGACGGTCCGGGGGAGTTAAATAAGTACTCGGCCTGGATCGGGATTAGGAAAGACACTGTCTTTATTTGCCAGCGATTCCATCTATCTGCATTTTCGCTAAAGGGCCACTACTTGGGGCGTGATACTCGCTTGAATGGGCGTCTCGCCGACTTCACGATGGTGTTCGACGGGCGCCAGTCCTGTGGAATGGATAGCAGCAACCGTATTTATTATTTTGGGGGCAACAGGATTGAAGACTTCGTTATCATGAAGGCCAACCGAATGGGGGAATCACGATCCATCCTTACGCGCAAGAGTCTCATGCCTGATACCGCTCCAGGTACTGGAAGTGCTGGATTGGGGGTTCTTCCTGACGGGTCATTTGTAGTTGCGTTCGGGCACAGGCCCCTGATTGTTAAATACGACACGGGGACCAACATGGTGTGGAGTTGTAACCTCTTGCACGTGCTGCCGCCGCGGCTGGCCAAATGGGTTGCTGCACAATACGAGAGGTTCGTCAAAAAGCGGCTTCCACATTCATGGTCAAATTTCTGGACGGATTCCCAATATACGATTCTCACGCTTGCTGGGGATGCTGACGATGATAGAGTTGGTCAGCCATCAGTACGATACTTTTTCCTTGACACCAAAACCGGGAAATATTTAGGATGTTACTTTGCTCAGGAGAATATCGTGAAGCGGATTCGAAAGGGTGACGATGATATAGCGCCTCATGTGGAATACGCACCGTGGGCTATCGCGCATTCACGTGGGTATGTTTTCGCGTTTTGCTACAACAACTCCCGCTTGGTGAAATACAAACTGTTGTGGGCGCGACCTCGATAACATCGAAACCACTGAGAGGCTCCTTCGAACTCGTCATGGGTGTTCTGTTGTTGGCGAACGCGCTATTTCTGTTCCTGCACTGGAACGGTCGGCGTGCTTCAACTTCTCACGCCGACCACACCACAGTTGCATATCAGAACGAGATTGCAGCAATTCTCTCATCATTGTACGGGCGGTCCACTGGCAATTGATATTCTTGTTAGCAAAGGGCATTGCAGTTCTTGTATTGATCAGGGACTACCGTTCTGGTTAACTCTGTTTGGCAAGCTGCCGACCAGAATCCTTTATCGTTCGTCGTCTTCCTCGCCGCGTGATGGAGACAGATTTGCGCGCCAAATTGGTATTCCTGATAACGGGGTTGTTCTTGTGAATGATGTTCCGTCCACCGACTCGTTACTGTGGTCGGGCACTGCACCATCAGTAGTCGTGCGAGACGTGCAAAACGGGACTCGTTACCTTGTCCATATCGGTTACGCAGAAAATCGGGAGCGCGCAAACGCCTTCTATACCGCGCTAACCGATCAGGTGCATCGCAGAGATTCCTCGAGAGGACCCCTGTCTCCAGGACTGGTCCATTGAGTGAGCCAAGACTCGGCTCACCTGCTTCAACTCCGGTCGTGAAACTCACACCTCAGTTTCTTACATTGAGTCGGTCAATCTCATCATTTGCATAGCTGTGCGATGCCACTCTCCGCGATTTCTGTCAGCCGACCCATTACAGTTCTCATGTTCTACATCGGCGTCGTCCTGCTCGGTCTAATCGCCGTCACGAACCTCAGCGTTGACTTTCTTCCGTCCATCAAAATTCCCAAGCTCACAGTCCAGACCTCGTATCCGAACACCTCGCCCGAAGAAGTCGAGCAAGCGGTAACGCAGCCCATCGAAGCCGCGCTGGGGACTGTCGTCGGCGCGAAGAGAGTTTCCTCCGTCACCCGGGAGGGCCAGTCGGTGGTCACGGTGGAATTCTACTGGGGTACGAACATGGATTTCGCCCTGCTCGAAGTGCGCGAGAAGTTGGATCAGATGCGCGGCGCCTTGCCGCGTGAGGCGAGCCGCCCGACGATTCTTCGAGTCGATCCTTCCACCGAGCCGATCATGACCGTGGCGCTCTCTTCTCAGGACAAGGAAGAAAAAGGGAGTGTTAGATTGGTGGAGGTGAAGCGAGTAGGGGAGAATGGAAGAGTGGGAGACAGGGGGAGATGGCTGGTAGAGCTAAAAGAAACCGCACGCGCACTTGTTAAGCGACGCATCGAGCAGATTGACGGCGTTGCGCAAGCCTCTGTACTTGGCGGCGTCGAGCGCGAGATTCATGTTGACGTGGATTCAAGAAAAATGCAATCGCTTGGGATTACTACTGAGCAAGTTGCTCAGGCGTTGGCGAATGCAAACTTGAATCTCCCCGGTGGTTCGATCAAGAGGGGGTTGTTTCGCTATTCGCTTCGTACGCTTGGCGAGTTCACTGCCGTCGAAGAGATTCGCAATGTCGTCGTCATGAAGACCTCGTCCGGACGCTTGGTGCGCGTCTCAGACATCGCGGAGGTGGTTGACACGCACAAAGAGAGAGTTGGCATTACCCGCTACAATGGACAAGAAATCATCGCCCTGCAAATTCGCAAAGAAGCGGGTACCAACACAGTCGAAGTATCTCGCAAACTGCATGAAGTACTTGCACACCTTCGGGCAGAGTATCCCAATCTGCACCTTGTCGTTCTTTCGGACCAGGCGGAGTTCATCGGCAGATCCATCTCCGATGTGCAACAGGCGATCGTTATTGGCGCATTGCTCGCGTTCGTCGTGCTCTTCTTCTTCCTGCGCGACTTGCGCTCCCCGCTCATCATCGGCTTGACGATGCCCGTTTCCATTCTCGCGACGTTCATCGTGATGTACTTCCTCAACGTCAACCTCAACATCATTTCACTGACAGGTCTCGCACTTGGGATCGGTATGTTGGGCGATAACGCGATCATACTCGTCGAGAACGTGACTCGATTGCGTGAACAAGGTAAAAGTCTGCGTGAGGCAACGCTCGAAGGCGCGAAAGACATCAATGTTGCAGTGACAGCCTCAACGCTTACAAATGTGGCAATTTTTCTTCCCATTATTTTCGTGGAGGGTGTTGCGTCGAAGTTGTTTGTAGATATGGGTGTGACGATGACCGTGTCGTTGCTCGTTTCGCTCTTCGTGGCAGTGACGCTTGTGCCGATGCTTGTGTCGCGGGAGGGATTCTTTGGTAAACGAGGTCAACAACGGCAATCTCCCGAATCCAGCAGGTTCCCTTCTGCCGATACGTCAATATCGCCAGAAGACAGCGAGGCTGCCCTTAAGCCGTTTTTCGCCATTGCACGAGACAGCTTCTACGCCTTTACAGAGAGGGTGAAGACAGCGAGCCATGCGGCACTGGACAAATACCTTGCGTTGGGGCTTCAGCATCGCGGCAAAGTAGTTTTTGCAACGCTTGGCATGTTCCTGTTGTCGGTCGTTGGTGCGCTGTTTATCCGCAGCGAGCCGGCGCCCGATATTGACCAAAGCCGCTTTACGATTCAGATCATGTTGCCGAAAGGAACCTCGTTGGAGGGCGTCTCAACGTTTGTCGGGTATGTCGAGAGCCGCCTGCGCGAGGTGCACGACGTCGTAGGCGTGTATTGCTCGATCGGTATTACCGATGAAACAAACATCTGGACAGCAAGCGATGCTGCGATTGAGCGAGCGGTCGTTGAGGTCACAGTACGAGAAGGCGCGTCCACCAAAGAAGTACTTGAACACGCGCGACGCATTGTTGCGGGACTCCAAGCGACAACCTCCGGCGTCGAGTTCGCTGTTCGATCACGAGGCACAACATTCGAAAACATTCTTCGACCCGAGGAGAATGACATCAAGATGCGAGTTGTTGGGAAGGACCCCAATGTGATAGCGCAGATTGCAGACAACTTCTTAGCGAGTGTAAAAACCGTTCGAGGGTTGGTGGACGTTCGTCAAAGCCTGCAACGGGGCACACTCGAATATCGCATCACAGTTGACCGCGACCAAGCAATGAGATATGGCTTCACGGTGCAGTCTGTTGCCGAACACATCAAGCAGCACGTGCAAGGCATCGAGGCGACCACACTTAGTGACTTTGATAGGAAGATCACCATTCGTGTGCAGCCAACCGACGAAGCCCGAAAGGATACTGACCCCAAACGATCCTCCGGCTGGGCAGACATTTTAGATTCAGAAGTCGGCGGCGAAGGCGTTCCGCTCCACACACTTGTCCATTGGGAGCAGACGATGGGCATCGGCGAAATCTGGCGCGAGAACCACCAGCGAGCGATGGTGATTACTGCAAACGTCACAGGGCGATCGCTCGCGTCAATAGTCGAAGAGTTGCAGGATAGAGCAAACGGAATGAGACTACCCGCCGGCTATGCAATTACCATCGGGGGAGAGAATGAAGAAATCAGAGAATCGTTTCGCAGTCTTATGCTTGTGATTCTCCTCTCGATTTTTCTTGTGTTCATGATACTCGCCGCTGAGTACGAGTCGGTGCTTTACCCGCTGGTTATTCTGTTGACGAGCCCCCTTGCGTTTATCGGAGCGATTCTCGCGATGATGGTCACCAACCAAGCGTACAACGTCATGTCGCTGATCGGGCTTGTGATCATGATCGGTGCGGTGGATAACGATGCTGTCATTGTCGTTGATGTGATTACGTCGCTGCGGCGCAAGGGAGTTGCACTGTACGATGCGATTCGGGAAGGAATGCAGCAGCGCTTACGACCGATTCTCATGACAACGGCGACAACCGTTCTCGGAATCATTCCGCTCTTCTTCGAATTCGGAACCGGCTCGGAGCTTGTGCGAGCGCTGACCGTGCCGATTGTGGGGGGATTGGTGGCATCAACATTCTTCACCGTCGTTGCGATTCCGATTGTGTACACGTTTATTGACACGTGGGCAATGAGTGGAAGATCAATGCCAGAATCGAGCCGAATGTGAGTAGTTTCTTCACAAGGTTGCTTGCTCGCCCCGTTGCCGTTGCGATGCTCTTCGGCGCGTTGCTTCTCGGTGGCGTCTTCGCGTTCACGCGACTTCCCATTGAGTTGTCGCCCACAGTTGAATTCCCAAGCCTCTCCATCCACACCTCATGGGGTAACACATCTCCAGAAACAGTCGAGATGTTTCTCACCGCGCCAATCGAAGAAATTGCCAATACAATTCAAGGCGCCAAAAAAGTAAGTTCTCGTTCAACGGAAGGGAGGTCGGTTGTTGACGTCGAGTTTGAGCAATCAACAGACATGAACTTTGCTCGTCTTGAATTGTACGAGAAATTGGCAGCCTTCGGAGAGTTTCTTCCACCGGGAGCAAGTTTGCCGACCATTGAGCGATACGTGCCCGAGGACTTCCGTGCGCTTCAAGGATTTATGACCTTCACACTTGCAGGCGAGCTGTCCCCTTCCGCCTTACGAACTTACGCGCAAGAGCGCTTGGCATCGGCTCTTCTGTCAATCAAAGGTGTCGCTAAGGTTGAAGTGGTTGGCGGCGAGGAACGGGAAATACAGATTGAATTGCATCTGGATAAACTCAAAGGATTGGGCTTAACTGTTGATAAGATCGCCGCTTCGTTGCGAGCAGTAGAGTTTTCTGCCCCGGTAGGCGTTCTCAAACAAGCCAGTGGTCGGATTGTTGTTTCCATTCAGAACAAGTATACGCGCGTTGCCGATCTTCTCACGGTCCCCTTACACACAACAGACAACGGAACGGTGATTCGCCTGGGCGATCTTGGAGAGGTCAGAGACGGGCTTGCCGAGTTGCGGAGTTTCTCTCGCGTGAATGGGAAACCCTCCGTCAACCTTGTCGTTGACAAGGAGCCGCATATCAATACACTGCGCGTCGCCGATGCTGTGATGGAGAAACTGGAGGAGATGTCGAAGCAGTTTCCATCGGGCGTAGAGTTGCGGAAAGTAGAGGACAAAAGTGAACAATTACGAAATGAGCTTGAGAGTTTGTATCGCGAGGTTTTGATTTCGCTCTTGTGCATTTGGGCGGTGCTGTCAGTGTTTTTGCAAAGTCAACGAGCATCGTTCGTCATTCTTTCTTCGATCGTTTTTTCGCTTGCAGGGACCTTCCTCTTCTTTTGGTTCTTTGGCTTAAGCTTGCACCTTCTGACGATGGCCGGCTTGATCCTCGGCTTCGGTCGCGTCGTTGATGACTCGATCGTTGTGCTTGATAACATTCAGAGGCATTCAACCGAGGGACCGACCACAGAAAGAATTCAAAGTGCAGTCGCTCAGGTTTTTCTTCCGGTCGTTGCTTCAACGCTCACGACTGTTGGAGCAATGCTCCCGCTTGCATTCTTACCCGAAGATCTGAAACCCTATTTTCTTGACTTCGGCATTGCGGTCGGTGTGTCTTTGCTTATGTCCCTTCTCGTATCGTTTACGTTGATTCCCACAATGGCTTGTCATGTCAAGTTGTGGAAGAGCCAAGAAACCTTCATGACGCGTACCGGAGAACTACTTGCAAGACTATATCAGAAAATGCTCAAGGTGGGCTTGAAGTACAGGAAAAGTGTTCTTGCCACGATTGTCCTTTTCTTCGGGTTACCGATTTGGTTGTTGCCGGAACGTATTGAGGCAGAGAATCCGGCGGCATCGGCATACAACTCGATCGTGGGGAATGAGTATGTTGCCACAGCGCGTCCATTCATTAACCATGCACTTGGTGGAGTGAGCTATCTGTTCTTTACGAAAGTGACGAAGGGCGAAGTGTGGGACTGGGGGAATGAAACATACTTGGTTGTTCGGATCGGGTTTCCGCAAGGGACAGAGATTCAGCGCTACGACCAAGTTGCAGCAGCGGTGGAACGGGAAATCCAAACAAACGCACATGGCGTCAAGAAATTCACAACGCGGGTCACCGGTGAATTGGCGTCTGTGCGGGTCGACTTTGATGACAGCGCTGCAGCGACCGCGATTCCCTACGAAATGAAAAACCGGCTGACCGTTTTTGCTGCGCAAACAGGCGGTGCAACAATATCGGTCTCTGGCTTCGGTCCCGGATTTTATAGCGGGGGCGAATCGTCACCAAGCTTCTATGTCAAGGTGCTCGGCTACAACTACAATAAGGTGAAAGAGATCGCGGAAAAATTCAAAGAACGGATCGAGCGAAATCCACGGATTGGAGAGGTGGATATAGACCGTTCCTTTGGCCGTTGGTCGCGGACCACGGAACTCGTTGTAAGAGTAAATCGTGAAGCAATCAGCTCGAACGGTCTCGCCGTGGTTGACGTCGTCCGCTCCATGAGGGGGATGACTCGAGGAGCTGTGGAATGGCATACGCTTTCCCTTTCGAATGAACGCGTTCCCTATACCCTAAAACTTGCAGGGTACGATTCGTTTTCAGTGGACCTCTTGCGTTCTGCCCACATCACAAATCCCAATGGGCAAATAGTACAACTGGCATCTCTCGTTGACATTGAAGAGAGGCGTGTACCGTCGGAGATCACACGAGAAGATCAGCACTATCTTCGATGGATTTCATTCGAGTACAAAGGACCATACAAATACGGAAACGCGTTTGTCGATGCGACAATCACATCAATGCCTTTGCCGATTGGCTATAGGTTTGATCGCTCGTTTTCGTTCTTCTTTCTCACCGAAAAGAGCCAGCGATCGTTGGTCTGGATTGCGTTGATAGCATTGCTCATAGTCTTTATGGTCACATCGTCACTCTATGAATCATTCATCAAGCCACTTGTTGTTATCATCGCCGTCCCGCTGTCGCTGATTGGCTTATGCTTAGCATTCTATTTGACGGACACACCGTTCGGGAGGGGTGGATATGCATCCGTTATTCTGCTCATTGGCATTGCGGTATCGAATTCGATCGTGTTAGTTGACTATGTCAACAAGTATGTTGCTCTCCAGTCGCCTTCGTTACATGTGTTGGTTCATGCCGCCACGGATCGCCTTCGTCCAATCTTGATGACCTCGATTACCACAATCGGAGCATTGATTCCGTTGCTGATTTGGAGTGAGCGAGCAAGTATATGGTATTCACTGGCGTTAGGGACGATAGGGGGGATGATCTCTTCAACCAGTCTCGTCCTTTTCATCATACCCATAATCCTTTCCTATGTACATCGAGTGATTAGGCAATAGCACTCAATGGCGCGGTCCACTCCCCGCGCAATGTCGAGAGGGTGATCGCCGAGAAGTATCTCGAAAGCAAAGCCGACCCGAACCAGTGCATCTTCGACTTTTGCCGCGGCGTTCCTCCTGGCGAAGGAGTTACTCTCAGTTCTTGTGAAATAAGTAGTACCGCGGCTCTTTCCCTTCCGTCCACTTGATTGCGGGCGCGGGAATGTGAAACATGTCCACAGTGCGCTGCACGAGAAGCCAATCTTCATTCTCGGTGCGAAAGAGCGAGAGAAGATTCAAGTCGAACCCAATCACGAATTCGCGCCTCGTCCAATTATCGTCAACTCCCATTCCGATTGCGACGTTGAGCCAGTCGGGCCACAACGGTTCGAGGGATGAGGGAAGCAGATTGTTGACGTTTGCCGAGAGCCAGTATGTGTGGTCGTCATAGTGCTCGACGAGGCGGACGGGAAATTTGTAGCCGTCGCGCGGAACGTAGCTCCACTTGAAATTGAAATTCTTCAGGAACGGTACCCTCGATTGCAGAAAGGCGTAGCCGACACCGCTGAAATTGAAAATGAGGTCTTGATAATCAAAGCCATAGCTTGGCGTCAGCCCGTCGCCCAACTCCACAATGATGGCAAACCCCGCGGATCCGCCGAGCGCCCACCACTCGGCAGTCGTGCTTTCGTACCCGCCCCAGAGCATGATGTTGCGAAAGAGGTGATAATAGAAATACGATGTGTAGAAATGCCCGACCTTGTCAATGCCGCTCGCATAACCGTTCAGCCAATTATCGGTGTGGAATCGCAGTCCGCCCCCTGCGCTGCGCCACCAGCTATCGTAACACCAATACGCCGAAAGCGCGAATAGTCCGCCGATAGCCGTCGTGGCGGCGATCTTTCGTCCTGTGAACTCAGGATTGACGTGAAAGCCATCGGCTGAAGCGGATGAATCAGGCGCACCCGTGAAGAGGGCGGGGAGTTCCGTCTTGCCACGTACACTCGCGAGCGACAGGGAATCCTGCGCCGTTCGAAGTTCGTCGGTATGTTGTGCGCGTGCGAGCGTCGTTGCAGTGAGTAGCGCGACAATCAGATGGTGTTTCATCGCCCCCTAAAAATCAATGAAAGCGGAAATGAGATTAAGCGTCGTTGTGTTGAGATAAAACTGTCCGCGTTCCTCGAATCCTTCGCGATGGGTGTACGCGAGCCGTGCGCCGACAAGTTGATGCGGAAAAAACCTTGCACCGATTTGAATGCTGCGCGTGCTGCCCCAGCCGTTTTCCTCGCGTACCTTCACATCGAGCGCGCCGTAGAGCAGAATATCTTCGTGCACTTCGAAAATGCCAAAGTGCGCGCCAACTTGCAACAGCCACGGCTTGTGTTGAATCGGCTGCGTGCCGTAGCTGTAATTGAATCCGCCGTACACGTAGCCGCGAATAGGTTCAACGTCATACGCGGCAGCGACAGTGAAATAATCGTTCACATGCTGAATCGAACGCTTTCCGAAAATCTCGATGGCATCATCCGCAAAATGGCAACTGATGTGGCCCAGGGCGAAACGCAGCGTGAAATCGCTGAGGCGGATGTCGAAGGGAATATCCACCTTGTAGTCAACCGTGTATACCTCGAGCTTTCCGGGCGTTTTCACGAGCCGGTTGAAGATCGTGACGGCGACGCCTCCTTGAAGTTTTGCGTGGGTGAGATTGAGTTGCGCCATCGGAATCGCGCCGCCGATCGCTGCGATCCAATCATGATTTTCTGTTACGCGCGAAAGGGAAAGTTGATGCGCGAGTCCATCGGCGGTGAGATGCGGAAAGAGTTTTCGCGCGGGGAAATACTCGAATGTCGGCTCCTCAGCGTGTGTGAGCGAGACGGCGAGGAGGAGAAGAAGGACAAAGGAAAGCATGCGGTGCAAAGTTTTTCAGTTTCTACTCCGCAATATATCTAACGATGGATGAACAAACAAGAATGTGAACAGATTCTGAATTCCGATTTAGCCTCACGCAAAGGCGCAAAGCCGCCAAGCCTGACTTGGAAATTTGCTGAAAAGGAATTCACCGAGCAGGTGAAGGATGTGAAGTTATTTGTAAAGTGCATACAAGCAATTACTCTCAACCATCCTCCACTTCTTTGCGGCTTCGCGTCTTTGCGTGAGATTTCTATGACGGATTTCAGGACAGATCTGAAACCCGGTTTAGCCCTGTGCAAGGTCGCAAAGTCGTTTTGAGAAATTTCTGCATAGAAGCATTTCACCGAATCGGTGAAATGTCTTTACGGACTTCTACAGCAATGTTCTCTTTTTCTTTCAAACGGCATCAGTCAATGCGTACAAACGGGCGAATCTTCTCCAGCTTCTTCTTGCCGATGCCCTTCACATTCGTCAGTTGATCAATGCTGCTGAACCCACCGTTCGCTGCGCGGTATTCGATGATGCGATCGGCATACGCTGCGCCAACGCCTGGCAGACTCATGAGTTGTGTCTTCGAAGCATTGTTGAGATTGACGGAGTTCGGTGAGGGAAGTCTCTTTTCATCGGAAGGTCGCGTGCTCTTGCGGGGAGGTGAGGTGTGACTACTGACTGCGGCGAATGCGAGGGTTTTTGAGGAATCGTGGGCGGCTGCAGAGTACGCGCTGTCGCTTTTCGAATAGTCGAACCGAGGAACCGGTTGAGCATGCTCGCTGAGTGAGGCGCGCACCCAACGCATTGCCATGCCGGCGAGAAATGTCGCCGAGAGCATCACAACGGCGAGTGCCTCATTACGCGTGAAACCGATTTTCTGTTGCAGAGTGTCGAGGAACTTCATGGCGTGCCATCTCCATCGTTCCCCCCGTAGTGACACAACGAGCGACACGGATTTCGGTGAGTGTGTCGCTCTCAAGATCTTAGCCGAAGGCTCGCTTCATTCGTCCAAAAAAGCTTTTGTCGGAATGAGCGGATTTGTCGCCTTCTTTCGGATTGACATTATCGGAAGTAGCGAGCTCTCTGAGCAGTTCGCGCTCTTTAGCGTTCAACTTTGTCGGTACCCAGACGTTGACGCGCACGAGCTGATCGCCTCGTCCATACGCGTTGAGATGCGGGATACCTTTGTCGCGCATTCTCAGAATTCTTCCCGATTGCGTTCCGGGTTCGATCTTGAGTTTTGCGCGTCCGTTCAACGTGGGCACTTCGACCTCTGCTCCGAGTGCGGCTTCGGGATAGCTGATGAGCAAGTCGAGCACAACATCGTCATTGTTGCGTGTGAACACCTCGTGCGGCTCAACTTCAATCATCACAATCACGTCGCCCGCTTGTCCACCCCTCACGCCGGCGTTACCCTCGCCGCGCAGTGAGATGTAATTTCCCTCGCTGACGCCTGCAGGGATTTGCACTTTGATTGTTGACTCGCCTTGGACTCGTCCTTCGCCGCGGCATGTCGGACACGGGTCTTTGACGATTTTCCCTTCGCCGCCGCAGTTGCTGCAGGTCGAGATATTGACGAATTGCCCGAACACCGAGCGCGACACTTGACGATGCTCTCCCGTACCGCTGCAAATCGGACACGTGATGTAGGAGCTTGATGATTTCGCTCCGACGCCTCGGCAGGTTTCGCAAACGTGGTAGCGCTTGATCTTGAGTTTCTTTTCGGCGCCTGCGGCAATTTCTTCGAGCGTGAGTTTGAGGCGCACTTTCAAATCCGAGCCGGGTTGCCCGACCGACGTTCTGCGCGTGCCTTGCTGCCGGCTGCTGCTCCGTCCGAACATCTCATCGAATACACTGCCGCCGAACCCTGTCTGCCCAAAGATATCGCCGAACTGGCTGAAGATGTCCTCGACGTTCGTGAACGGACGGAAGTCGGTGCCGCGCATACCTTCGTGACCGAACTGATCGTAGCGCCGACGCTTTTCCGGATCACCGAGCGCCTCGTACGCTTCTGCCGCTTCTTTGAATTTCTCTTCGGCTTGTTTGTTGCCGGGATTTCGATCAGGGTGATATTGAAGCGCTAACTTGCGGTAGGCTTTCTTGATTTCATCCTGCGATGCGTTTCGCTCAACACCGAGTATCTGATAGAAATCTTTCTTCGCCATTAGTTCACTACTTCTTCTTTCGTCGGCTCAGTTCCAATCTCCGCACTTTGCGCTGAGACAATGACCTTCGCGTGGCGAATGATTTTGTCGTTGAGCTTGTAGCCACGCTCGATTTCTTCGATGACCGTGTTCGGCTCGACGCCGTTCTTCGGTACTTGCATCAGCGCATCGTGATACTGAACGTCGAACGGCTTGCCGACCGAGTCGAATGCGGTCAGCCCTTCCTTTTCCAACACTTTCATGAAATTCGTGTGAATAAGCTCAACGCCTTTGTAGAATGCATCGTAATCCTTATTCTCGCTGCCCGCTTTCAACGAGCGGACGAAGTCGTTGACGATCGGCAGTAGCGCCAGAATCAATCGTTCATTCGCGAACTTCACAAGGTTAGCAGCATCCGCGTCCGTTCGACGCTTATAGTTCTCGAATTCGGCAGCTTTGCGCAACAACTGATCTTTGTAGGACTCAGCCAGCTTTTGCGCTTCCTCGAGTTGTGCGCGCAAGGCGTCCACCTCGTTCGTTTCTGATAGAGGGCTTTCGGGAGTTTGCTCGCTTGGAGTTTCCGCGGCGAACTCGGCGGGCTGCTCTGAAACGATGTCTTGGTCTTTGGTCGTCATGCCTTATAACTGTGGGAAAACATGTCTGAAATAGTTTGCGCGACGTAGTCAACGAGCGGGATAGTCTTGTAGTATGGCATCCGCGTCGGTCCGATTAAGCCTATCGAACCCGATACAGTGCCGACGGAATAGTTCGCGGTAATGACGCTGTAATCCTTTAGTTTTTCGTCGGTGTTCTCCTGGCCTATCTTCACCGTCACGCCTTCCTGCTGTGCTTTTTCCAACACGTGAATGATAATCTCTTCGTTGCTGATCAGCTCGATGATACTGCGGAAGTTTTTCGGGTTTTCAAACTCTGGCTGATCTACGATAACGTCCGTTCCGGCGATGTGCAGTTTCTCGGTCTTATCTCCGACGAACAGTTTGTCAACAGAATCAATAAACAGGCGCACGAGTCCGCTTTCATCGCCTCGGACATCCTTGACGCGTTCAGCAAATGATTCGCGAATTTCCTCGAGAGTCAAACCCGAAAGGCGCTCGTTCAAGAAGCGGGCAATGTCATCGAGTTTCTCGCGCGGAGTTTCGTTTGCCACTTCGAGCATTATCGTGCGTACCAAGCCGAGTTTGAGTGAGATGATGACCATCAGCCGAAGGCTGTTGATTTGTACCAACTCCAGCTTCTCAAAAATGCCGTTGCTCAGGTGCGGCGAGCTCACCACGCAGAGCTGTCGCGAAATCCGGCTGAGGAGCTTTGATGTTAGTTTGAAAATCTCCTCTTCGTTTTCAGCTGCAGCGAGGTTGTCTGCAATCTGGCGTTGTGCATCGTTGGGCACGTTCTCTTTCTTCATGAGGGAGTCGAGATAGAAACGATAGCCGGAGTCAGTCGGAACTCTGCCTGCCGATGTGTGCGGATGGTTGATGTAGCCCAGGTATTCCAAATCGGACATGACATTCCGAATGGTCGCGGCGCTTAAGCCTAACTCATCCTCATGCCTGCGAGAAATGTAACGCGAACCTACCGGTACCGCCGTTTCGATAAAATCGTGAACGACATAGCGGAGAACCGTGCGTTCGCGCTCTGATAATTCTACCATGTGTGTGCTTGTGACTGATAGATGATATGAATTCCGTCCTTTTCTTTCAAGGTAGGATTAAAGCCGATGTAGCTTTGCGCAAACCCGCAAAGCCGCATAGGTGTCGTCAGGCGGAATTCGAAAATAAGAACTAACGCACTGCTGGACGCTCCGATAATCGCTGTCCGTTGGTGGGGGATGCCGACTGGGCAATCTACTATTTTGTCCTGACGGTTACGGGTTGCGACATCGTATAGCCCGAGTTGTACAGATAGGCCTTTGTCGTCAAGGTGATGGCTGCGTTCGACTGTAGGCCCGATGTATTCCACTCGAATTGCCACGGTGGTGCAGTACGTGTCTGCGATAATTCGCCATTCACGTACAATTCGATTTTCTTCACTTCGGGAAGTGTAGAAACATCCACAGTAATCACCACATTGCCATCAACGATGGAGTCGTTCGAGGGGCTTGTGATTCTCAGTTGACCGCTCAACGGTGGTTCCAAGTTGTTGGTGGAATGGTCGCATCCGACAAGTGTGAGCACGCAAATGACGGTGAGGAATGATGTTTTTTGCATATGGTTTCCTTAATGGTATGCATAACTGAGTTCAAACTCCTTGCCATTCGAATCTGTGCTGCCTTGCACGTGTTTCCTGGAACCAGCTGCGGTTATTACAAATTGATTGTAGAATTGAATTGTAGTATATTGAAAATGTTCGAAGCTGCAGTTCAGCTGGGAGAGCGTGGTGCCGTTGGCGCCAAGGTCGTTGGTTCGGCTGCAGTAGTGTGGTAGTGAGCAAAAAGGAGTCAAGAGGTTTGGGGCTGTAGCTCAGCTGGGAGAGCGCCTCGTTCGCAACGAGGAGGTCGTCGGTTCGATCCCGATCAGCTCCACTGTTATTGAGGTCAAGTCCTGCGCAACCGTAAGCAGCCTAACCCCGCTAGGTCCGGAAGGAAGCAACGGTCGGTTACCGAAAGTGTGACGCAGGGGAGCTTGACCTCGTTTTTTTGGCAAGTGTGCTGGCGGGTTGAGGCGAGGGTGCGGCTGAGCTTTCCACGAAGTTGACCGGCAGGTTGCGGCATGGTAGAAACTTCGGACGATGTAGTCTGTCAGCAGCCCCCCAAAAAACCAGTGATGGTAGACCTCGCTTTCGGTCTGGTTGTGACGCATGAGGGGGAGGAATCCTGTTTGCTGGAACGAAGTGGTTTTGCAAACGGGTTCGCTTTTTAGTAACTTAAGTCGTGTACTTCATACACTTATTGAAGTCAGAGAATTTCATCCTGTCGTGAAAAACTTTCTCGCAGGGCTTACTATCAACAAACGGTGAACGATGTCGGTGCTGTCAGATATGACGAGTGTTCTTTCCCGCGAGTGCTGCGCGTGGGGCTTTGCCTGCGTCGTTCCGTTATTTCAATGTGGGGAACGAGCGGTACATCATGAAGAAGGAAATTATTATCAACGGCGCCGACAACGAAACGCGCATTGCGATTACGGAAGATGGTCGGCTGGCTGAGCTGTTCGTAGAGACAGCAAATAAGGAAAAGATGGTTGGCGACATTTATCTCGGACGTGTCGCCAAAGTGATGCCGGGAATCAAAGCGGCGTTTATTGATTTAGGGTTGCAGCAGGATGGCTTTCTGCATTTTTCCGATATCGGGAATCGGTTCGAAGAATACTCTTCGATGATCGGGGATGAGGAGGAGGAAGAGGAGGAAAAGGTCGCGGAGCCTGTTGCGGTCGGGGAGTCTCACCAAAGTTCATCTCAGGAATCACGCTCACGCGAGGCGAACGGCAACGGTCGCCGTCCGTCGCGGCGGGAGCAGCGCGAGCCCTCGCGTCAAGTGAATCTCACACGTGGTCAGGACATTATCGTCCAAGTTATCAAGGAGCCTGTCGGCAAGAAGGGCGTGCGCGTCACGTCGGAAGTCTCGCTTGCGGGACGGTTCACCGTGCTGCTGCCGTTCGACGGCAAGGTTGGCATCTCGAAAAAAATTTCCAGCTTCAAGGAAAAGCGACGGCTTCGTAAAATCGCGCAGAGTTTGCTGCCCGAAGGGTTCGGTGTCATCATTCGAACCGTTGCTGAGGGACAAGACGACGATGCGCTGAAGAAGGATTTGGAGGATTTGATTGCGAAGTGGCGCGAGATCGAGACGGTGCTGAAATCGGAGAGGCCGCCGGCGCTGTTGTATAAAGATTTGGCGACGACGGGGGGCGTGATTCGCGATTTGTTTTCCAACGATGTGGCGCGGGTGGTAATTGATTCGCGCAAACTGCACAAAGAAATCAGCGCGTATGTAAAGCACAATAATCCTGAGATGCTCGATAAGATCGAGCTCCACAAAGATCGTCGTCCGATTTTCGATGCCTTTGGCATTGAAAAGGAAATCGAGTCTACGCTGTCGCGCAAAGTCTGGCTGAAAAGCGGCGGCTATATCATTATCGAGCAGACGGAAGCGATGGTGGTGATTGACGTGAACAGCGGTCGGTATGCGGCAAAGCGCGAGCAGGAGTTGAACTCGCTCCGCACCGATCTCGAAGCGGCGCGGGAGATATGCCGACAACTGCGCTTGCGCGACATCGGCGGCATCATCGTGATTGATTTTATTGACCTCGAAGACGAGCGGAACAAGAAGAAAGTCTGGGAAGAGCTGCGGAAGGAATTCCGCAAGGACCGGGCGAAGGTAACGGTGCTGCCGATGACGGAGTTTGGGCTTGTGCAGATCACGCGCCAGCGGATTCGTCAGAGTATCTTGCACAGCTTCACCGAGCAGTGCCCGGCCTGCGGCGGCAGCGGCACGGTGCAGTCGCGCACAACCACGTTTAATCACCTTGAGCGATGGCTTGCGCGTTTCCGCCAAGAATCGAAGGAGCGACGGCTGGTGTTGCGCGTCGGGCCTGCGCTTGCAGGTACGCTGAATGAAGGACGCATGAGCCGGCTGATGAAATTGATGTTCAAGTTTCTCGTCTACATCAAGCTCGAGAGCGATGCGGCGGTTCCACCGGGCGAATTCTATTTTAGCTCGATGAGGGATGGGAAGGATATTACCGAGCAGTTTAATAAATAATTCGTCCTGATGGTGGAATTCCTCGCCCAGAACGCATTCCGGATCTTGTCTGGACAGGAAGTTCCTGTACTCACAAATGGTTCATCGTCTTTGGACTTTTTCGCCGTCGAACATCCAGTAAGTTTGAACGAAATTCTCTCTCGCTATGGCTCTAAAACGCACAGCCTTTTTCGACATTCATAAATCTCTCGGCGCGAAGCTTGTCGAGTTTGCGGGGTTCGAAATGCCGATTCAGTACGCGGGCATCATCGAAGAACACAAGCGCGTGCGCGAAACCGTCGGCGTGTTCGACGTGTCGCACATGGGCGAGATCGAAGTGCATGGCATGGATGCGCTCGCGTTCGTGCAGAAGATTACCGTCAACGATGCGTCGAAATTGACGAAGGGGCGTGTACAATACTCTGCGATGTGTTACGACGATGGCGGCATTGTGGACGACCTGCTCGTGTACAACATGGGCACGCACTTCATGCTTGTCGTGAACGCCTCGAACATCGAGAAAGATTTTGCGTGGATGAAAAAAAATGTCTTCGGCGATGTCACGCTGAAGAATCGGAGCGATGAGATTTCGCTCTTGGCGGTTCAGGGTCCCAAGTCCGTTGAAACGCTGCAGAAGTTGACGACATACAAGCTCTCCGAGCTGCCCTATTATCATTTTCTCGAAGGGGAGCTTGCGGGGGTGAGGATGATTATCTCCCGCACGGGCTATACGGGCGAGCTGGGCTTCGAGTTATATTTTCCTTCCGATGTCACGACGGCAATGAAGGTGTGGCAAGCGGTGTTCGACGCAGGAAAAGATTTCACCATTGCGCCGATCGGACTCGGTGCACGCGATACGCTCCGGCTCGAAATGGGATTCTGTCTCTACGGTAACGACATTGACCAGACGACTCATCCACTCGAAGCGGGACTCGGCTGGATTACGAAATTGGACAAGGGGGACTTCCACGGCAAAAGTGTCATGATGAAAGCCAGGGCGGAAGGAATCAAGCGGAAGCTCGTGGGTTTTACATTGAACGACAAAGCGTTCCCCCGGCATGGCTATGCGATTCATTCGAACGGGGAAAAAATCGGTGACGTGACGAGCGGGACATTTTCGCCGATACTCGACAAGGGCATCGGCATGGGCTACGTTCCAATCGCACATGCGAAAGCCGGAACAACGTTGCATGTAATGATCCGAAACAAAGAAGTCGCCGCCACGATTACGGCGTTACCGTTTATCAAGAAGTAGTATCGAGTTGTTCGGACGAGCGTACGAGTGGTTGCCGGTTTGCTCCTCAATGTTGGTGACTGATGCGGATAGAAGTGTTCTTTGCATCTCAGCAAACCGATGAGATGTATCTGCGAGAGAAGACGGTTGTAGTCATTGACGTGCTGCGAGCCAGTACGACGATTGCGGCGGCGTTGCACAACGGCGCGCGCGAAATCATCCCAGTGACGACGGTCGAAGCAGCGATGAAGATTGTCGGCAATTTGTTCGGTGATGTGACACTCTTGGGTGGCGAGCGCGGCGGTCGGAAGATCGAAGGATTTCACCTCGGCAACTCGCCCCGTGAATACACCGAGGAGAAAGTGAAAGGGAAAGCCATTGTCTTCTCAACAACGAACGGATCACGGGCGATAGTGAAAGCGCGCTACGCGAGGGAAATGATCGTATGTGGTTTCGTTAACATGTCACGTGTTCAGCAGTTCCTGAGCAAGCCGGCACGCGATGTCGTTATCCTCTGCAGCGGACGAGGGGGGAATTTTTCGCTGGAAGACGCAGTCTGCGCGGGAATGTTGATTCACAAGCTGAAGGCAGACCACGACACGAATGAGATTCTCTGCGACGATGCCGGCGCCGCGTCGCTCGCGCTCTATAAGCACTATGGCAAGGCGCTCGAGAAGATGCTGGCGCGCTGCGAGCACGGCGAGTATCTTGCCGACATCGGCTTCGCCGACGACTTGCATGTCTGCGCAGACGTGGACTCGATTCCTGTGATTCCGCAATTGCGCAGCAACGTGATCAAGCTGAATGCCGCCGCCGCGGGATTCGGCAAATAATTCTGTCTCACAATAGTTGAGGACGAGAATGCCACAGCCCGTTCGTGTACAACAGGAGTTGAACAAATCGCGAGCCGCTCGCGCTGCGGGCAGCCGCAGTACACCACCTTCTCCAAAGAGGGCGAGTGCAACACCCTCACCTCGCAAGACATCCATTCTCGCGATTCTCATGATGGCGTTTGCCGTGCTGATGTTCCTCGCTCTTGTTTCCTACGACACGAGCGACGAGGCGAACGCGGACTTGCATTTCAGTGACCTCTACAAGGTCTTTACAGGGGATCCGGTCGTGCGCGCAAAGGCAGATACCGCGCACAACTGGCTCGGACTCGTCGGCTCGATGATGTCTGAGTTCCTTATCAAATCCACGATTGGGTACAGTATTCTTTGCCTCCCCTTCTTGCTGATGCTGTTCGGCTGGTACATCTTGCGCCGAAAAGAGTATCGCCGCCTGTTCGTCATTGCCAACTATGCATTCATCGGGGCGCTGCTGATTTCCGCGTCGAGTGGAATGCTGCGCCTTCTTTCGAACGGCGAGTGGTTGGGTATGGAGTGGAGCGGTGTGGTTGGCGACTTTTTCGCCTTGACGCTTTCGCAGTTGCTCGGAAAAACCGGTGGTGCAATTCTTCTCCTTACGGGTCTGTTCGTTACGCTGGTGATGGCGCTCGACCTGAATCTGCATGAACTCGCAGAGCGTGCGAAGAATCTGTATCTGAACGTCGCGGACTGGTTCGGTCGGACAAGGGATTCATTCCAAGAACGCATCGAGGAGCGTAGAGCCCAACGTGAAATCGCCATCAACCGCGATGAGGAATCCGACGAGAGTGAAGAAGGGTATGTTGTCACGCCCCAGCCGCCGAGAATCAACAAGCCGCCGCTTGAAGAGCCAGTGCCCGTTCCTAAAAAAGTTGAACTCCGATTTGATCATAAGCTCGAAGAGCATCCGGAATCGTCAGCTGATGAAGAGCTGATCGACGCGCAGGCTCCCTCGACCGGTGCGGAACACGACACGAACGGTGAGACGGAAGCTGCGTCACCGCTTGGTGGAGGACAACACAAACCAGTTCGCCTCGACATTGAGAAGCAAAAGCGAGAAGCGGAAGTTGACTTCGACGAACGAAAAGTCGAAGTCAACGTCGTCGAAGAGATTGACTACGTTTTTCCGTCGGTCGAGTTGCTCGATGTGCCTAAGGCGAGTGCGGAGGAAGTCGAGGACGAGGAACTGCGAGCGAATGCCGATTTGCTGCGCGAAACATTGGCGACGTTCGATGTGCAACTCGAGAATATTTCCGTCACGCCGGGTCCCGTCGTTACGTTGTATGAGCTTGTTCCCGCGACGGGCGTGAAGATTAGTCGCATCGTCGCCCTCGAGAATGACATTGCCCTCAAACTCGCTGCGAAAGGTATTCGCATCATGGCGCCGATCCCCGGCAAGTCGGCAGTGGGTGTGGAAATTCCCAATCACAAACCGTCGCTTGTCAACATTCGCAGCGTCATCAATTCGTCGAAGTTCCGCGATACGAATGCAAAGCTGCCGCTTGCCATGGGCAAGACGATTGCAGGCGAAGTCTTCACGGATGACTTGACGAAGATGCCGCACTTGCTCATCGCCGGCTCAACGGGTTCGGGAAAGAGCGTCGGCATCAACACGATTCTTGCGAGCTTGCTCTTCCGCATGCATCCATCGGACTTGAAATTTGTCATCTTCGATCCGAAAAAGATCGAACTGACGCAATACACGAAACTCAACCGTCATTTCCTTGCGGTTTCTCCCGATGTGAATGAAGAGATCATCACCAACCCGAAGAATGCCGTTCTTGCGCTGAAGGGCGTGGAGTACGAAATGGAAAAGCGCTACGACAAGCTCGCGGTTGCTGGCGTGCGCAATATTGCGGACTATAACGACAGATTCAAAGAAGGCAAGCTGAAGAATACCGAGACGGTGATCCATCAGAAAATGCCATACCTGGTTGTCGTGATTGATGAACTTGCGGATTTGATGATCACTGCCGCGAAAGAAGTCGAAGAACCAATTGCACGCCTGGCACAGCTTGCGCGAGCGGTTGGTATTCACCTCATTGTGGCAACGCAGCGTCCATCGGTGGATGTCATCACCGGCGTTATCAAAGCGAATTTCCCTGCGCGCATAGCATATCAGGTAGCGTCGAAAACGGATTCGCGCACAATCCTCGACATGAACGGCGCAGAGCAACTGCTCGGCAACGGCGACATGCTGTACCTGCCGGCAGGAAGTCCGAAACCCATTCGTCTGCAGAACGCGTTCATTTCCACCGATGAGGTCGAGCGTCTCGTGAATCATATCGGCAAACAGGAGGGCTTCTCGAAGCCGTTCCGGCTCCCTTCGATCGTTGAGAAGAAGAAAAGTGCCGAGGCAGGCGGAGACGGTTCGCGTGATGAATTGTTCGATGAAGCTGCGCGCATCATCGTGCGCCATCAACAAGGGTCGGTATCGCTGTTGCAGCGACGCCTGAAGGTTGGCTACTCTCGCGCTGCGCGCCTTGTTGACGAGCTTGAAGCGGCAGGCATTGTTGGTCCGTTCGATGGAAGCAAAGCGCGTGAAGTGCTGATCGAGTCCGAGGCTGAGCTTGAAGCGATTCTGTAAGCGCTGGGACCGCCGGATGAAGCGGGTGCGCACTATACTTCTTGTTGCCGGCACACTCTTCACGCTGGACGGTGTTGCTGCGGAGGACCCGCAGGATATACTGCAAAGCGTCAAGAAGAAATACGATTCTATCAAAGACGCCGAACTCAAATTCTTACAGCGTACCAGGTCACAACTCTCTGCGGGGAAGCTAAGCATCGCCGGCACCCTTTACATCAAGAAACAAAAGTTCCGCGTCGAAGTAGAAGGACAAACCATCATCACCGACGGCGATACCATCTGGTCGTACAATGCTGCGACGAAACAAGTCGTGATTGACAGGTTCAAGAAGAACGCGCGCGCGCTTTCGCCGGAACGAATACTCACCGCCGCGCCGACGGACTATAGCGCGTCGTTGGTCGGGACGGAGAAAGTAGGAAAATACACGACACGCGTGCTCCAGCTTGTTCCCAACGACGAGGCGTCCCTCGTCACGACGATGAAAATCTGGGTTGATGACGCATCGCTGATACGCAAAGCGGAAGTGACCGATTTGAACGGAACGATCACGAGTTATTTCGTCAATGAGTTGAAACTGAACGCCAACATTCCCGACTCGCGATTTACGTATCGCATTCCCAAGGGAGTCGAAGCCGTTGATCTTCGCTGATCTGATCTGCTCGACAGCTGTGAACCAGGGCGCATGAAGAAGCAAACCACGCGGTTCATTCTCAGCGGCGTGCTCACGCTTGGATTGTTGTGGCTTGCATTTCGTGGTACGGACATCGCCGTTGTCCTCAAGGCGATGAGACGTGCAAATCATTGGTGGATCCTCGCCATGTTCTTCTGTTTGGTTGCGAGTCATGTGGTGCGTGCATGGCGTTGGCGCTACTTACTCGAGCCGCTCAAACCGAACATCGGCATTCGCAATTTGACATCAGGCGTGATGGTGGGCTACATGATGAATAACGTTTTGCCGCGCGCCGGCGAACTTGTGCGTCCATACACCATCGGCATGCTGGAGGGCATACCAAAGTCCGCTGCATTCGGAACGATCGTGGTGGAACGCTTGATAGACGGTATTGCCTTTCTTGTCATGATCGCGATTCTTCCGCTGGTGTACAGCGGACCCTTGCGCGAATCGTTTCCCTGGCTGGAAGATGCACGCATCGGGATTTCGATCGTCACGGTCGGCGGCATCGCCTTCTTGCTTGCGCTTGGGATACGGCGAGACTGGGCTGAAGCGGTTATCACGGTCGTGTCGAAGGTTCTTCCGCATCGGTTTGGTGAACGAGTGTCGCGGTTGTTTCACCAGTTCCTCGATGGGTTCTTGTTTCTCAAGCATCCGCGTCGCTTGCCGCTGATTGTCGCGCAAAGCGCTGCAATTTGGTTCCTCTACATTTGCATGATGTATGGGGCATTCTTCGCGTTCGATCTGGGACTGGACTTCGGCGCAGCGATCGTTGTCCAAGCGATCTCGACGATCGGTGTTGCCGTTCCAACACCCGGCGGGACAGGCTCGTATCATGTGTTGGCGACCCAGAGCTTGAATAAGTTGTTCGACGTGCCGAAGGAGATCGCTCTGAGTTACGCAACGCTCACCCACGGGGTGGGCTTCGTCGGCATCACGCTGATCGGACTCTATTTCTTTTTCAAAGATCATATCAACGTATCGGACGCAGTGCAATTGCCGCCGGAGCAGAGAACGTGAACAAGCGAATGTGTACGACGGGTCTTGTGATGATAGTGCTGTCGTTGAATACAGTTGTCGCACAAACGAATTCGGACGACGAGTATCACTCGACAGGTATCGGCGTTGCGGCCGGTATGGGAGTGAATTATCACAATGCGCAGGATGTTGTCAATCGTGTCAATGCCAGCAACGTGATCAGTCGGCGCGCGGAGAACTTCAAATCGGGTGTAGAATTTTTTGGCGCGGTGAGCTTGCCGCTGAATCATGATTGGCATGCCAAGCTCGAGTATGTCCACGCATTTTCAAGTTATTCCATTCCATCCTCATTTATTGCCGGTTTCAACGAGGAGTTTTCCTACAACGTGCACATGCCGTCGGTGATTATCCAGTATATCCTGTACGAAGCACCGACGTACAACTTCAAGGTTGGAGCAGGAGCGGGTTTCCATTTCGGTTCGTACGATGAGAAATTAACGGCGACGGGGACGTTTGGCGCCAGTGCGAGTGGACTGGGGAGTGTGTTAGAACTGGAAGGTAACACTGCGCTCGGCGAGCATCTCTATGCGCATCTCGGTGCGCAAATGCGCTGGGAATTTGTCGGCGAACTGCGCGACGGCGCAGGCAGAAAGCCGCTCGTAACTGCTTCCACCACGCTGCATTTTTTCTCTGTCGGCGCGCGACTTGGAATGTCGTATTACTTCTAACCCATTGATCATTTCTATCAACAACCACAACGGAGAATCATCACCATGTCAAGTTCATTCACAAGTGCCTCAGCTCTTCTCGCGGCAGTACTGGTTAGTGTCACATCGAGCGTAGCGCAGGGACCCGGCGTTCCGCATGCCTCAATCGAAACTTCGATGGGGACCTTCGAAGTGGAGTTGTACGCAAGCGACGCGCCGAAGACGGTCGAAAATTTCATAGGGCTTGCCCAGCAGAAGTATTTCGACGGTCAACGCTTTCATCGTGTGTCGAAGAACTTCGTCATTCAAGCCGGCGACGACAAATCCAAAGACCTGAAACGGAAAGGCGAATGGGGAACCGGCGGGAAAAGCATTTGGGGGAAAGAATTCGCTGACGAGCTGAATCCGAACACGCCGTCATACAAAGCCGGCTATCTCAAAGGCGTGCTCGCGATGGCGAACAGAGGTCCGAATACGAACACCAGTCAATTCTTTGTTATGCTACGCGACAATATGAACCTTCCGAAGAACTACACGATATTCGGCAAGGTCGTCAAAGGCATGGAGGTTGTCGAGAAGATCGGGCAAGTCGAGATTGATCCCGTCATGGGACCGACCGACGGCACGCCGAAGGTGGACGTGAAGATCAAGCGGGTGAAAATTCTCCGGACGGGCGGCGCCGCGCCGAAGAAGTAGTGGCGAAGTCGGAAGGTCCGACATACGATGAGTTGCTCGGTGCACTCGCGAAGAAAGACTTCAAGCCTGTGTATCTGTTTTACGGCGAAGAGAGTTTTCTGATCGAAGAGGCGACCGATGCCGTGATCAACGCCGCGCTCACGAAGGATGGGCGCGGCTTCAATCTCGATATTGTGTATGGTAGCGAAGCAGACGCGAAGGACGTTGTCTCACATGCGTCCTCGTTTCCGATGATGGCGGAGCGGCGGGTCGTCATTGTGCGCGACGTGGACAAGCTGTCGAATGCGGAACTGCTGGTTAACTACATCGAGAATCCCTCTCCTTCGACATGCTTCGTGATGACCTGTGCAAAACCCGACATGCGCAAGAAGCTGTTTGCGCAAGCGAAGAAGAATGGGATGGCTATCGAGTTCAAGCCGTTGTGGGAGAAGCAGATTCCAAGTTGGATTGCGCGTCGCGCCAAAAACGACAAGCGCGCAATTCTTCCGCACGCCGCCGAGATGCTTGCCGCGTACGTCGGTACCTCGCTCCGAGAAATCTGCAACGAGTTGGAGAAGCTGTATATTTACATCGGCGACAGGAAGACGATAGAGGTTGATGACGTCACCGCGGTTGTCGGTATTTCCAAAGAGTTCAGCATCTTCGAATTGCAGTGGGCAATCGGCGCGAAGGATACGCAGAAGGCTACAGAAATCATGGAGCGGATGATCGACGCAGGCGAGTCGCCTATCATGATGGTCGTGATGTTGAACAAATTCTTCCAAAACCTTTGGAAGCTTGGCGATCTGCGGAAGCGCAACGTTCCGCAGAACCTTTATGCGCAGCAAACCGGGATTTGGAGCTACATGGATAAATATCTCCAAGCACTCGCTCGTTTTTCCTCATCTCAAATCGAGGATGCTTTCCTCCTGCTCGCCGACGTTGATGAAAAACTCAAGTCCACACAAACGGACGAGAAATTGCTGATGCAGACGCTGATCGTTCATCTCACCGACGCACGCCATTCGCTTGCCGCGTAAGGCAGCACGTTCCCCATGACGGAGCAGTTCCTCATCGGTGTCGCGTTTGCTTCCTTCATTTCGGTTGCATCATACTTCGCCCGCTTCCTCACGCTCGATGGATCAATTGCGCAATTCATTCTCGGCTCCATCTTGCTCGGTTTTGGCGGTTGGCAATGGACTGTGCCGATGGTGGTCTTCTTCATTCTCTCGTCTCTCCTTTCGAAGTTTGGGAAGAAACGAAGAGTGAGTGCAGAGGCGCATTTTGAGAAATCTTCTCAGCGCGACGCGATGCAAGTCCTTGCGAATGGGGGTTTTGCTTGTCTCATCACTCTCGTCTGGCTCGCAACGAGCAATGATATACTTTATGTCGCATATCTCGGCGCGGTTGCAGCCGCAACGGCTGATACCTGGGGAACGGAGTTGGGAACACTCTCGCGATCTGCGCCGGTGTTGATCACGAACCTCAAGCAAGTCGAGGCAGGTAGAAGCGGCGCGGTGTCTCTGCTTGGTGTCCTTGCAGGCGTCGCAGGCTGTCTGGCGATTCTTCTCAGTGCGTTTCCGTGGATTCACTCTGATGATCTTATAGCGACTTCCGTGGCTGTTGTGAGTGGCGGAGTCGTGGGAAGCCTTGCTGATTCTGCTCTCGGTGCAACATTGCAAGCGCAATTCCGGTGCATCGTTTGCAAGCGCGAAACTGAACGGCTTACGCACTGCGAGCATGCAACAGAATTCATCTCCGGGTTCCGTTTTCTTCGAAACGACGGAGTGAACCTTCTGTGCTCAATAGTTGGCGGAGCGGTTTCACATCTTCTTTTCCCCTTGTTTTGACGATACTTTACAGACATTGGAAGCCAATGGAAGTAGCAAGGCCTGAGTGTGCGAAATTCGCTGAATTTCAAAATATTACTTGACTTCTTTCGTTGCATCTCGTAAATTATTGGCAAATCCGCGTACGCTTCAAATGTTACTTTAACTGGGGGATGTATTCGCTTTGTCGCGGAACTTCAATTCTGCCCATAATCTCGACGCTTTCACATTGGTACCCTCGTCATTGGGTCTCACACTCAGCGGTGTTACTCCTCCCTTGTTCCTCACGTTTGAAAATCCACTATTAGGCTACTGTTGCCTAATCGGCCAACAATTTATGCCGAAAGATTATTGAATGTGGCACAATTAGAGAGTATTTCAGCATGAGCCAAGAAGAACTTATCAATACGATTTCGGAGCGGGCAGGAATCTCGAAACAAACGGTTCGCGAGATCATCAACGCGTTTTCCGACGTATGGACGGAGGAAATCTTGATGAACGGCGAGCTGACACTTGATAACATTGGAGATTTTCTTGTCGAACATCGCCCGGGTCGGCAGGGGGTGAATACTGAGACGAGGGAGATTTTCAGTATTCCGCCGCGCGATTACATCGCGTTTCAGCCGGCGCAAGACCTCATTAATTGGAGTAACAAAAGCTCATGAATAGGGATGACTTACTCAAGCGATGCGTTGACCGTCGCGTTGCGCACGAGACGAGCGTAGTTGCGGTTTCACATCTGTTCTACGTATATTTACTCTCGTCGCTCAAGAAAGGGCAGCCCGTCGAAGTGCCGAACTTTGGGACGTTTGGAACGCGGATGGTGGGTGCGAAACGGCAACGACGAATGCCATACTTCGAGGCTGAAAGCGAGCTTGCCGACAAGGTAAATGAGCGCTACAGAAATCTCAAGACGCTACTTGTCGGACGCTACGAGTTGATGCCGGTGGAAGGTGAAGTCGAGTACGAAGGCAAGGAGCCCCCGTACGACGCGCTGTCGGAAAAATTAGGGCGAGAAGTTATTCTTGATACATATCGAGAGTTGACACCAGAGGAATTCCGCCCGCAGGTGCCGATTCCTCCGCCGTCGCCCAAGCCAACGATAACACAACCCGTAACAACTGAGCAGCCTCAGCCTGCTGCCACGAGACCCGTGCGGCAGGAAGAACCGGGTGAAGAAGCCGCACCACCGAAGGAGAGAAAACTTATGCCGAACTTGAATCTTCGCGGTCAGGGGATGGATGAAACTCCGCCGCCGTCGCGCGAAGAAGAAACGCAGCCAGCGATGCCTGCCGAGCCTCCGCCAACAATGCGCGATTATTCATACGTCGAGCGCGGGATGAAGTGGTGGGTGCAAGTGTTGATTGCGCTCGCGTTTTTCGGTGCAGTGACATTCCTGCTGAACTACTTTGGTGTTGTTCATTTCTGGGGATCGAAAACCCCGACAGTTACTGAAGAGCTGCCACCTGTTGTTCAGCCGCCGCTGCAAACCGAATCCGGTGCAGAGACAACCATTCAAGAGGAAGAGCCGTCCCCAACGCCGGCTCCACCGACAAGCGAAGAACAAAAACCAATTACAGAAGAACCAAAGCCTCCCGTTGCAGAACCTTCCAAAGCGGAGGAAACAAAACCACCGCCACCGATGGGCGAATACACCCTACAACTTTCCTCATGGGACAAACGGATTGACGCTGTTCGCATGGTGAGTAGACTGAGCAAAGTCGGCATTGATGCGTACATTGCCGAAGGGTTCGTGAAAGGGAAGAAGTGGTATCGTGTTCGCGTTGGTCGCTATGCAACTGAAGCGGAAGCGAGGGCTGCTTCGAGCCGCGTTGAGTCTCTTTCAGGTAATGGGGTCTGGGTGACGAAAGTGAATTGAGCGCACGAGCATGCGCATCTAAACCTTCTCGTCGTATTCTGCTTCAGACTATCCGTCTCAATAACTGATGTTACGCAACCATGTTATTGAACCCTTTCAGGGTTCACATTGACGTTGCGATTCTTTTTGTCGGGGCTTCGCCCCGACCTATTCGTATTTGACGCCTTCGGCGTCGGCACTCTCGAATTCGTCCAGTCGTTATGCCCAATGCTTCCACTATAGAGCTGTCCCTGAAAGGGACGAATGTGAATAGCCGAGGGCAACGCCCTCGGTGTTGGAAATAACCTTTTGGTGTGAACCCTGAAAGGGTTCAATGATGTTTTCGCTGAGAGTCGTTGTGCTCGCCTTGCGTAACGTCAGTCAATAACAACAAAGGGCGTCATTGCTGACGCCCTTTGCATTTTGTACCGAGCGCGGTGCCGCTTGCGCTCCGGGATGAATATTTTACTTCACTAACAACATGCGCTTCGACATCACAAACGGCTGGCTGCCGTCGTTCGGCTTGGCTTCGAGCCGATAGATGTACATCCCCGTTGCGACTTGTGCGCCGTAGTTGTTCCGCCCATTCCACACCACGTTGAACGTCCCAATGGTTTGGCTTTCCTCTTTGAGTGTCGCTATTTCTTGACCGAGGAGGTTGTACACCTTCAGCGATACATACGCGTCTTTCGGCAAGCTGTAGCGAATCGTGGTTGTTGGGTTGAACGGGTTTGGATAGTTTTGCGCAAGGGTGAATGTTTCCGGAACCAACTCGACGGCATCATCAACCCCGGTCAAAGCTGCGTAATATGCAGCGATGCCACCTGTTGAACTGACAGCCCACCCACGCACCGTTGAGCCGATGAATGACATGTTCAGGTGTTCGAGCAGAGTCCCAACACCTCCTGAATAGGAAACAGTGTACGTCTGACCGAAATTCGCACTCGATACGACGGTTTGCCCCCGTGTTGCGAAGAAGTGACTACCTGAACCTGAGATACCATGGATGGCTCCGGTTCCTGGAGGAGCAGGCGACACAGTTGTCCATGTCGAACCTCCGTCGGTAGAGCGCGCAAGGCTTCCTGCGCTGGATCCGACGAGCCCGACATTAGCGTTATTGAACCACACACCTGCAGCGAAACCATTGAACGGAAGGGTCGAAGATGTCCAGTTCGTGCCTTGGTTCGTTGACTTATAGATTCGGTTTGTCGCTCCGCCCGGCGTCATCCACAACGTGTTAGGAGCCAGGTAGGCGAGACCGTTATTGGCTCCGAACTCGCCGCCGACTTGATTTGGCTCGGTTGCTGTTCTTGCCCACGTTGATCCCCCGTTCGTCGTCTTAGCGATTGTCCATTTGCCGCCAACGGGATCGCCGACTGCAATGCCGTTGTTCGCATCGAACATGCGGATTGCGTTGATGAAGCCGCCAGCCTGTGAGAACACTGTGTCCCATTGTGTTCCGCCATTCGTTGTCCGGAAGATATACGTTGCTGCCGGGCTCGTGGTGACAAATGCTGTTGTCGCGCTGGTTGCTTCGATGGCGTAGATATCGGCTGTGCCGATTCTTCCGCCGCCAACGCTCGTCCAGTTGGCACCGCTGTTTGTTGTTCTCAAGACTAAGCCTCCAGCCCCACCTATCCAGGCAACTGACTGGTTCACCGCCTTCACGGAGTAGAGCGTTGCTGTTGTTCCGGATGTTTGCGCTGCCCATCCCGCCGCGGGCGCTGACCGACGCAGGACGACGGAGAATGTATCACGGCTCGACACCGCGGGATTGCCCGTCGAAGCGGCGAGCACCGTCCAGCGGAAATCAATGACATCGGTACCGACGAGATATGTATTTGCTAATTGGGCACCGGTTCTTGTCAGGAACGAGTCTGGTCCTGACGTTATCCCGGCAAACGCGACCGGCTTGACCTGATACGTAATCGGATCACCGTTGAAATCAATCGAGCGGCGCCATGAGAATGTGTAGTTTGCCGTCGTATCAATCACGATCACCGAGCCGTTTGCAGGGGTCAACAAGCGGAAGTTGGTGATTGGTGGAGCATTGAACGGAACGAAATCTGAAATGAACATAGGCGTGATCTGGTAGCCTGTGGTGTCGTTCGTCGTCGCCGTCGTGAATTGTGTCGCAGTACCTGTCAGTCGTACCGGGAATGCTGGATACGGGCTGCCGTCAATTTCCGTATCGCTGTCAATGCGCATGATCGTTGTGTCTAGCCCGTTCCATATCGTCAGGTTTGCGCTTGTTCCGGCCGGAGGCCACTGTGCTGAGGTGAAGTTGAACGGATGTGCAAGAGTCAACTGAATTCTCCGGCTCTCATACCGCTCCGGGTCCGCCATGTACTGTCCAATCGTGAGCGGAATTGATGTGACGACATTTCCTGTGTCAAGAATCGTGATGTCGGTTGCAAGATTCAGCGGAATAATTTCGGTCGTTCCGCGGAAGTAGTCAATGTACCCGATGACCTGCACGCGATAGCCGGGACGCAGTGTTGGGGCGCCAACTAACCCGCTTCGGAAGATTTGAATACCGGCATTGTCATCTTGTATGAAGTATCCAAAGTTCGTCGTTTGAATATTCACCGAGTTGACAACGCCGATGACCTTCAACGTATCGTAGAGGCGGTCGGGGCGGCGGTTGCCATCGGCATCAACGCGGGCCTGTGCAATCGTGACAAGCAACGGTGCAATACCCGGCGTGACTACGCCAATGGTTGCCGCCGGCGTGTATGTGTACGAGTTTGCTCCGCTTGGCGGCGAAACTAACACCACGGTTTCCGTCGTGTTCTCGAAATATGCGATGTTCCCGAGATGATCGGTCACGAGCGAACTGCGGAACGATGAGCAGTTGTTATCGTCGTCGAGCCACACCAGCGATCGTGTCGGCGCGGAAGCAGTGAGATTGGTGTACGCGTAAATGCCGCTCGGGAACGTGTTGTTGGGAGCTACTCCAACGTCGGTGTTCATGTAAAGGATATCGTCGGAGCCTGATGCTGTTGGTCCATCATCCAACGCGGTCGTGACCGGGTCGCCGTCGGGAATCAAGGCGGTCCACACAGTGTCGGCGAGCGTCTTGGGCAGAGTGCCTGTGCTGAGATTGAACTTGAGCAAGCCGCGCGGTCTGTTGCCGAGGGTCCCGATTGCAGAGTCGGCGCGGAAGTTTACGTACAACATATTGTCCGCTCCAATTTCCGCGTCCCAAAATACCATGCGGCGTCCGGGCGTGACGCGAGCGACCATCGTCGGCGCAATCGTGTTGAAGTTTTGCGTGCCGATGGGAATTCTGAACACGGCGCTATCGCCGATGACGTACAATGTTTTCGCCGCACCGGAACCGCGCAGCGTGAGTCCCTGAATATACATGTTCCCATACGTGCTCGAATCGAACAACTGCACGTTGTTCGTGTCGGTATGGAAGCGATAAATTCTTCGGCGACCGAGCGGGAACGATGGAGCCGTATCGCTACGGGCAATAATATACACGTAGCCATTCTCATCTACCGGCGTTGCATAGCGTCGCTCGAGTGTCGTGGCGCCTGCGCCACCGATAGGGGAGCCTGTCGTCGTAAGCAGGGCTGTATCGGGTGCGTTGCCCCACTGCCTGCCCGAGGATGCGTGACGGACTGCGCCGGTGGCATACCCGCCACCGCTGGCGCTGTAGAGAAATCCAAACCAACGGAGCGCAGGGTTCGTTACTTGGCCCAGCCCGCGCGTGAAGATTGCGGGATTGCTTAAGTGATACACCGTGTAAGAAGAATAGCCGCGATGGTACGCAATCACTTCGAGTGTGTACGTTCCTGCTGGTGCGGGGGTATTGTTCGCTTGCGCGCCGTTCCATCCAATCGAATTCTCACCGCCCGGAAGGTTGATCTCGCGGAGCCGGCGAATGACTGTTGCACCTTGTTTGATGTTGACCACGACCGAATCGGCTACGTGGTTCAAGTGAAACCGAATTGCACATCCCGAACGATCGGCGAAGCTGCCGTCGAACGGCGCAGTCAAGCTGTTGTCCTGTGTTACACGTACGTACGACGCGTACACCTTCGCGTAGCTTTGCTCCGTGAGACACAGAAAAGCCGCGAGAAGAGAAAGCAAAAACGTAGAGCTACGTTTCATGAATGCCTCCAGTTGTGATTGGTTATGTGGTTTGTGGATGAGTGTTTCCCGCCCATCACAGCGATGTGCGGAAAGAGTTGCTTGCGATTGGATACTCCTCGCCGCAGGGGCGAGATAACTTGTCTCAATTTACATAATTCATCAACAAAATCAAGGCGTTGGGTTCTCCTGAAACCCGATGTAGCATCACGCAAAGCCGCAATGCCGCCAAGTCTGTCTTGG
>CAYUFU010000039.1:0-13778 GCA_964444145.1 uncultured Chitinophagales bacterium
TACGGCGGCTTTATCACCGCTGTAGCTGTTAACCCAACTGCGGCAGGCGGTCCAACCATTTTCGCTGGAACGCTCAACGCCGGAAACTTTCGCTCGACCAACAACGGCGCGACGTGGACGCCAGTCAGCAACGGGTTGATGTTTGCGGGATTGTATTTTGGCGCGACGACTTTTGCCGCCAAAGGAACAAGCATATTTGCCGGAACAGCCGGTGGGGTATTTCTCTCGAACGACAATGGAGCAAATTGGACGGCAACGACGTTAGCAACCAGTACGCTCTCCCTCGTCGTCAACGGCAACGATGTGTTCGCTGGAACGTCCGGGGCGGGCGTCTATCGCTCGACGAACAACGGTACGAGTTGGACGCCAATCAACACGGGCCTCACACCGACGCGCATCAATGCACTGGCGGTGAGCGGCACAAGTATCTTTGCAGGAAGTGAAACCGCCGGCACGTTTGTCACCACCAACAACGGCGCGAATTGGTCGCCTGCAAATACCGGCATCACAACACTCGCTGTGAAAACTCTTGCGGTCAACGGAACGACGTTGTTTGCCGGAAGTCTCTCCGGTATCTATCGCTCAACCGACAACGGAGCAAGTTGGTCGAGAGTCAGCACAAACATCACGACCTCACTTCTCGTCAGCGGTACGACGTTGTACGCCGGTGCGGCGAACGGCGTTCTCATTTCGACGGACAACGGCGGAACGTGGACGCCTACGGGCGCCGGATTGTCGGGCACGGTCTCCTCTCTCGCTTTCAACGGCTCAACGTTGTTCGCCGGAACATCAACGTTTTTCGCCGGAGTATACAAGTCCACGAACGGCGGCGCCCTCTGGACCGGATCGAGTCTCGGCGTCGCAGCAACTCATATCCGATCATTCCTCTACAAAGCGAACGGCACCGGAGGTTTCGACCTGTTCGCGGGAACGAATGAGAACAGCTTGTATCGCTCCACTGACAACGGAATAAGCTGGATCACGATCAACACCGGATTGACCAACGCATCCGTCGAAGCGATTGGTCACAACGGAACGGATCTCTTTGTCGGCGGATTCTCGGGTGTATATCGTTCAACGGACAACGGGACGACGTGGTCCGCAGCGAACACAGGATTGCCGGCAGCGACGACAATGCGGACATTTGCCTCGCTCGGTTCGAGCGTGTTCGTCGGTTCGTCTGCAGGCGTGCATCGCTCGACGAATAACGGCGCGAATTGGACGCTGATGAATAGCGGCTTGGGTTCAGGGGCTGCGCAAATCCTCGCCGTCTCCGGATCGAACCTCTACGCGGCAGGTAATGGATTGTATCTTTCAACAAACGCAGGAGCCTCGTGGAGTTCGATCGGCGCGGGAATCACGAGCACGAGTATCAACGCGATTACCTTTATCGGAACCGATATTGTTGTGGGAACCGGAACAGCCGGCGTTTTCCGCTCCACCAACAACGGGGCAAGCTGGACAGCGGTAAACACCGGACTCACAAGCTCGAGTGTCTATTCACTCACGTCATTCGGAACGAATCTCATCGCGGGGGTTGGTTTCGGCGTGTATGTTTCCACGAACAGAGGTTCGAACTGGACAGCGATCAACACCGGACTCCCCAGCAATCTCAATCTGTTCTTCCCCATCATCTACACCTTGAGTGCAGTACCGAGCGGTGCGAACTTTATGATCTACGCAGGCACCGCCGGGCTGGGGCTGTGGAGACGACCATCAACGGAAATCACGAGCGTGAAACTCACATCACCGGTTATTCCCGCAACGTTCTCGCTCGAACAGAATTATCCGAATCCGTTCAATCCGACAACGAATATTGAATTTCGCATTGCTGATTTCGCGCGGGTCACATTGATCGTGTTCGATGGGTTGGGAAGAGAAGTCGCGACGCTCGTAAACGAATCGCTTCAGGCGGGAACCTACACCGTGCAATTCGACGGGTCGCATCTCGCGAGCGGCGTGTACTACTATCGCCTGAGTGCTGGAGAGTTTTCTCGAACGAGGAAGCTCGTTCTCCAGAAGTGAGCGCCGCAGAGCGTCTATTGCTCCCGCAGATCCTACGCAGCCTCTGCGCAGGGATCTGTGGGAGTCACGAATTTGGCACGTTGAGGTTTTCCTGCTCCATCAGAACGCGAACCCAAATCCTCCAGTCACAAAAATCCCTTCAGGAGAATTTGCAACTGAAAGTGAAAGCGTGAGATCGCGAGAGATTGGCGCAAGGGACAACCCTCCACCTGCATCTGCGTGCCAGCCGCCCGGCGATTTGCCATCAACATACACGCGCCCTGCATCGCCGAACACGAAGAACCCAACGGTCGTTGGAACGAGAAGTTTCAACTTGAACAGCTCGAAGCGAAGCTCTGCGCTTGCACCAACTGCGGCGTCACCGGAGAACCGATTGAGGTTGTAGCCGCGCAAATTGCCGCCGCCGCCGAGGAAAGCCGCTTCGTAGAACGGATAGTAACCCGACAGTTTTTCACCGAACGTGCGAAGAGCGAGTGTTGCGATTCCTGCGCTTACGTAACCACGAATGTCGCCGCTATATCGTTGGAAGGGCTTTGCAGGTTCGAACGGGTCAAAGTAATTCCACGCCGAGAGTCCGAGATAGAAACCGTTGCGTGTAGCAACTGCCGCGTCGCCAAAGGCGACATCAAAAGCAACGCCGGCACCAAATATCGAGCGATCATCGCCGAGACTGTCCAGCTTCGCAGTTGTCAAGAGTCTGTTTGGCTTCTGTCGCACTTCGAAGTGTTTGAACGACACTCCAAGATGAAGTGCGGCAATCGGGCTGAGCTTCATGCCAAGCCTCGGCTGGACAAAGTACTGGCGCGAAGCAACGCGATAGAAGTCGTTCTTTTCTAAAGCTTGGTCGCGCGGCGTCGCGTTACCAACACCGTAAAAATTCCTCACTTCAAGTTCGGATGCATACGTAAGTACATCAAGCGAGAGGGATTGTGTCAGCGAGGGAAAGGTTGCTGTATACACGAACTTCCATCGCCCCGTCGGAATCGTCGCGCCGCCGACAAGCGACATACGATAGATGTACGGGAATTCGCGAAAGCCGAACTTGTACACAATTGCGCCGGTTCCCAAGAGCACACCATCTTCGGGAGTGAAACCGAACAATGAACCGAGCCGCCAGTCCTCGCCATAGTCGCGATAGGGTTGATACTTTGCGCGCTGCTCTTCTTCTTCGTCAGAGTCTTGGGCATGCGTCACCGGCGGTTGGAAAACGAACAACAAAAAGAACACCGCGCAGAACGCCGAGATTCTTCCTGTATGCGAATCAAAACACACCCTGATCAATGTCACTAATTCCCTATGTCCTTGTGTCGAATCATTTTTGGCCAAGGCAACAAGTCGCCGTCTTTCCCAATCCAAAATTCCGTCTGCCCTCCCCCCATATCAATCATGTTGTTGGTGGCTGAGTTGAAAAATACCACGCGCAAGGAGTCGCGATGGAACTGCAATTGTGCGAACCCCGTCATCGGCTCTCCTTTTTTCTTCGGCTGCGACGAGGTGAATTCGTTCGGCGGGGCAGGAAATCGCACAATCGTCGCCTTCGCGCCGGCGCCGGAAATGACATGGACTTTTGGACAGGTTGTGCAATCGCTGTCGTTGTTAGGATACGAGAGCAGTTGCAGGTTGTGCTCGTGCCCTGCAAGTGTAAGATGAATCTTGGTTGTGCTTGCGCGAATTACCGACTTAAGCGAATCCAGCATCTGCTGGTATTTGTTTGCGCACAAGTCTTGGGGGTCAACATCGTTGACAAACCAGTTGACCGCGTTCGAGTCTTTGTCGCAGTTCGGAAGATACGTAACTCTCTTTTCGACGTCATCCCACACCGACCAGCCGCCGTGAGCGCCGACAGAATACCATGGATGATGGAGAGCGAGCACTCGCCACACAATGCCGTTTTGCAACCTGGAAGCCCGAAGCAGCCGTCGCAAGCTGTCGAGAGAGGGAGTCCATGTTGCGATGTCTGTCTTGAGCAGCACTGCGGAATCGAAAAAGAAAAACTGTACGCTATCGCTCGCGCCCACGAAAATTGGATACGACTTCACAGCGGGCATTTTATAGTAGTACGTCCACCATTCGATTGCTTTCTCGCGCTCGTTTCCGCGATCTGAGATACCGGTAGGCCCGGCCTTGATGTTGATGAGACCGAACAGCAGAGATTTCTCCAGTACATTGCGCGCGTAATAATCATGATTGCCGGGAATCGCATGAACGTTGGCGCGTCCAAGCCCTACCAGCACCTCACGGAACGGACCGAGGATCTTTGTTATCATCGAATGCACTTCATCGGCGGGAACATTCAGCCCCGTCTCGTAAAAATTATCGCCGAGGAAAATCAATGCATCGGGTTTCCCTGCGTCATGTCGTCCGTTGTACATATCGTTGATGCAATTCGCGTTGTCATGGAGAATGCTGTTTGGCTCGCCCGCATCGCCGATGACAAGAACGGTGAGAGGTTTGGGTTCGTTCGATTGTTGGGCATGGCGCTGATGCGAGCATCTGATGTTCACGAAAAGAACAACACAGAGAATGAGATACGGGGAGCATGTTGTCATCATTGAAAAAGTGAAACCTCGACTCCGATAATAAAATAATGATACACTGTTGCACGGGCGCGATTCAGACAGAACAGCTTCGCGCTGCTCACGATTTATGTTAGTACTGCACCAAGCCCGGTTTTGGCGGCTCATACGGACGCTTATCAACGTTGCAGCTTGCGCCGACGACAAATCTATTGTCGCCCTTGTCGTCGTAAAAATACGTTTGTGTCTCTGCCTGCGCAATGAAGGGAATGAATCCCCACAGATGACCGCGCACGATTGATTCATCAATCAACTCATCATCGCCGCCGCCGCCAATGACGCGCACCGTGATGCTCGACTCGACGTCGCCACTTACTACACACGTGTCATCGCCGCCGTGCATGTACAAACGTATTTCATCCGTCTCGCTTCTGACGAACACACGACGGAACACTTCATCGTCTGCACTCTTCGCGCTATGCGCGACAACTTCCACTCGTTCATCGTCCAATCGCTTTACCTCGACTGTTTCCGGCTTGTCGCTCAGATGGATGTCAACATTATCCGAAACCAGCTCGTAATATTTTTCCGACGCTTGTTTCAAAATGCTGCGGCGACTTGTGAGCGCCTTCTGCAGCCATTCGCCTCGCAAGGCGAAGTACTCTGGAGGGAGGCGTCGAACGGCTTTTTCGATAACGTCGTCCGTCAACTTCGCAATGACCTCGTTGGTAATGTCAGTCCATTGCTGTTTGTCGAGAGAAACGAGCAAGCGCCGATCAATGAAGCGGCCCGAAAACGTCAGGCTCGGCATATGAGGTATGTCCTCATCGAAGTGTTCGAATTGCGTAATTCCTGCTGCTGCGATGTTGGGGAACACTCCATCGAAGCGCGCAAAAGCTTGGTCACGATCGCGAGGAATGGGGTAGTACACATTGCGCTCCCCTTCCTTGAAGCGCGCCCAGCGCCATTGGTCAACATGCCTATCCCAGTCGCCGACGAACACATCGAGCAAGCGCGCGGTGAGCAATGCGCGCGCGTTGACGAGATGGTCATTGTCCTTTTCCAAATTCTCGAAGAGCTTGAGCGTGTTGACGATCTTCGTGGAGGTGGCAAAGCCCGGCGTATCGTTTTCGCCATGCGCAGGATACTCTTCGATGATGCCGAGGAGGCCCGAGAAGGTCATACGAAACTCGCCCAGCCGTTCATCGTCAGGCAAGAGAACGAACTGCGGCTTTGGATGAAGAACACCGAGTGCATCGGCAAGTACGTCAACCACCATCGCTGCGGCAGGATTGGACGAGCTGATTTGGTCTTGCACAACCTCGGCGGCGAATGTGTCCCGCAGTTCAGGTGGCAACACCGCCTTCGGGTCTTTATTGACGGATCGAAAGGCGTACTGTTTGCCGTCATTGCCGCGAAAACGGAGCGACCTCGTTTGAAACCCACCGCCTTGCTTCAAGGGCGTGAGTCCGCCGCCGAACGTTTTCATATCCAGCACTCGGACTTTCAGCGGCGACGTCCACAAATCGCGATAGTGCAAACCGAACAGCAAGCGGTGAAGCCAACCCGCCTGGTACTCAGGTCCAGGAATCACAATAAGCGAATCGGGCGGTGGAGCGTTGTCAGCTGGTACATTGACGACAGTGGTCTTGCTCAAGCCGCCCTCGGGGAACGACATGCCACAACCGCACATACACAGTGCGGCAAGAGCAAAGATGATGTGCTTCATGCGTGAAGAACAGTTGGCTTGGTTTACAGGAACTACGAAACAAAGTAGAGAATAGATTCGAGAAGGGCAAGGTGGCAATCTGGACATGGATGTGGAGGCGACGGTCACTTGTATGTCACGCGATACACTACGCCTGCCTTGTCATCCGACACTAACAACGCGCCATCGGGCATCACCAGGACGTCAACGGGCCTCCCCCACGCGGAGCGCCCTTGAAGCCAGCCTTCGATAAACGGCTCATAACTCATCGCTCGTCCGTCCTTCAACTTCACAAGCGAAACACGGTAGCCGATCGGTATCGAGCGATTCCACGAGCCATGCTCCGCGATAAAGATTTGGTTGCGATATTCTTTGGGAAACATCGTGCCCGTATAAAATCTCATGCCGAGCGCTGCAACGTGCGGACCTAATTTTTGTACAGGCGGAACATAATCCGAAACACTCTTGCCGTTGCCATACTCAGGATCGAGCACATCACCTTGATGAACGTACGGAAAACCGAAGTGCATCCCTTGACGCGCTGCGTGATTCAATTCGTCGGCGGGAAGATTATCTCCCATCATGTCGCGTCCGTTGTCGGTGAACCACAACTCTTTCGTCTGTGGATGCCAACTGAAGCCGACGGTGTTGCGAACGCCGCGTGCGAATATCTCGAATCCGCTGCCGTCAGGGTTGATGCGCGTGATGGATGAGTAGATCGGATTCTCACGCTCGCACACATTGCAGGGAGCACCGACGGGAACGTACAACTTGTCGTCAGGTCCGAACGCGATGAACTTCCAGCCGTGACTTCGATCCGTCGGATAGTCATCCTTCACAACAGCAGACGTCGGCGGATTTGTCAACCTGTTTTCGATATCGTCGTACCGCAGTATGCGACTATTCTCCGCAACGAACAGCGAGCCATTGCGAAACGCGACGCCGTTGGGCGAATCTAAACCCGAATCTATGACATGAACCTTCTCTGCCGCGCCGTCTTTGTTCCTATCAACAACCGCATACACCTTGTCGCCGCTGCGGTTACCAACGAAGAGAATGCCTCCCGGACTCAACACCATCGAACGAGCGTTGGGAACTTCAGCATAGATGGAAATGGAGAAGCCCGGGGGGTATTTGAGTTTGTTGAGCGGCACCCGCGAGTTCTGCGCGCACAAGGCAAGAGGAAAAAGGCAGAATGAAAGAGGAAGAAACCGGCACTGAAGCGGTCGCCGCCACCATCGCCACATCCGTGAACTCTGCGCGTCGAACGCGCACGCTACATCTTGCCTTTTGCATTTTGCGTTCTGCATTTTTCCTCTTTCATTTCTTCCTGTACACATTCAATCCAATCTTCTTATCCTCAGCGCCCGGTATGCTTACGTTTCCTTCCGTCGAAGCGATGATGATCGTTTTGCCCGACGATGATGGACCGAATTCTTTGGTGAGGTCCACTTTGATGGTGAGAAGATTTCCCTGAAGAGACAATTCGACGTTCTTCATCTCGACTCTCGCTCTGGTATGACAACGATGGTTACTCGAAGCTACTTTTAATGTACAAAACTCGACCGATACTCTCCAAAAGCGCGAGCCTCCTGAATTCCAACATAGAAATCTCACGCCGTGCCTGCGGCAGGCAGGCAAAGACGCGAAGGCGCAAAGAACGAAACCAAACAAAAGGAAATCAGAAATAATCTCTGAACCGACCATCGGAACGCTTCATCCCGACCATGTCGGGACTGTATTCCTTTTTTGAAATTTCCTACCCATCAACTTTGCGGCTTTGCGCGACGCCAAATCGGGTTTTAGGTGCTCAGCAACGATTGCCTTTCACGCGATGGTCGCGTATCTTGTTCACAAGGTCTTTGGCATCGAGCCTCTTTTGTTCAACCAGTGTGAACGGAAGAGGCTTTTTTGTTGTCAATTATCACTGGATAGACTATCAAAACTTCATCGAAAGGGAATACACTATGGTAGACAAGAAAGCAGACCTCGCCGGTCCGGGTATCGGCAACTATGACGAGTTGGAGAATATCCTGCCGTCGGATTATCGTTCGCTGCTTACACCGAAGGAGACACAAAAAGCAATCTACACAGTGAAAGAGTACATCGAGGATCATCTGTGCAAGGCGTTGAACCTGATCATGGTGCAAGTGCCGCTCATTGTTGATGTCGAAAGCGGCGTCAATGATATGCTGGATCGCGACGGATCGCGAACACCTATCCAGTTCCACATCACCAACGATTACGACAAGCACCCGATTGATGCACAAATCGTCCAGGCTGCGACGAAATGGAAGCGCGTTGCACTCAAACAGTTCGGCATGAAAGTCGGCGAAGGATTGTGCACGGACATGCGCGCAGTGCGCAAGGACTACTTCCTCGATCACGACCATAGCGTGTACGTTGACCAGTGGGATTGGGAAAAGGTCATCACCGAAAAACAACGCAACCTGAAATTTCTCAAGAGCGTCGTCACGAAAATCTGGGGCGTGCTCAAAGGGGCTGAGCAATATGTACAGCGCAAGTTCCCAAAGCTCAAGACGAAACGTTATCCGAATCTTCCCGATGAGCTGACGTTTCTCCATGCGGAAGATATTCTCGACATGTATCCCGATCTGCCGCGCAAGCAACGCGAGACTCAAGTGCTGCAAAAGCATCCTGCGATATTCATCATCGGCATCGGCTGGCCGCTGAAGGATGGCTATCCGCATGAAAACCGCGCAGCGGACTACGACGATTGGGTAACCGAGGTAACGACGAACGGCAAACTCACACACGGACTCAACGGCGACATTCTCGTGTGGAATCCTGTCACACGGCGGCGCCACGAATTGACTTCGATGGGCATACGCGTCAATGCTGAATCCCTGAAGAAACAATTAGAGCTGGCGGGACAACTCGACTCACTGCGTTTTCCGTATCATCGAGGCATTGTCAACAGCGAGTTGTCGCTCAGCATCGGCGGCGGAATCGGACAGTCGCGCACGCAAATGCTCCTGCTCAAGAAAGCGCACCTCGGTGAGGTGAGCGTTACCGTCTGGCCCAACGTCCTGAAAGAGATGTGCCATCGAAAGAATATTCATGTGCTAGAGTAGTGACATTGGCGCGCAGCTCCACTACACTCTGACACAAGCTTCGAGTGTACTCGGCGGGCACAGTCATCTGCGCCCGCTCGAAACTCTCTTTGGCTGCTCTATTGAGACTCTCCGCGCTATTCCAGCGTCCGTCGAAATCGTTTTAGGCTCAACGTCAGTATGATGATGCCGAATGCCAGCAGCGCCGCGGCTTGAGTCCAGAGATGCGAAAGGTCTGCTCCCTTCAAGAAAATGCCGCGCACAATCTCGAGGAAGTATCTCAACGGAATCAAGTAGGTAAGATACTGAATCCATTCAGGCATGTTCGAGATCGGGAACGTAAAGCCTGACAGAAACAAGAACGGCATGAAGAAAAAGAACTGGGCAATCATCATGGCTTGTCCTTGCGATTTTGCAAGCGTTGAGATGAACAAACCGAGTCCGAGTGTTGTCAGCAAGAACACTGCGCTCAGTCCGAGCAGCAGAGTTATGCTTCCCGCAAGCGGAACCTTAAACCAAAACCGAGCGATGCTCAATACGATCAGCGTATCCGCAAACCCGATGATGACGAACGGAATCAATTTGCCGAGTATGAACTGATATGCTTTGATGGGCGAAACGAGAATCTGCTCGAGCGTGCCGATTTCTTTTTCTTTCACGACGCTCACAGAGGTCAACGTCATCGTAATAATCATCAGCACCATTGCGACGACGCCCGGCACCATGAAGTTTGAGCTTTTCAGATCCGGGTTGAACCAGACACGCGGCTCCGGCACGACTTGCGGAACGCTCATCCTACCGCGAACGTTTGCGTACTCCGCCAACACTCGGCGCGAATACGAGTTGACGATCTGGGTCGCATAGCCCAGCAGGATGTTCGACGTATTGGCGTCCGTGCCGTCGAGCAGCACTTGCACCTGCGCCCTCTCGCGACTGAAGAGGTTTTTGGCAAAACCTTTCGGGACAACAAGCGCAATGTTCGCCTTTGCTGTTTCGACATAGCTGGCAACGGTGTTCGGTGATTCGACAAAATACTGCGGGATAAAGTAGTTCGACGTCGTAAATGTTTCGACGAACGCTCGACTTTCCGCAGTCTTATCCAGATCGCAGACAACCATGATGCTGTTCTTGATGTCCGTTGTCGCGGCGTAGCCGAGGAGAAAGACCTGCAGAATCGGCGCCATCACCGAAATGCCGAACATCCGCTTGTCCTGGCGGATCTGGTAGAATTCTTTCTTGATGATTGCAAGTATGACTGCGATTGTGTCACGCATTGAGTGTTTCGCTTTCTGGTTCACGACGTCCAAGGCTCATGAACATCGTGAACCTTGAACCCTGACTGCCGAACCACGGTTGGCATTTGAAGTCCGAGTCCTGATACTCACACCGCTCGCTTCTGAAACTTCCGCGTGCTCACCGCAATCGTAATCGCGGCAAAGATGATCATGAAGACGAATTGTTCCCACACGGCGCCGAAACCGACTCCCTTCACCATCACGCCGCGCACAACGATGAGAAAAAACTTGTTTACCGAAATGTTCGAGAGAATTTGAAGCGGCACGGGCATGCTCGCAATCGGAAACACGAATCCCGACAACAAAAACGTCGGTAACAACGAACTTAGCATTGCGAGCATGAATGCCGCCTGCTGCGAATCGGTAACACTCGAAACGAGCATTCCTTGTCCCAGTCCACCCAAGATAATCGTGAAGATGCCCGCATATAATAACAGCAGACTTCCCCTCACTTCGATGTCGAACAAAAAATACCCCGCAAGCAAAATCGAAGTTGCGATCACGAGGCTGATGAGGAGGTACGGAATCACTTTGCCGAGAATGATCTGCAACGGGTGAAGCGGGGAAACCATCAACTGTTCCATCGTCCCGCGTTCTTTTTCTCGTACAACCGTGAGCGCTGTTGAAACCACCGCAGTGAGTACAATGATGAAGCCGATGAGACCGGGGATTAGAAACTTTGTCGAAATCAATTCGGGATTGTACCAGACGCGCGGCTGGAAATCAATCGGCGTAAACAGGCTGCGTCCTCGACGTTGCAAGAATGTTGTCGTCACCCGATCGGAGTACTCGAACGTCAAGCGCGACGCGTAGTTCAGGGCTTGGCCCGCGCTGTTGGCATCAGCGCCGTCGAGCAGAATCTGTACTTGAACTGTGCGACCGGCAAGAAGCTCCGAGGCAAAGTCCGTGGGAAGCACCACGACTGCCCTCGCTTTGTTGTTCAGAAACAGATCCTCGATCTCGTCATACGACTGAACCTCGAACGCATAGTCGAAATACTCCGTGTGCTGGAACTGCTCTAAGAACCCGCGGCTCTCCGCTGTCTTGCTCTGATCGAACACCGCAAGGGGAATATGCTTCACATCGAAGTTGAGTGCGTAGCCGACAAGAACGATGAGCGCCGTCGGCAGTACGAGCAACATGCCGAGCGTGGTCGGATCGCGGCGAATCTGACGAAACTCCTTTACGATGATGGCACTCAGCCCAGAGCGTCGCAGCAGTGAGGGGCGTGAGGGTTCCGGACTGCGAGTCACGGTGTCAGGATTCTGAATTGCGGAAGGCGAACTCGAAGTAGGTAACGTCATGACTGTCTCCCCTCACTATCAAGGAGATACAGAAACACATCCTCCAGCGACGGGACAATCCGCTGAATGGTTTTGGGGACGATACTCTTCTCTCCGAGAGTTTGCAGAATCATTCTCTTTCCTTCCTCTACCTCTTGCACCATCACATGCAGCGATGTTCCGAACACGGAGGTTTCCAGTGCCCATTCCTGATCCCGAATGAGTTCGAGTGCTTCAACAACATTCCCCTCTAATCCCGACACCTCGAGAATCGGATGCCGGATATAATTCGCTTTCAATTCGCTCGGGCTTCCGCTTGCAATCAGCTTCCCTGCATTGATCAGAATGATATTGTTACAGTATTCCGCCTCGTCGAGAAAATGTGTCGTTACCAGTACCGTGATGCCTTCGGCGGAAAGTTGATTGATGAGTTCCCAGAACTCTCTTCGCGAGATGGGGTCGACGCCGCCTGTCGGCTCGTCGAGGAAAACAATGCTCGGTTCGTGGAGAATCGCGCAGCCAAGGGCAAGCCGCTGCTTCCAACCGCCGCTCAGTGTCTTCGTCAGACTCGACTCGCGTCCCTGCAAGCCGGCCATCTTCAATGCCCATTGCATTCGCTCGTCGAGCCGTGCATTCTTCAATCCGTACACACTGCCGTAGAAGCGGATATTCTGCTCGACTGTCAGATCATCGTACAAGGAAAACCGCTGCGACATGTAGCCGATACTGAGCTTGAGTTGGTCTGGTTGTTTCGCAACATCATAGCCGCCGACTACTGCCGTGCCCGACGTTGGTTGCAGCAGCCCGATCAACATGCGAATCGTTGTGGATTTTCCTGCACCGTTGGCACCGAGGAAACCGAAGATTTCTCCACGCTTCACGCTGAAACTCACATTGTCGACGGCGGTAAAATCGCCGAAACGTTTTGTCAGCCCTGTTACTTCTATCGCGTATTCATTCATGTCAGTTCAGGTTCAGCTTGTGCAGTCCATGGAGTTGGCAAGCGACGTGAGGAGAGCCGCGTCTCGCTTTCAACAGCGCTGTTAGGACTGCTTGGTAAGCAACGAGATAAACACATTCTCCAGTGACGGCGGAATCACTCGCCAGCTCTCTATGGCAATTCCGTTCTGCTTCAACCGAAATTCGATTTGCGAAACATCTCGGCTTGCGTCCTCGACGAGCACATGGAGCCTATCGCCGAACGTTTGCACTTCCCTCGTGAACGATTGATACTGCAAAGCTTTCGACGCCTCCCGCACACGTGCGCACACAATCTCGATCACGTCGCCGTTCATCCGTGCTCTCAAGTTCGTCGGCTCATCAACTTGCATGATGGTTCCTTTGTTCATCAGCGCAACACGCGAGCATCGCTCCGCTTCGTCGAGGTATGGCGTGCTCATGACAATCGTAATGCCGCTCCTCAGCAGGCTTTGCAGAATCTTCCAGAAGTCGCGGCGAGAAACGGGGTCAACACCTGTTGTAGGCTCGTCGAGAAAAATGATCTTCGGCGTGTGAATCAGCGTGCAGGCAAGCGCGAGTTTCTGCTTCATTCCACCCGACAGCTTTTCGGCAAGCCTGTCTCTGAATGGCGTAAGCCGAGTGAACGCCAACAACTCCTCGCGTCGCGCGCTATAGTCGTACACCTTGTTGATCTCGGCGAAGAATTCGATGTTCTCGTCAACGCTCAGGTCGCCATAAAGGGAGAAGCGTTGCGAGAGATAGCCGATTTCCTTCTTCACCGCGTCGGGATTCTTCATCACGTCATGACCAAGAATCGTCGCGTTACCTGAAGTCGGAGCGAGAATTCCACAGAGCATCCGCATGAGCGTTGTCTTCCCCGCACCATCGGGACCGACGATGCCGAACATCTCGCCTTG
>CAYUFU010000039.1:13878-27758 GCA_964444145.1 uncultured Chitinophagales bacterium
ACTCCATCAGGGTTCTCCACTTCAATCTTTACCCCAAACACAAGTTTCGTTCGCTCTTCCTTCGTCTGAACATTCTTTGGTGTGAACTCTGCGTTGGGCGATATATACACGACTTTTCCCCGGTGCACCTTATCGGGATTACTATCGATGCGGACTTCGGCAGGTTGGCCGAGTTTTACACTGCCGAGCTGTTGTTCATTCACGTAAATCGTCAGCTTCACTTTGTCGAGATCGGTAATGCGCATGATGTTCGCGCCGATCGTCACGAGTTCGCCTGCTTCAATTGCCTTGAGCGAAACGATCCCCTCGGCCGGTGCAAGGATGTAACAATCGCGGAGTTTTTTTCGGAGCTGATCTGCTTGCGCAATTGCCTGGTCGCGTTTGGCGCGGGCAACATCAATTTCACTCTTGCGCGAACCACGAAAGAGCTTTTGATACTGCTGTTGCGCAGCAACGTAGCGCATGTACACCTCATCGTACTGCTTTTGCGTGATTGCCTGTGCGGCAAGCAGTTCTTTCATCCGTTTGTAATCCGCCTCGGCGGTTTTGAACGCCGTCTCGGCTTGCATCACGTCTTCTTCGCGAGAGCCTTCGAGCACGAGGCGATACTGGGCATCGGCTGCTGCGGCGTTCGCTTCTGCCGAGCGCAGTTGAATGCGATAGTCCGTGTCGTCAATGACAACAAGTGTATCGCCTTTCTTCACGCGAGCGCCTTCATCAACTCGCACACCTGTTACTTTGCCTGCGACTTCCGTTCCGATGGTGATATCCGTCCCTTCGATCGTACCCGATGCTTCGATTGAGTTCTTGTCATGCTGGCCACAACCAACAAGCAAGAACAAGAGGAGCGCATTGATAACGAATCGTTGTCTCATGATATGCCTTAACGTAATGGTGAGGGTTGATTGTCGTGAATGGCGTCGAGTCGCGACCTTCCTGCATCGGTCAGAATTCCTCTGAAGAAAATATCCATGATCGCCATGAGTGCCTCTTTTGAGGAGAAGGATTCGTTCATCAGCACGTGCGGCTGGATGATGCTGTCCACCGAGGAGAGGAGCGAAAGAATGAACACTTTCGTGTTTACGTTCTGTCGGATAAGCCCTTCGCGCATTCCCTGCTCAAGAAGAATCGTGTTGTTCTTCGTCAACCGCTCGCGGCGAAATTTCTCGATGCGCATCCAGAGCTTCGGCTGATGCTTCTGCATATCCGCAAACATCTGTTTCGACATTCCGCTGAGCACGCCACTCATGTAAGTGAGAAACTCTTGCAACTTGTGAACGAAGTCGGCATCGGAGGAGAGAATGCGGTCCATGTTCGCGTTGATTTCCGCAAGCTTGTGATGGACGATCTCTTCGACCAACTCGTCTTTGCTCTCGAATGCCTGATAAAACGTCTTCTTGCTCATCGAAAGCTCCGACGTGAGTTCGTCGACGGAAATCTTTGCAAAGCCTTCGCGGAAAAAGCGCTCGCGCGAGTGGCTGAGGATTTTCTCTTTGAGTTCGGAGGAAAGCGGCATAGCGAGAAAATACGGAAACGATTACAGTATTACTCGTTTCCAATATAATCAAGGGTACATGAGGAGTCAAGCCGCATCTGCGGTGCGGTGCGGACAAATCAACAAAAAGCCCCCAGCTCTTGCGAGCTGAGGGCTTCGGTTGCGCAGGTCTCAGACCCGCTCAACAACTGGTTAGTACATCCCCTCCATCCCACCGCCGTGTGGCATCGGCGCGGGCTTCTTCTCTTCCGGTTTCTCGACAACCGTCGCTTCGGTCGTCAACAGCAATCCGGAGACGGAAGAAGCGTTTTCAAGTGCCGTGCGGGCAACCTTCGTTGGGTCAATAACGCCCGACTTCACAAGGTTCTCGTACTGCTCGGTGTATGCGTTGAACCCGAAGTCATCCTTGCCATCTTTCACCTTGTTCACCACCACCGAAGCTTCGACACCTGCGTTCGCAACGATCTGGCGAATCGGCTCCTCGAGCGCACGGCGAACGATCTCGACTCCCGTTCCTTGATCCTCGTTTGCCAACTTGAGGCCATTGAGCTTCGTCGCGGCTCGCAAATACGCAACGCCGCCACCAGGTACGATGCCTTCCTCAACGGCTGCGCGTGTGGCATGCAGCGCATCCTCGACACGTGCCTTCTTCTCTTTCATTTCGACCTCCGTGGATGCACCGATCTTCAACACGGCAACACCACCGCTCAACTTCGCAAGACGCTCCTGAAGCTTCTCTTTGTCATAGTCGCTCGTCGTCTTTTCGATTTGCGCCTTGATCTCATTGATGCGCTTCTTGATGTCTTCCTTCTTACCGGCGCCTTCAACGATCGTCGTATTGTCTTTGTCAATGGAGACCTTCTTCGCTTTGCCCATGTAGCTCAGCGTCGCGTTCTCCAACTTGTAGCCCTGCTCTTCGCTGATCACCGTTCCACCGGTGAGGATCGCGATATCTTCGAGCATCGCCTTGCGACGATCGCCGAAGCCCGGAGCCTTCACCGCAGCAACCCGCAGTGTGCCGCGCAGCTTGTTCACCACAAGCGTCGCAAGCGCTTCACCTTCGACATCTTCAGCAATCACGAGAATCGGAGAACCGGTTTGAGCAACCTTCTCGAGAATCGGCAGCAGGTCCTTCATTCCCGAAATCTTCTTGTCATGAATCAGAATCATCGGGTTCTCCAACACCGCTTCCATCGTCTCAGCATCCGTGACGAAATACGGCGAGAGATATCCGCGATCGAACTGCATACCTTCCACCACATCAATCTGCGTGTCCGTTCCCTTTGCTTCCTCCACCGTGATCACGCCGTCGGTACCGACTTTCATCATCGCATCAGCGATGAGGTCGCCGATCACTGTATCGTTGTTTGCGGAGATCGAACCGACCTGCGCAATTTCCCGCTTGCTCGTCTTGTCAACCGGCTTGCTGATTTCTTTCAGCCCCTCTACAATCTTGCCGACGGCGATATCAATACCGCGTTTCAAGTCCATCGGGTTCGCGCCCGCCGCAACCATCTTCAACCCCTCGCGCACGATTGCCTGCGCCAGCACCGTTGCCGTTGTTGTGCCGTCGCCCGCTACATCCGACGTCTTGGATGCAACCTCGCGCAGCATCTGCGCACCCATGTTCTCGAGCGGGTTTTCGAGTTCGATCTCTTTTGCTACCGTCACACCGTCTTTCGTAATCGTCGGCGCACCGAATTTCTTGTCAATCACAACGTTGCGTCCCTTCGGACCGAGCGTCACCTTCACCGCATCAGCAAGCTGATCAACGCCCCGCTTGAGCGCAGCGCGCGCATCAGTGCTGTATTGAATATTTTTTGCTGCCATGGTCGTATTCTCCTAATGATGATTGTTCAGTTCGTTACACGATCGCGAAAATATCTGCTTCGCGCATGATGAGGTACTCTTCCCCCTCGACCGTCACTTCCGTACCGGAGTACTTTCCATACAACACCTTGTCACCAACCTTCACTTCGAGAGTGACCTTCTTCCCGTCATCCGTCACCTTGCCCGGACCAACAGCAACCACTTCGCCGATGACCGGCTTTTCCTTCGCCGTGTCGGGCAGAATAATTCCACCCTTGGTTTTTTCTTCAGCCGCTGCCGGTTTGATTACAACTCGGTCAGCCAATGGCTTCATTTTCATGGAACCTCCTTTTGAATAATGATTGGTTACTTACAACTACTTGACGTCAAATAGTTTAGGTGAATTAGCACTCACTAAAAAAGAGTGCTAAAATATAAGCCGAATGGGTGAGCATGTCAAGTGGAAAAAATTAAGAAATATTACTCAACAGACGTCAGTCGAAAAACCAAATCCCTAAACAGCCCAAGCGAAAACGCCTTCGACCTACTAAGCCGGCCAGCAGAATCGCTCATCTCGCGAGCCAGAGCAACACGGGAATGTCGCTCTACACGATTCTCACACAGGCTTTGGAATTGGTCGGTACACTGCAGACTTCAATTTTGGCAAGACTCAGAAAGGACAGAGGTAGAATCGGTCCCGAACCCATCAAAAACTTGCCCCCATGAGAGGAGTCAAGAATTGCAAAGTGAGTTTTTTGGACCCTGCGGATTGACAGTTCCCCCCCTCCAACCAGACTACCCCGCGGTACACTTCAGACAATCCTAAAGCGAAAAGAAATCATTTCACGCTTCTCACCTCAAACAAGTGCATCCCGTATCCCGGCAAATCGAAATACATCCCCTTATTCAACAAGCCCGCGCGATCGCGAACATATACGGCAGGACTCAACAGATCGCGAAACTCCAACGAGGCTCCATCAATCCCCTCCAACTCCAATTCGACATAGCACTGTGAATTTTGCGGCGCATAGTTCACGACAATCACACGCATCTCACCTCCCTTTCTCCATGCGTATGCGATAATATTCTGGTAAGAGTAATTGTTGCTCCACGCCGCATGGTGATTGAGTAGCCGCCACTCGCCCTGCTTGATACAGTCGCAATCAAGCGACGTGAGCAAGAGCTTGTAAAATGATCGCGTCCCAGTCGCACACTCTTCGGGCTGCCGGCGCCCGAGCTGCACCGGAAGTTTCACGCTCCGTCCGTCGAGTTGACCTTCGTGCAGCAACACCATCCCCGGCACCGATAAGGCAATCATCGCGGCGGCGTACTGCCACGCAGTGCTCGGTAACGCCTGAGCAGCACGCCGCTCATCATGATTTTCGATGAACCGAGCACAGTGCTGTTGGAATGCCATCTCCGCTTTCAAATGGTCGCGTACCGAACTTGCACCCTCGTGCAAAAGGCGATCATAGAGAGTCTTGTCGTAGGTGTAATCGAACCCGAGTTGCTGCAACCTCCACTCAAGGTCCCAATACGCTTCAGCAAGAAAGATGAAATTGGGAAACTCCTTCCTGATGCTTGCTATCGCTTCTTCCCAAAACTCCGTTGTAGCAACAGCCTGAGCCTGAGGTCGCGCTCGTTCTCCCCACGTATCTGCGAAGACTTGTCGTAAGATTAGCATTGCCATATCGCACCGCACACCGTCGCACATCCCTGCGAGAGATGCCAGCGTTTTGATCATCGCCGTGCGCGTGCCGGGGTGGAATACGTTCAGTTGCGCCGTGTCCGTCCAGCCCGGAAAATACGGATCGCGGCCGTATGCAATCGTCCGGCTTCCCTTTTTCGTTTCTGTCCTGAAAAAATACTCGGGTTTCTCATTCTCCTCGCCATCGGTGCCGTTGACATAGAATTCCGGAGTTTCGTTCACCCAGACATGGTCGCGAGCGGTGTGGTTCGAAACGAAGTCCAGAAACAACCCCATGCCGCGCTGCTGCAGTTTTCTGCGCAACACCTCCAATGCTTTCTTTCCGCCCAGCCGGCGCGCCACTGTGTAGGATTTGACGGCATACGGCGAACCGAACACATCCTCATCAGAAAAATCAGGGAGCGCTTTTTGATACTCGCTACGAAGTCCCTGATGCTCGCGAGCGATTCGCACGCCAAGCTCGCCGGTTGTCCAAACGCCCATCAACCAAATCGCATCGAAGCGATAATCTGCCCATTCGTCCAGCAGGGTATCGGGAATCTTATCTAATGTAATGTTTTTGCCGGCTTTGGCGGAGAGTTCATTGAGCAAAACGCGCGTGTTGACTTCGTAGAGAATAGGGTGAGATGTGGTGCCGAGACGCAGGCTTTTCAATGGTTTGGCAGGCATACGAACCTCAACTACGTAATGATGAAATTATCGTGCTTTCCCCTCCACAACGATAACGAATTCCCCTTTCGCCTTCGAGTGTCGAATACGTTCGAGAACCTCGTGCGACGTTCCGCGAACAATCTCCTCGAACTTCTTCGTCAACTCACGCGCAACGGCGATACGACGCGCACCAAGATGCATGACAAGATCTTCCAGCGTCCGCTCGATCCGATGCGGCGACTCATAGATGATGACCGTGCGGTGCTCCTCTTTCAGATCGTCAAGCTTTGTCTTCCGTCCCTTCTTCAGCGGAAGAAATCCCTCGAACACGAAGCGCTCGGTGTGCAAGCCGCTGGCAACGAGCGCCGCAAGCATAGCGCTTGCGCCCGGCACTGGGATCACCTTAATGTTTTCCGCAACCGCTGCGCTGATCAGAAGAAACGCAGGATCGGAAATACCGGGCGTACCAGCGTCGGTAACGACGGCAATCGTTTCGGCACGCTTCAGCCGGCCGATCAACTCAGGTACACGCTTCGCTTCGTTGTACGCGTAGTAACTGACCAGAGGCTTGGAAATCTTCAAATGATCGAGAAGGAATTTCGTTTTCCGCGTATCTTCGGCGGCAATCACATCAACGGCAGACAGAATCTTGATTGCGCGCAGCGTAATGTCATCCAAATTGCCAATCGGCGTGCTGACGACATACAACGCCCCTCGCTGAATCTCTTCACTCATATTCCCCAATCACGTGGATAGCGGAAGTCCACATTCACCGTTCGATTCGAAACCTTTGCAATCAAGGGGGGGCGCCGTTTGAATTGGTTCTTCATCACCATCGTCTTCACACGCTCAATAAGCTGTGGATCGAATCCCATCTCCTTCAGCTCCGACATACTGCGCCGCTCATCAATCATAAAATACAAGAGATGGTCGGCTCTTTTATACGTGAACCCAAACTCACCCTCATCGGTTTGACCTTCCCATAGATCGGCGGAAGGTTGCTTGTCTATCAAGTATTGGGGAACGCCGAGTGCTGTAGCCAACTGCCACACCTGTGTCTTGTACAAATCGCCGAGCGGATTGATCGCACACGCCAGGTCGCCGAACAGCGTTCCGTACCCGAGAAAGATTTCCGTCTTATTACTCGTACCGATAACCAGCGCACGTTCACGGCTCGACAGATCGTAAAGGACAATCATGCGTTGTCGCGCCATAACATTTCCTGCTCGGACATTATCAACCCCATTGGCACGCGCAAGGTACGCGTCCACCATCGGCGTAATCTCCACCACCTCAGTCCGAATGCCGATTGCGCGGGCGACCAACTCCGCATCTTCCCGACTTTGTGCGCTGCTCGCCTTGTATGGCATCAGGATGCCAAGCACATTTTCTCTGCCCAGAGCTTTGACTGCAAGATACGCAACAACGGTCGAGTCAATCCCGCCCGATAATCCGACGATGCCTTTTCTGAATCCGGCATTGTGCGTTTCGTCGCGAATAAACTCCACCAAAAGTTTTTGGACGATGTCGGTATTGAGCGAAAGGTCTGCGGTATGTCTGCCTGCGGTCTCCATGCGGCGTTGGTTCGAGTGATTCCAAACTACGATATTCAATCAGTATGTGAAAAGCAATCGGCGTTCCGAAACCATGACAGCAACTTCGCGTCAGTGCGCGAGGTGCCGTTTGTGGAATTCACGGCACGGCACGGCTCGACAGCGTCGCAGAACTGAAGCGCGTCACGGCTCCTTTACAATTCGATTATACGACACAGGGTCGGTCGCACCTTCCGTCGAAAAAATCAGAACCCGACTGTGCGAATCGAAGAGCAGTGCTTCGCGCGCGGAGGCGTGTTGTGGGTCGAACAGTTCAAGCAATGCACCCATGCCTGCGGCGCCGGTTTCACCGCTCACGATGTTGTGTCGTGCGAGTAACCGCATCGCTTCCATTGCCCGTTGGTCGGCGATCGAAACGAAGCAGCGAATGCCTTTCTGCAAAACCGGGAACGACACTACCGACGGCGAATCGCAGTTCATCCCTGCCATGATTGACGAGTGAGGTCCCGGCACTTTCACAATTCTTCCAGCGCGCGCCGATTCAAGAACGCACGCCGCCGTTTCCGGCTCAACGCCGATAATGACAGGCGGTACGGTCTTGCGTGCGAAATGCCGCACGACCGCTTCTCCAAACGTTCCGACGCCGAGTTGCACAATGACGTGTGTTGGCAGTTCGTCCGACGGAACCTGAACCTGGCCTTGGCTGTATGCCGAACGCGCAGCGAGCTGCTCGTCAATTTCCCACAACATGGTCGAGTAGCCTTCCGTCACAAGTCGTGGGATTTCTTCATACCCGCGCCAGCCATTGTCTTGAATCAACAAGCCGTCATCGGCTTGGGCGTCGTGTGCGGCATACGCAACTGCGTCGTCGTACGTCCCATCAACGATCGTGACGATTGCCCCTTCGCTTTCGATCGCGGCAATGCGCGCGGCGGCAGTGCCGCGCGGAACGTAAATGTGAGCGCTCAACCCGAACATCTTCGCGCTGCGAGCTACCGCTCTTCCGTGATTGCCGTCGGTAGCGGAGTATAATGATATCTCGCCTGCTTCATGCAATCGCAATTTCAGGTCATCAATCGTCTGCCTCTCCTTCTTCAACGCAGGGTAGCGTCTGCACAGCACTTGGTACGTTGCCCACGACGCGCCTAAAATCTTGAACGCAGGAAGTCCGAGCCGTTGCGATTCATCCTTAACAAGAAGAGCTTCGATACCGAAGGCATCGGCACACGGAGATAACGACACGAGCGGAGTTCTCGCGTAGAACGGAAGGCGAGTATGAAACGCCCTTGCGTCGCGACGGAGAGCGGAAAACTCTGCGCGCGCATCGAACGATGAACTGAAATAGATCATGACACGCCATCATACGAGAAACTTGCCGGAGGAGCAAGGCAAAAAACTACACGTAGCTTGCATCTCAAACACCCTCTTTCTATATTCATTCCACGATGAAATTAATGTTCCGTGAAGTGTTACTCAAGACTCAGGATCCGATGCGGCGACCCAAAGCACATGCCCCGCAAAAATATCCCGATGGATTGCACAACGTCCGAAAAGTGTCCAGCAAATAGCGGGACACTTTTTTTTTCTTGGGGCAGCGTTGCACGGGGCTCTGTCCTGTCACGTCAACATCACTGAATGACAGTCAACGACATACACTCGCTGTTCTCCACATGGGCGCCGAGAGAGATCGCGTGGGAGAGAGATAACGTCGGTTTACAAGTCGGCGATTGGGGCGCAGAGGTTTCGGGTATCCTGGTCGCTCTTGATTGCACGGCGCGTATCGTGGCAGAGGCGAAGAAGCGGAATGCGAATCTCATTATTACACATCACCCGCTGCTGTTCCGCCCGCCGAAGACTATTACATCGAACGACGAAGTGGGAACGTGCATCGGAGCGCTGATGACCAACAAGATCGCGCTCTATGCGGCGCACACGAACGTAGACTTCGTGCGCGGCGGCGTGAACTTCGCCATCGCCGAAGCGCTTGGGTTGGAGCAACCGGACTTTTTGCGGAAGCCGCACCGCGTACAGAAGAAGCTTGTGACGTTCGTTCCTGAAAACCATGTTGCAAACGTGCGGGACGCAATGGCGGCGGCTGGAGCGGGCGTGATTGGCAAGTACGACCATTGTTCATTCGGAACAATCGGCGCCGGTTCCTTTCGAGGAAACGAATCGAGCAATCCGACGATCGGCGAGAAGGGAAAGCTCGAGCAGGTCTCCGAGGTGCGCTTGGAGATGATTGTAAACCAGTGGGATGTGCCGAATGTTGTGAAGGCATTACGTGCAAGTCACCCGTATGAAGAAGTTGCGTACGATGTGTATCCCTTGGAAAACGCAAGCAACGAATTTGGCGAAGGGATCATCGGGACGTTGCCGAGGGCAATGCGCATTGAAAAATTTCTCAGCCTCGTGAAGAAGAGCCTGCGCGTGAAAGCGGTACGGCGAACCGTCTCGATGAGCAGAATGATTCGCACCGTCGCGGCCTGCGGCGGCGCAGGCGCAGAATTGATGGACACAGCAATAGCGCGCGGCGCCGATGCTTTCATCACCGCCGACGTTCGGTATCACGACTTTCATCACGCATGGGGACGCATCGTACTCCTCGATGCAGGACATTACGAGACAGAGCACCTTGTTGTTCCTGTGCTTGTGAAGAAAGTGAAACAGGAGTTTGCCGCGTTGGGAACGGGAGTCCCCGTCTTCGCAACGCGTCAGTCAACAAACCCGATAGTTTATTCTTAAGTTAGGAGAGTACGTTGGAAGAGAAATTGCGACAGCTGTACACGCTGCAATTGATAGACACACAGCTTGATGAAATTGAAAAAATGAAAGGCGACCTGCCGGGCGCTGTTCGGGCATTAGAGGAGAAAGTGAGCGACTTGAAGGCGAAGCTCGACTCGCTTGAAGCCACAATGCGAGAGGCATTCGCGCAGCGCGAGCTTGCCGATAACGAGATTCTCGCACTCAAGGAGAAAACGGAAAAATACAAAGATCAGCAACTCCACGTGCGTAACAACAAGGAATACGATGCGCTGACGCGCGAGATGGATCACGCAGTCGAAGCGATTGCCAATCTCACTAAGACCATGAGTGAGCAGGAGAACCGAGGAACGGTTGCGCGCACCGACATCGAAGCGACGAAGAAGGAACTGGAAGACACCTCTGCGCAACTGGACGAGAAACGACAAGAGCTTGCCGAGGTGAGCAAGACAACGGAGGATGAGGAATTGAAGTACAAACATGAACGCGAGAAGGCACTCGCGCGCATCTCTAAGCAAGACCTCGCGATGTATGAACGCATTCGCAAGGCAAAAAGCGGGCGAGCGGTCGTGCCGCTCAAGAAAAATTCGTGCGGCGGATGTTATACTGCCGTCCCTCCGCAAAAAATTCTCGAGCTGAAACAGAACAACAAGTTGTATACGTGCGAGCGGTGCGGCCGCATTATCATCTCGGAAGAAATGGCCGAGAGCGCCGCATCCGTTGCCACATGAGTGACGGGAAGAGACTGACCATCTCGCTCGATGAAGATTGTGATTATTGACTAATAACTAACTAATACATTCACATACGCTGTACGGTCGGGCAACCGCCCTGCGCAATGCTGGGAGGAAAGTCCGAACTCCACAGAGCAAAGTGCCGAGTCAACAGCTCGGGGCGCGAGCGCGCAAGCGAGCGCGCACGGAAAGTGTCACAGAAAACATACCGCCTCGACGTGTCGGGGCAAGGGTGAAAAGGCGAGGTAAGAGCTCACCGCTTCGACAGTAATGGCGAAGGTCCCATAGGGGATGGCGCGCGAGCGTCACACGACAAACCCCACTTGGAGCAAGACCACGTAAGAGAGCCGCAAAGCTGCTCGCTTTCGTTCGTCGCTTTCTACGTAGAGCGACGAACAGTTCTCGGGTAGGTCGCTGGAGCGCGCGAGCGATCGCGCGCCAAGATGAATGGTTGCCTCTCCCGAGTTCGTCGGGACAGACAGAATTCGGCTTACAGACCGTACGGCGCTTTTGTTGTTCGATGAACCAGCAGTCGTCGAACGCAGGAGACTTTCGTGAACACACTCGACCATCGTTGGACGCTCGCTCCCACACCGCCGTACGAAGCCGTCGCACGACTCGCCAAAGAAATCAATGTCCCCGAAACCATCGCAACGGTGCTCGTGCAGCGGGGGATTGACGACTACGATAAAGCCAAAGCCTATTTCCGCCCGTCGCTTACGCAACTCCACGACCCGTTCCTGATGGATGCAATGGAACGTGCCGTAACTCGACTCACCACGGCGCTTTCGAACAAAGAACGAATTCGCGTCTTCGGCGATTACGATGTGGATGGAACGAACGGCGCGGCGATGCTCTATTTGTTTCTCAAAGAACTCGGCGCAGGCGTTTCCTTCTACATTCCCGACCGGCTGAAGGAAGGCTACGGCATCTCGCGCATCGGCGTTGACAAGGCTGTCCAAGAGGGTGCAAGAGTTTTTCTCTCGGTGGATTGCGGCATCACCGCCATCGAGCAGGTCGAGTACGCAAACAGTCACGGACTCGATGTCATCATTTGTGACCACCACGAGGCGGGCGAGCGCATTCCGAACGCGTTTGCCGTGCTCGATCCCATCAAGCCGGGAGATGCGTACCCGTTCAAATCGCTCAGCGGCTGTGGTGTCGGGTTCAAACTTCTCCAAGGTCTCGCGCAGCGCGTGGGAAAAGAATCGCTGCTTCCCTCCTATCTCGATTTCGTGACGCTGGCGAGCACCGCAGATATCGTGTCGCTCACGGGCGAGAATCGCGTCATGGTTCGCATGGGATTGGAATTGATCAACAACAACCCGCGTCCGGGCATCAAGGCACTGATCGAAAGCGCGGGGATGAAGCCCGGAACTATTCACACGGGGCAAATCGTATTCGGTCTTGCGCCGCGCATCAACGCTGTGGGCAGATTGGGCGATGCGATGCGCGCCGTACGCTTACTGACCAGCGACAATATGCTCGAGGCACAGCACCTCGCGAAAATTCTTGAGCAAGAAAACCAAAACCGCCGCAAGATTGACACCGACACGTTCGACGAAGCGCAAATGCTGGTCGAGGAAATGTATGACGACGTTGGCGCAGAAGCAGCCCTTGTGCTCCATCAAGACCACTGGCATCCCGGCGTTGTCGGCATCGTCGCGTCACGTATGGTCGAAAAATATTACAAGCCCTCCATTATGATGGCGACGGTAGACGGCGTTGCCAAAGGCTCGGCGCGCAGCGTATCAGGCTTCAATATTTATGACGCGTTGAAGAAATGCGAAGAAACTCTTCTCCAGTTCGGCGGTCATAAGTACGCCGCAGGCGTGACAGTCGAGCTGGACAAGCTGGAAGAATTTCGCGATGCGTTTACCAACGCCGTGCGAGAAATGATGCCCGATGAGTTGAAAATACCCGAGATCAAAATTGACGCCGAAATTTCCCTCGCTGAAATCACGCCGCGACTTGTGCGGCTGCTCAATGAGTTCCAGCCGTTCGGTCCCGGCAACATGCGCCCGACATTTCTTGCGCGCAATCTTGAGCTTGCCGGTTCCGCCCGTATCGTCGGAAAGAATCATCTTCGGTTCAAAGTGCGGCAGAACAGTCACATCATTGATGCCATCGGTTTCAATCTTGGACATTTACTCCCACGGCTGGCACCTGGACGAAAGGATATTGAGTGTGTCTTTTCCATTGAAGAGAATGAGTACGGTGTGCCGTCGGGAAACGGACAGAAACGCGAGGTTATTCCGCAGTTGAAGGTGAAGGATGTACGCTGAAATGTCGGATCGCAGACTGTACAGAGACGACAGCAACACATCCTGTAGGAAATCCCTTCAGCTCGCATCGGTCAATATTCACCTGAAGAAATAGGAGCACACGATGTCAGGACATTCCAAATGGGCAACCATCAAGCGGAAGAAAGCTGCAACGGATGCAGCCCGAGGCCGCATGTTCACGCGGCTCATCAAGGAAATCACGATTGCAGCGCGCGATGGCGGCGGCAATCCTGACGGCAATCCGCGCTTGCGTCTCGCCATCAGCACTGCGAAGGCAGCGAACATGCCTGCCGAGAATATCAAGCGCGCAATCCAAAAAGGAACGGGCGAACTGCCCGGGGTGGCATACGAGGAAGTAACGTACGAAGGCTACGGCGCAGGCGGCGTTGCGATTCTCGTCGAGTGCGTTACGGATAACAGTACACGCACCGTATCCGAGATGCGGCATATTTTTTCGCGCAACAACGGTAACTTAGGCTCCAGCGGCAGTGTCGCGTGGATGTTTCATAAGAAAGGACAGATCGTTGTACCGAATCCGCCCAAGGCGGGAGACCAAAAGCCGCTGAGCGAAGATGACCTGCTCGCAGTAATCTTGGACGCCAGCGCGGACGACATGACAAGCGATGAGAACGGCTTCACGATTACGACAACGCCCCAAGCGTTCGATGCGGTGAAGAAAGCGCTCGAAGACAAAGGTATCGCGATGGAGAGCGCAGCGGTACAGATGGTGCCCGAGAATATGGTAAAGGTGTCGGGCAAAGAAGCCGAGCAAGTGTTGAAGTTGATGGAAGCATTGGAGGAACACGACGACGTCCAAAACGTGTACGCCAATTTTGACATTGACGAAAAGGAAATGGCTGCCCTTCAACCCTGAGCGGAGCGACG
>CAYUFU010000039.1:27858-32861 GCA_964444145.1 uncultured Chitinophagales bacterium
CGCGAAGATGCGCTGCAACTGTATGGGTTCGCGACGGAAGAAGAACGAAGTCTCTTCAAGCTCCTCATCTCCGTGAGCGGCATCGGACCGAAGATGGCGCAGACGATTCTCTCTGGCATTTCGACGACGGACTTAGTGAACTACGTGAGCGAAGGCAACCACTTCGCGCTCACGCGCATTCCGGGGATTGGAAAGAAAATCGCCGAGCGGCTGGTTGTTGAACTGCGCGAGAAAATTTCCAAAGTCGAAACTCCCTCCTCTCTCCCGCCCGCCTCATCGCAAGCGCAGACGAATGTTCGCTCGGAGGCATTGCTTGCCCTTGTCTCGTTGGGTTTCACGCGCGTCGTTGCGGAAAAAGCGCTCCGCGCGGCAATTCAAGAGACGAACGGGAAGGATGCTACAATCGAGCAGTTGATAAAAGCGGCGTTGAAACACGCGAGCGGAAAGTAGCAGAAAGGGATTGACAAGTTTGATCCCTTTGTCTCATGCGAATAGGCAAATCCAACCTACAAGAAAAACAACCGTTGTATTTCACGGCGCGCTGTCTTACATTTCAACGTGAAATCCGACTACACATCTCCAGAAAAATTTGCTGCTCACCGAGTCGAGTTTGCGACGGGAGTGGAATTCGACTCGCGATGCGAATAAGATGGGAGAAAAAATTTTCATCCACGACCTTGACAGCACCAATCGGATGCATGCCTTTATCAAAACGGTGGGGGGGCAAGGTCATGTCGTTTGCTGTGAAGTTGGTGTGCGTGATTGACGACAGAGAAGTTGAGGTTCTTCGCTTCGATAGCGGACACGAAATGCCGCATGTTGATCACCTCAATACAAAGGGTGAAGTCGTGCAGAAAGAATGGCTAAAGTATTTATCAAACGAGCAGGCACTCACCATCGCTCTTAGTGATATCAAAAAGAATTATCAACGTCATCGTGAAAGGTTCGTAGCATGGCAAGGAAAAGAAAAAAGGAAGTCACGCCGACAAACCCAATTCGTTGGACGTGGAAAGACGTCGAAGCGTATTTGAAAGAAATTGGCGCGGTCGAAATTCCCAAGAAGATGTGGAATCAAGAACCGTACAAGACCTACATGAAAGGCATCAAGCGCAACGGCAAGTTCGTTTGCGAATGATTCTGAATTCTGAGGGAGCGAAGCGTACGAAGAATCTCGCTCTCGAAACAAGGGGATTGCATACTTCTTGCTACAAGATTCTTCGCTTCGCTCAGAATTGAAAATGAAATCCGACTACACTTCTCCAGAGAAATTTGCCGCTGAGGCGGAATTCGATTCCGCTTTGCGTCCGCTGACGTTCGACGAGTTCTTCGGTCAAGAAAAAATCACCGACAATCTGAAAGTCTTCATCAGCGCGGCGAAGGGGCGAGGCGAACCGCTCGACCATGTGCTGCTCACAGGTCCACCCGGACTCGGCAAGACGACGCTCGCCCACATCATCGCGAATCAGATGGGAAGCAATTTGAAGATGACGTCGGGTCCCGTGCTCGATAAGCCGGGTGACTTGGCTGGGCTTCTCACGAATTTGCAGGAGGGCGACGTGCTCTTTATAGATGAGATTCATCGTCTCAACGCAGTCGTCGAAGAGTATTTGTATTCGGCGATGGAAGATTTTCGTCTCGACATCATGATTGATTCGGGACCGAGCGCACGCAGCATTCAGCTCTCGCTTCCGAAATATACGCTCATCGGCGCAACGACGCGGGCGGGATTGCTCACCGCGCCGCTGCGCGCTCGCTTCGGCATCGCGAATCGTCTCGACTATTACGATACTGATACGTTGTTTGAAATCATCCTTCGCTCGGCAAAAATCCTCTCAGTAAAAATTGATAAAGACGGCGCGAAAGAAATTGCACGGCGTTCGCGCGGAACGCCACGCATCGCAAACCGTTTGCTGAGGCGGTGCAGAGATTTCGCGCAAGCCGAAGCGAAGCTCGCTCACGCGAAAGGAATCATCTCGCGTGAAGTTGCCGACTATTCATTGAAAGCGCTCGAGGTGGATGAGCACGGTCTTGATGAAATGGACAAACGGATTCTGTTGTGCTTGATTGAAAAGTACAACGGTGGACCCGTCGGCGTGAACACGCTCGCAGTCGCTGTGGCCGAAGAGCCAGGCACGATTGAAGAAGTGTACGAGCCGTACTTGATTCAGGAAGGCTTCATCAAGCGCACGCCGCGCGGACGCGAGGCGACCGAGTTGGCATATCAACATTTCAAGTTGAAACTGCCAAGCAAGCCTCCATGGAGCAAGCCCGAACAGCCGTCGTTGTTTTCATGATGACTACTAAAGAGAACTGAAGGTGATGAAGTCCAAGAGCCAACGAGTCCCGTCGAGAAGCAGAAGAGGCGATGAATGAACACATCGAACTTCTGCTGATCCTCTCGATGAGATCGCTCGATTGCAAAGAAAACATTTTACCCGTGAGAGCAGAGTATGCCCCTCGATAAAGACCTCGCCTCGATTCAAGAAGTGCGCGACGCGCTGGTGAAAGCGAAAGCCGCGCAGCTCGAATTCAAGAATTACTCGCAAGAGCAGGTGGACAAGATCGTGAAGGCTATGGCAGACGCAGGCTTTGCCGAGGCAGCGCGGCTCGGTCGCATGGCATCGGATGAAACGGGATTTGGCAAGCCCGAAGACAAGCAAAAGAAGAATGAGTTCGCGACAAGGCGCGTGTGGGAATCCATCAAGGATTTGAAGACCGTCGGCGTCATCGAAGAAGATCATGCAAAGAAAGTCTTCAAGATTGCCGAGCCGATGGGCGTTGTCGCCGCGTTGATTCCTTCGACCAATCCGACTTCGACGGTGATGTTCAAGGCGATCATTTCCGTAAAGGCGCGAAACGCGTGCGTTGCGAGTCCGCATCCGCGAGCGGTTGGCTGCACAAACGAAGCGATGAATGTTGTGCGCGATGCGGCGGAAAAAGCGGGCGCGCCGAAACACTTGATGGCATGTCTCGGTACGCCGACGATCGAAGGAACGAATGAGTTGATGCGGCACAAACTCACGGCGGTAATTCTCGCAACGGGAAGCAACCCGATGGTGAAAGCCGCGTACAGTTCGGGCAAACCCGCGTTTGGCGTCGGCTCTGGAAACGTGCCCGCGTTCATCGAGCGGACGGCGAACATCAAGAAAGCCGTTGCGGATATTATTTCAGGAAAGCAATTCGACAACGGCGTGCTGTGCTCGACCGAGTCCGCGCTCGTGTGCGATGCGCCGATCAAGAGCGCAGTCGTCGGAGAGTGCAAGAAGCGCGGCGCGTACTTTGTCGCGGGCGAAGAGAAAGAGCGGCTTGCGCGTTTGATGTTCGGTGAGAAAGGCGCGATCAATCCCGATATGGTCGGGAAGTCGCCCGTGTTCATCGCGCAGAAGGCGGGCATCAGCGTCCCTGCGAATACGACCGTGCTGATGGCGGAAGTTGCGGGCGTTGGGCGCGAGTATCCGTTGTCACGAGAAAAGTTGTCGCCTGTGCTTTCGTTCTACACGGAAGACGGCTGGCGCGACGCGTGCCATCGCTGCATCGAACTCTTAGAGTTCGGCGGCATCGGCCATACGTTGGTGATTCACTCAAAGGACACGGACATCATCATGAAATTCGCACTCGAGAAACCCGCGATGCGCATTCTGGTGAACACACAAGCCGCGCTCGGTGCAGTCGGCTACACCAACGGGCTTGATCCCTCGATGACGCTCGGTCCAGGGACATGGGGAGGCTCGATTATTTCCGAAAACGTTACGGCGCGTCATCTCATGAACATCAAACGGCTCGCGTTCGAGACAAATCCGATCAATCCGGAAGAAGGCGTCGGCTCGACGATGGTCGCAACGCCCTCGCCGACTCGCTCAATTGCCGCGACCGCGCCAAGCTCCTGGATTGAAGAGATTGATCGTCGAATTATTTTGAAGGCGGGGAATACGCCCGTCTGGAAAAAATCGGCGGACGATCAGCGGGACGACGGCGCGACTCCGCAGTACAAAAAACCCGCGACGTTTGGAACAAATATTTCGGCTGAGGAGATAGATAGAATTGTTTCGACGTTCTCGAAGGAGAGAAAGTGAGTTACAATATTCCAAATCACAAGCTTGGTCTATTGGAACTTCATGAGGAATTTGGTTAACCACGAAGGGGGTACACGCTATGAATGAAACCAACGACAAACCCGAACATCTCGAAGAGATCCGCGATATCATCTTCGGGCCGCAGAAGCGGGATTTCGAGAAGCGCGTTCAGGATCTCCACGCGCAGATCGAAAGCACCAAGGCACAGTTCGCGCAGTTGATTGAAGAGCTGAACACATCGTTCCTGAATGAACTCCGGACGATGATGCATACGCTCGAAGAGAGGTTGAAACATGGCGAGGAACGCGGTAACACGAGTCGCCTCGAATTGATGCAGCACGCGCAGCAGATGGAGACGCGATTCACGGCGGCAATGCAACAGGCGATTCATACCTCGGCGGAACGGTCCGCGTCGTTGAACATTCAGATGAAGCAGCTTGGCGAGGCGTTCAACAAAGAGCTGTTACAGCATGACGAGCGGCGTGAAGCGAGCGTCGCGCAATTGCTCGACCGCATTCGTCATGAGCGCGAAGACGTCATCGCGCTCTTGGACGCGGCACGACGCGCCGCCGTCGAGCAGAGCGAGACCTTCTCCCAGCATCTGAAGCAGCACGAGGAGCGCATGGCAACCAATCGCGCCGAATTGATGAAGCATCTCGAACAAACCGAATCACGGTTCGAACGCTCGGTACAGAACGCAATCCAAACCGCAGCCGAGAAAATCGGCGCGCTGGATGTCAAACTGAACTCTGCACACAAGACGCTGCTGCACGATATCGCGACGCTGCGCGCAGAGATGGTGAGCGACCTCAATAAGCGCACAAAAGAGCTGACCGATGAGAAAGTCTCACGGGAGGCCATGGCGGAAACATTGATGGAACTCGCAAAACGCATCAAAGGTGAAGAGCGACTGAAGCTCGTCACCCAATC
>CAYUFU010000040.1:0-2830 GCA_964444145.1 uncultured Chitinophagales bacterium
GATAACAGCCGCATGTTCCAAACTCTTGGCTCCGCGAGCAGGACTCGAACCTGCAACCCTGCGGTTAACAGCCGCATGCTCTACCATTGAGCTATCGCGGAATCGCTTTGATCGGTTCCATAATATGGAAATCGGCAACGTATTTCAAGTTTTTTCCCCCGAAGGTCTCAAAAGATTGAACGCAATTGCAATACCGCCGACGATGAGGAGCAGAATAATCGAGTACGCGGCGGCGGCGCCAAAGTTATACGCACGCATTTGGGCAAGAATCTCTACAGAGATCGGACGGCTCGAGTATGTGTATAACAGGATCGAAGAAACAAATTCGCCCAGGGCAGTAATCATCACCAGCAGCGCGCCGGAAAGAATGCCGGGAAGGATCAGCGGCAGGACCACCTTGCGAAAAGTCCTCAGCGGATGTGCCCCGAATGTCGCCGCTGCTTCGAGCAGAGAATCGTCGAGTTGTGCGAGCGACGCCGAAGTAGAGCGAACAACGAGCGGGAAAAGCCGAACAACATACGCGAGCGGCACTATCCAAAACGTGCCAACGAGAATGGTCTGCCCCGAGAAGATCGTCGGTCTGTTGAATGCGAGAATCAAGCCGAGTGCGACGACGGTCCCCGGAACGGCATAGGGCAATGTTGCGAGAATGTCAACGACGAATCGCGCTCTTCCCAGCTTGCCCTTCACAATGGTCACTGCCGCGCCAACTCCGATGATGACCGACGCTACAACCGCAACAATACTCATCAGGAGACTGTTTTGAATCGGTGCAAAGATGTGTTCGTCTCCTAATAGCTTCGCGTAATTCTCAAGTGTATACGCTTCGGGCAGCAACTGCCAGGTCCATGCGCCTTCCTTTGCGAAGGAGATCACAACGATCGTCATCAGTGGCAAAAGTTCGAGAAGCAGCAGGACAACAGCAATTCCTCCCAACACGAGTTTCGCTGGGACTTTGAGAGGTAGAGTGCCGTGGCGGGCAACGCCTTTCGTTCTCGTCGCAACGTCGTCGCCGATGAGTTTCAGCATCACAAAAAAGAAGACCGACACAATCGTCAACGCGATGGCATTTGCCGCAGCAACATTCATTTCGCCGTTGAGCTTGGCATTGTAGATTTGCAGTGTCATGAACCGCTTATCGCCGCCGAAGATGAGCGGTGCGGAAAACGACGCCATACTCGCCATGAATGTCAGAATTGCAGCGCCGAGCATTGCCGGTTTCAAGTGAGGAAGCACAACTCTGCGAATCGTTCGCAGCGAAGTACTTCCCATGATCTGCGCCACCTCAAGCTGTGATGCGTCGAGCGTGCGCAGAGCAAAGGAAGCGAACACATAGAAATAGACATAGAATGAATACGTATGCACGGCAACAATTGCTGGAATTCCCTCGAGCGCAAGGAGACGCAAGCCGAATATTCTCTCAGCCACCCGCGGAAGGATTCCACTCTCACCGAAGACGAACAAGAACGAAATGACACCGACAAGCGGAGGAAGTGCAATCGGCAACACGGCAATTCCCGACAACGCTTTTCGCCATGGAACCTCACATTGCGTGAATACGAAGGCGAGAAACACGCCCACGACGCCGCTGCACACGACCGAAACGGCTGACACCCAGACCGAATTCCACACCGCCTCCGCGCTCGCCGTGGTTGTCAGCAAGTCAATATAGTTCTGCAGTGAAAACGCGTCCTCCGTCGTTAGGCTCTCGCGGAGAATCTCCGCAAGCGGATAGAGAACATACCCAGCGTACACAGAACCAAGAAGGATGAGCGGCAGGATAATTCGCTTCATCTGTCCCTCACAACAAAACGCATCGCGACCAATCGAGGCTAACCCCGACCGTCTCGTTCGGCGCGAGTTGCTTCGTCAACATCGAGCTGATCATCGTCGAGCGGAGTATCACCCCCGAAGATTGAACGACGAAGTTTGTTGTAAACCCAAGGTACTCACGGTGGAAAACGCGCGCTTCGTACTCCCCCTTTTGTACTGGCGACGAGAGAATAACTGCCTCCGGCTTAACGATGAGCGTCGCACTCCCACTTGGACGCTTGAAAAGGAACGCGGGAGGAACAGCAATGGCGAAGGCGCCGACACGTAATTTGTGTTCCTCTGCGCTCAGCTCACCCTTCAACACGTTTGCGCCGCCGAGAAATGCCGCAACAAATTCGGAGGCGGGGCGCTCATACATTTCCGAGGGAACGCCGAGTTGCTCCATGGTTCCGGCGCGCATCACGGCAAGGCGGTCGGACAAGCTCATCGCTTCGCTCTGGTCGTGCGTTACGTAGATCGTCGTGATGCCCACCCTCCGCTGAAGCGTTCGGATTTCCTCACGAGTCTTCACGCGCAGCGCCACATCGAGATTGCTCAGCGGCTCATCCATCAGCAGAACAGAAGGCTCGACGACGAGTGCCCGCGCAACGGCAACGCGCTGCTGCTCGCCGCCGCTCAATTGAGGAACGGGAGTGTGTATTTTGCTCGAAAGATGAACGGCATCAAGAATCTTCTCGACTCGCTTGTGAATCTCAGGACGCTTTACGTTCTTTGTCTCAAGTCCGAACGCGATATTCTCGAACACCGTCATGTGCGGAAAGAGCGCGTAATTCTGAAACACCATCCCGATGCCGCGCTCCTGCGGACGCACGTCATTCATCCGTTTGCCGTCAATGAAGATATCCCCGGCATCGGGACGCTCGAACCCTGCGATCATTCTCAGCAATGTCGTCTTGCCGCAGCCGCTGGGACCAAGTATAGAGAAGAACTCGCCGGATTTGATTTCCAGTGAAATATCTTCAACGGCAGCAACGCTACTGAATCGTTTCGTAAGATT
>CAYUFU010000040.1:2930-27980 GCA_964444145.1 uncultured Chitinophagales bacterium
TTCTCCGTGCGAATGCGGTCGTACACGTCCTGCGAACCCATGTCGAGCCATTGCACGTCAACGTCGGGATGCTTCGCTTCGAATTGTTTCTCGAACGCGGTCAATAACTCTTTCCCGTGCGGCGAATACACGACGAGCGCGCGCTTTGTGTTTGTCGGGGAACAGCTCGTAAGGAAGGCAAACAAAAGAAGCCAAGAAACAGTCAAGCACCCCTCAGACTTTTCCTTTTTCATTTTTTCTTTTTCATTGCTTCCCATCCTACGGCGTCGCCTTCTTCCGATGGTTCGGATAACAAATCATGTTGATGAAGTTGCGCCATGCGCCCGCGTTGTATTCCTTCAACTGGCGATACCACACATACGACGTGTAAATGTACGAACCGCTTCCGTAGTTCGCAACGAGATAGCCCGTTGTAAGCGCGGGTTCGTCCGGATCGTTCGAGGAGAGAAGCTGCGTATAGGGCGGCGGAACATTGTCGGGAAAATAGACGCCCCGTTCCTGCATCCAGCCTTCCCAATCCGCATTGGTTATGACGTTGGGCGCGTTGAGAAGAGGATGGTCGCGATGAAGGATCTCCACCGGCGCTTCTTCGACACTTATCCGCTTGCGCGTTACGGTGAACGGATATGGTGCATACTCCGGCTTCCAATCTTGATCCTTCTGATACATCACAACAAGATTGCCGCCGCGCTTCACATATTCCAACAACTTCTGGTTGCTTCGTCTCAAGTCGGGGCGAGTGAGATATGCGCGAATGTCAACCACGATTGTGTTGAACGCCGACAGATCGTTGTCCAAGTCGCTTGCGGTGAGCAATGTGTGCTGCAAGCCGAGTTCCGCCGCCGCCGCCTCGAGCGTGTTGTCGTAGCTTTTGATGATGCCAAGGCGGATGTTTCTCTCAACACTCCAGTCCACGACCTTCACAACAACATCTTCGGCAGCTCCGGCGGCTCGGACACGCAGCCGGTACTCACCCGCTTTCAGTTCTGCGGGCGGCTTAACGAGGATGGTGCCTGTTGTCGAGCTGTCTTCGGCAGAAACGACAAAACTCACCGGCTCGCTCATCCATCCTTTGGGCGCTTCGATACTCACTCGCCCCGCGGTCTTGTGCGGTTGAAAATTCTTTATAGTGAAAAAAAACTTCTTCGCTTCACCACCGCCTGAAGAAGGAACTCGTGCCGCGCTCGGGTGCACCTCAAGCGTGAGCGCCGGTGCAACTTCGACCGCGGGCTGCAACATGAGTGAAACGTTTCGCCCATTCAGCGTGAATTCCACTTGCGCACGGATTTCCTCCGAGTCCTCGATCGGCGTGTACTGAGCTTTTGTTCGCGGTAGAGTTAAAATGGGGTGCTCTCCGACCCTGAATTCGAACTCCTTTGCCAGAGAGGATGGTTTCGAACGGGGCAAGCGTTCCTCAACACTCCATCCATTGGGAAGCGTAAAGGTTACGTTGACATCGGATAACGAGCAGGAAGGAGAAGCGAGTTGCAAGTGCACCGACACGCGCTGTTGCGGGACGAGGACGTTGTCGCGAAAGACAAGGTTTGCGGTGAGATTGCATGTGAGTTGCACGATGCGCTGAAGCTCTCTCTCCCATTGATCGAGTGCTCGCACCACAAAAGCATTGTGTGCCTGCATACGCTCTGTTCGTATTCGCTGGAGGATGCGGGCAGCGCGCTCAAGAAGGACGTCGCGCTGCATGTCCACACGCATGGACGCCAACTCATTCTTGATAGCTTGAAGAGGCCGGACTCTCGCATCACTCCAGAAAGTGATTCCACCGAAAAACGTCGTCGTGTCGCGCTCGTAGATGCTGTTCGAACGCATGAGCCGGTAGAGGCTCAAGCCGCGCGTGAAGCGGCGTAAGTCCGCTCGATCCATCCCTTGTGTCTTGTGCATCGCGAGCGCATCGGCGGCAATATCGAGATATGATTTCCCGCGCAGCGCATTCGTATCGCCGACGGCATTGACGACGTCGGCAACGTGATTCGTCCGACCGAAATTTCTGAAGAAGAGTTTGCGTGGCTGCCAGAGGGCAAGACCCTTGAGCTTGAGCTGTTCGGGAAACATCGTCGCATCCGCTGCAGCATCGAATGCCGCGATGGCCGTTATTGCGACAGCCTGGTGGTGTCCATGACCTTCAACAGTGCCGTGATTGGTGAAGAGAATGTCCGGCTTGTATTTGCGAATTGCAAACACCAACCGACGCAGCACCTCTTGCTGTCCGCCCCACTTCGTAAACGTCTCGGATGCAGTTTTCGAATAGCCGAAGTCTTGGAAATTCAGAAAATGCACCTCTGCGCCGAGAAGTTTTCCCGCTTGCAGCGTTTCCTCCGTTCGCAGCACGCCAAGCTCTTCGTACAGTTCGGGACCTGTCTCGTTTTGCCCTCCCTCGCCGCGTGTAAACAGAACCGAATATGTGTGCACACCGAACTTCATCCGATAGTACGCGAGCGTTGCGCCGTCTTCATCATCGGGATGCGCGGAGAGGTTCATCAACACGCCGTCGTTTGCAAGGTCGAGGAATGCCTGATGTAATTCGATTGCATTCGTTAGCGGCGCGCCCGGTTGTCCGCACGCAGTGATAACGAGAACGCTGTTAGCGAGTAAGTTCAGTAAGAACAGTCTGAAGCGAATCAAATGAAAGTACTCCTTCACGGGTAACCTTGGCTGGCGACGCGACGACGGACACAACGGTGGATGGCTTGCTTTCGGGCAGAGTTCCGCCGTCAAGGAACAAATCAACTCCTGCACCCAACACTGCGCGAATCTCCGCAATGGTTCGGTGGACAGGTTCTCCAGAAATGTTTGCGCTTGTCGAAGTCAACGGACAGCGACATCGTCGGAGCAACTCGAGGCAGAACGCGCTCGATGGAATGCGAACGCCGATCGTCTCGGACCGCTGCGTCAGCTCAAACGGAAGACCGGGCTTTGCCTTGAAGACAATCGTCAAAGGACCGGGCCAGAATTTCTCCATCAGCGTTCTCGCGGCAGGAGGGACCTCCGCGACAAGCTGATCGAGTTGACGAGGCGAGTGGATGATTACGAGAATCGGTTTGTTCGCGCGCCGTCGTTTTGCTGCGATAACGTTTCGTACGGCCTTTGCATTCAGCGCGTCCGCCCCGATGCCGTAGAGTGTTTCCGTTGGATAGACGATCACGCCTCCGTCGGCAATGATCTTCGCAGCTTCATCCAGAACAAATGGCGATGGGGGTGCGTTCAGATCAACACTCAGCGTTCGCGTCACGCCGGCTCGAAACTTGGACTGTTGATGATTGCGTACACTCGTTGCAGCACTTCCTCGGTTCGGACAAGCTTCATGCAATCGAACGTCCTGGTCGGACAGACCTTGCCGCCATGAATGCCGCAGGGACGACAGTGCAACCCTTTCGTCTCGACGACAACGTCCCGCTCACCTACCGGAGCGAATCCGAACTCAGGCACGGTCGCCCCGAAAATCGCAACGACGGGGGTCCGCATCGCGACGGCAAGATGCATCGGCGCACTGTCGTTACATACAAGGACGCGACAGCGGCGAATCAATTCCGCCGACTGCAGCAACGAAAGTTTTCCCATCGCGTTGATGACGCTCTCGCTCGCGATGCGCTCCTCCATCCGCTCGCCGAGAGCCTCATCGTCCTTTCCGCCAATGAGCGCAACGTGCAGCCCATCATTGAGCAACCGCCGAGTCACTGCAAGGAATCGTTCCTCGAGCCAACGTTTCGTCGCCCAAACCGAGCCGGGCGCGATAGCCACAATGGTCTCGCTCGTTCGCCAACCTACCACGGCATCTACCACCTCAATATCGGTCGGCGAGGGGTAGAGATTGGGCAGCTCGTTCATCGTCGAATGATAACCGAGCGGCTGAAGCAACTGCAAGTTGCGCTGGATTTCGTGACTCCGTGCATCGTACGGCACCTCATCGGAAAAGAGCCACCTCCCCGCGCTCGTCGCAAAACCGATGCGGCGCGGAATACCGGCATAGCAGCAGATTGCCGCGCTGCGCAGCGAGCGGTGCGGAACGATCGCCGCGTCGTATTTGGTCTTGCGCAGCGAACGAGCGAGCCGTATCGCGGCGGCAATCCCCATGTCCTTCCCCTTCTTGTCGTACTCGATTATGTGATTGACTGCCGGGTGATTGGCAAGCGCCTGCGCGCTCGACGGCACAGTAACGAAATCAATTCCCACGTCGGGCAACAGCTTGTGCAGCGCTTGCACCATCGGCAAGGTGAGAATCACATCCCCCGTGAACGCCGTTTGAAAAACGAGAATACGTCCGGGAGCTTGCATCATGCCTCCTCCTTCTCCTCATGGTTTTGCTGTTGGGTGAAATACTCCGTGTGTTTCCAGCGTTTGTGCATCCAGAGCCAATGGTCGGGATAGTTGCGAATCCATCGTTCGAGAATCGCCGTGTGACGCTTCGTCAATTCGATGATGTTGTCTTCGTTGTTGGGTGAATCGAGTCCGGTGCGATCAACTTCTTCGAGCGTCATCGTGTACGTACCGTCTTTCTGACGAACGAGAAACCCCATGACGATAGGCGCGCCGGTTTTCAAACTGAATGCGGCAACGCCGCGATGCGTTGCAGCAGGTCGCCCGAAGAAATCTACGAACACCGCTTCCTTCGGGCCGCTCTGATCGCCAAGCATCAGAACGACATGATGTTCCGCGAGTGCCGCCAGAACTTTCCGCGAAGATGGACCCATCGGGATCGTGAAGTTGCCGAAGCGAGAGCGCGACGCGTTGATAGCCGCGTCAATCCGCTGATTCCGCTGGCGCTGTACGATCATTCCCAAGGGCGTTCCTAATTTCAGTCGCACACTGTTTGGCAGCAATTCCCACGAACCAAAATGCGCTGAGAGAAGGAGGACGCCTTTTTGTTGGGATCGCGCGCGCTCCATGACTTCCGGATTGGTCACTCGTACTTTGCTCGTGAGCATCTCGACGGATTGATGGTTCGTCCAGAGCGATTCGAGAAGAGCCGTGCCGTAGTTCTTGAACGCGCCTCGCGCAATTGCGCCGATCTCGTGATCACTTTTTTCGGGAAACGCGTGGCGCAAATTATCGAGGGTGATAGACTTGCGAAAACTCGTCAGAGAGAAAACCGCGTTCCCTAAAAACGCGCCGACGCTGCCTGCCGAACGAAAAGAAAGAAAACGAGCAATTCGATTGATGAAACTGAAGAGGAAGTATTCTATCGCTTCGCTCATTGTGCCAGTCGTATTCGCAAATAACTTACGGAATTGGGGTTGAAGTTACAACGCGAAAACCATCCTCACAAAAAACAAATGGCGGGTTGCTACCCGCCATGGTCTAAATCTTTTTCTGAACGCGCATGAGAAACGCACATGGCATTTGTTGTAGAGAACGTTGAGACTCAGTCAATCCAAACATCAACGGCAAAATTGTAGCAGAGTCCGCGATTTCATCGCCAACACACAAAAGCCCGCCGGCTCATTGCCGACGGGCTTCTCATCTCGCGCTCGGTCGTGTACTTAATTCGTCTGGGCGTACCGCGCCCAATTCTCATCATGCAACTCGTTGCGGTGCGTCGAGTGCACAAGCTCGTAGTCGCCGCCTTGCTGCCGCTGCACGAACACGAAGATGACGCCGCCTTGAATCTGTTGATGCGACCAAATCTCATACGGTTTCGTTCCCGATTCGTTCGGGTGACGGTCAATGTCGTCCGGCGGTCCGTAGATGATATGGACTCTCCCGCGATCGGTTTTGTAGCCTTCCATACCAAGAACTTGATACTTGCTGTTCGCCTCTGCGACGCGCTTCATGTACGTGTCGCGCAATCCTGCCGGCCGCTTCGACCATAACTCGGTCAGAAATTTTCTCTTCGCAGCAACCCCGTTCAACCTTTCGTACTGCGCTTTCTCCGTCTCGGTCGTTTCCCACTTGCTCCATCGAAAATCACGGTCAAGCTCCGCCTCCTCCATCGTCGAATAAACGCTCAACGAGAGTGCAGGATCGAGCCGCATCAGTGACGAATCTACGCCTAACGTCGAGTTGTACACGAAGAATTTCTTGCCTGTCGCGGCAACCACTTTCTTCGTCGAGTCGAGCAGCGACAACACGGCAGTATACGTTCCGCTGCGCAGGTTCGCGACGTCAATCTGGTCAATCAGCACCGCCGATTCGCCCACTCGTTTGCGAATCTTGTCACGACCGATCACTTCATTCCCCACAGCGTTCAACACCGACGTTCGTATTGTGTAATCGTTCCTATCCTCGGTCGCTAAGAGATTGTACACCTCGGCATAGAGGAAGCATTTTTGCGTTTCTCCATACATCCCGTCGGGAGTGGGAATGACGTCGAACGTATTTTTGTAGAACAATCCGCCCTGGACTCCCTTCCTCACGCTCGAAGCCAATTCGATGTCGCTCAACGCGAGCTTCATCGTCGGGCTGAGCACAATCGGCAAATTTCTCACGACCGTATCAGTGCGGCTTGTGTCATTGGCATCCTTTGCGATCACTTTGAGCGTGAACTGCCCTTCGGGAATCATCATCTTGGAAATGTGGACCAGATGCGCTCTGCCGACACTATCAACAAGCGAATGCTCGACGCGCATCTTATCGGCCTGAACAAGCGAATCCTTCTTCAACACAAGCGTCGTCAACTCGATAGAGGCTTTCGTCGCATTCGCACGCTGCGCGTACGTCAATTGCCACTGTGGAAGGGCATAATAGATTTCCACATATTGATTCTGCTCATCACCTCGAAACCGCGCATAATCAACGCTGATCTTCAGCGGCTCGCTCGGCGCTTTCGGCTGGGGGAAAACCGAACGCGGTATCGCGACCGCGAATATCGCCGCAACAATCACTCTCATCACCAACATGATGATTACCTTTTTGGAAAAATTGAAAGAACTTTTGTCTGGATGGTGATAAAATCTACGGAAGGAAAACCCGAATAGCAATCAACGCAATCGCGAACTACCAATTGAACATTAGGTCCCCATCACTTTCACAATCACTCGCTTTCGTCGCTGACCGTCGAACTCCGCGTAATAAATCTGCTGCCACGGACCGAAGTCGAGTTTTCCCTTCGTGATAGGCACGATGACCTCGTGATGAACGAGGAGGCTCTTGAGATGCGCATCGCCATTCGTCTCACCCGTGCGATGATGCTTATAGTGCAGATTGAACGGCGCGAGTTTCTCCAGCCACTCGTCAATGTCTTCGATCAGCCCCTGCTCAGCGTCGTTCACATACACGCCCGCGGTGATGTGCATCGCCGACACCAACACCATCCCTTCCTGCACACCGCTCTTCTCGACCAGCGTTCGCACGGTGTCGGTAATGTTGATATACTCGCGTTGCTTCTTGGTATTGAACCAAAGATAATCGGTGAGCGTTTTCATCGATGCAAGTATCTGTTTTCAAAAATTCCAATATCCAAGTTCCAAGCTCTAAAGAAATTCCAACAATCAAATCCCAAAGCTTGGGTGAACTTTGCGATTGGAATTTGAGATTCGAGGTTTCTTTGGAGTTTGGAAATTGATTATTGGAGCTTAGGCGGAAAGCAGTCGCTTGGCAAGCGCGACCAGTTCTGCGGTAACATACGGTTTCGGCAGAAATTCGTCGGCGCCTGCATTCATCACTTCATCGCGTACGTTCACTCGTCCAAAGCCGCTCGCGCCGATAATTTTCACAGACGGTTTCAGCTTCCGCACCTTCTCGATCAATTCCACGCCGCCCAACTTCGGCAAACCAAGATCAGTCACGAGCAGATCAATCTCATCCCTGTGCGCAGTAAACGTCTCCAGCGCCGACTGTCCATCGAACGCCTGCAAGGTATTGAATCCCTCCGACTGCAGAATTATGCTGAGCAGATTGTTGATATCGAATTCGTCTTCAGAAATCAGGATCGTTTTCATGCAAAGAACTCTCGTTGAGGTGAATAGAACAATTGCATCGGAATCGGCACATAGAGACATTCATGATTCGAGAAGAAAACAATCAGCAACAGCGCTCCCAAAACATCACCCGCGATCACCTCATGCGGGTTCGTGAGAAGACACTCTGCTTATGGGGCTGCAGACGGACTACGTCGTGGTCAGTGCAGCCTGCGCCGCAGCCAAGCCTTCTCCATCGTCAACAGTGCATCCGCATCCCCGCACATGCCTCCTGCGCTCATTCCCACCGAGTCACATACACCGGCTCAATATCCACGGGCACATGTTCCAACCGCCGCAGCGACTCGCTCACCGACAACGGCACATGTCCCCACTTATCGAGCAACGCCACCGCCCCCTGATAGTCGCCTGTCGCTTCGATCGTCAGTACCTCCCGCGCCAAATCCGAAATCGCTTGCGGCATCTTCTCCAGGACAACAGACCACTTATCAGTGTTCGCATCGAAGCGTACCGCTCCCTTGTCGAGAAAATAATTCAGCTCGCACAACGCCGCCTTCCCGTGTGCCTCCGTCGTTCCGAAACGAATCGTGCGAAACATTGCCGCCAATGCAGAAACATACTGCACTGGTTGCATCTCCATCGCTATTATTCCGTTTTCGACAAAATAGCGCAGCGAATGAAGTCCTGCCACGTCCGCTTTCAATTCTTCAATCGCCGTGTAGTGTTCCTTCAATGCCCTATTCACCGCGACCGAATCGTTGCCGTGCACGAAGATGGGTCCTAAGGCATGGCAAAGTTCATGCATCAACACATCATTGAACACCCCGTCCGCCGTCACGTACCGAATCTGTTCGGAGGCAATCAACTCCCGCGCAATCGGCAAGATGATCTCATTCACGCGGGCATCCATCATATTCTTCCAGAAGAGTTTCTTCGTTCCCTTCGTGCTTTGCACCGCCGGCTCGTTTGGCAGCGTTGCGGCGGCCGGCTGGTACCCAGTTGCAATGTCGCCTCCGCGAAAAATATCTCGCACGATCACCATTGGCGAAACGAGGCTTCGAATCGTCCGTTTGTATTTCGCATCGTGCGGAAGATGTTGCTCAAGCGCGTTGATGTGGTTCGTGTACACAGCCAACTTCTTGCTTTCGGTTTCATCCCTCACCATCACCGATACTTCATACGACGCCTTCAAGCCCATCAGCGCGTCGTCATAAACTTCATCGGGCGACATGAGCACATCAATATCCGAGTCCAACTCGATCCACTGCACGTGACTCTCGAAGTAGTTGTCCGTCAGCAGCGCTTGCGCCTTGCCCGCGAGATAGCTTCTGAGCGATGGATTATCGGCAAGCTCGCTTGCCTTTTGCAAGAGCTTCGCGGCGGGAACAATCCACCGTTCATATTCTTTGTGAAACGGAACAGCAACCAACTCTTTCCCGTCGCGCTTTACAACCGTGTACGGACTTTGCAACGACTCAGCCTTCGAGGGATGGGCTTTGGTGTACGCCTCGAATTCTTCTTTCGTCAAATCGGCGGGATAGAACTCAGCCCCCGGCTTTCTCGCATCCTCGTTGAAAAAATTCCTATACCCATCAATCTTATCGAACACACCACCGTTCCGAACGATAAGGCGCAACACGCTGTTGCTTGCCTCGTCACGGAGTTGGGCGAGGCTGTCGCGTACAGCAACTCCAGCACGAGAGTATTGATGAAGGTATGCCTCATGCACTTGCTCCCCGGCTGCAATCAGAGTTTTCAGCAGCTCGCGCTTCTGGGGCGAAAGCGTCGTCGCATCGAACGCCATCTCGACTCGACGTAGTTTGAGCAGCCGCTCCTCGATGTCAGTGGCTCGATCAGTGCGTCGTTCTTCTTTACAGGCAACCAACATCAAAAGAAAAACGGCAGGCAAGATTTCGTATATTGAACTACGTTTCGCGGCGATGGCAAAACTTGACCTACTATTGACTCTCGTGTTCGGCACGCTGGCGCTCCTTGGCGTTGCGGGCGCCGTCTTTTCATTTCGCCAAGCAATGCATGTTGCGGGAGAAAAGAACGGCGACTTCAAAATGTTTTTGTGGGCAGTGGGCAGTTTGATCGGCTTGATAGTCGCGGGCGTTAGCACGGCGTACATCCTGCTCCCACTGTTCTTTGCTTACACGTAGGCAAGTCGCTCATTCGCCGTTGTTATCGGACGACGCTCCCGCTCTTGATTTCTCCCGCAGGCGACACAATGACTAACTTCCCCTCATCATCCGACGCGGCAAGCACCATTCCCTTCGACTCCTGGCCCATCAGCTTCGCCGGCTGCAAGTTGAACACAACCACAACACTCTTCCCGACAAGCTCTTCCGGCTTGTAGTGCTTTGCAATACCCGCAACGATTTGTCGCTGCTCTGCGCCGATCTCGACTTGCAGCTTCAACAGTTTTTCGGATTTCGGCACGGCTTCGCACTGCAAGATTTTCGCGACGCGCAGCTCGACCTTCTTGAACTCATCCATCGTGATTGATGGTTTCTCGCCGGAAGGTTCTGCCGTTGCCGGCAGCGGTGCGGAGCCCGATGTTTCTTTGATCAGTTGTTCGATCACTTCATCCTCGATTTTTGAGAAAAGAATTTCAGCCGTGCCAAGCACGTGGCCTGCGGGAATCGCCAATGCGGACGCCTGATGCCAATGCTGCTTTGCCGCTTCGCCCGGCAAGTTGAGCATTCGCCAGATCTTCTCGCACGACGCGGGAATAATCGGCGACATCAGAATCGCAAGAGCGCGAGCCACCTGAATACTCAGATGGATGGTCGTCCCGCACTGTGTGCGATTCGACCCTGCCGTTTTCCATGGCTCACTGTCGTTGAAGTACTTGTTTGCAGCGCGGGCGAGATTCATCACCTCTTGCAACCCATCGCGGAAACGATATTCCTCAAAGCACTGCGCTGCAGCAGGAGGCACGCGCTGCAGCGTCTCGATCATGGCAGCATCAATCGCCGCAAGTTCCGCTCGCGGCGGCACGGTACCGTCGAATGTCCGCTGGGCAAATGCCAACGTTCGATTGACGAAGTTGCCCAGAATATCGGCAAGCTCGTTGTTGTTCTTCGCCTGAAAATCCTTCCACAAGAAATCGGAATCGCGATATTCCGGCAGTGCCGTTGCAAGATAATACCGGAGCGGATCGGCAGGGAATCGCGACAAGAACTCCTCAACGCCAATACCAATGCCGCGGCTTTTCGAAAACTTTTGTCCTCCGAAATTCAAAAACTCATTCGCCGGAACATTTTCGGGAAGCACAAATTTCTGATCGTGCGCATCGTTCCACGCCATCAGCATTGCAGGAAAGACGATGCAGTGAAACACGACATTGTCCTTGCCGATGAACGCGACGTACTTCGTTCCATCGTCGAGCCAGAATTGTTTCCACAGCTCGGGCTTGCCGATGCGGTTCGACCATTCTTTCGTAGAAGAAATATACCCGAGCACGGCATCAAACCAAACGTAGAGCACTTTGCGTTCGAACCCGGCGAGCGGAATTTTCACCCCCCAATCTAAATCTCGCGTAACGGCACGATCCTGCAAACCGTCCGTGAACCAGCTCCGACAATACTGTAGTACGTTTTCCTTCCAGCCATCGCGTTGGTTGGCTCCGGCAACATACGCCTCCAATCTCTTCTGGAAATCGCCGAGCGGAAAATAGAAATGCGAGGTCTCGCGCAGCACGGGGGTTTGACCCGAAATCTTACTCTTCGGATTGAGCAGCTCTACGGGATTCAAAAACGAGCCGCATTTCTCGCATTGGTCACCCCGCGCTTCCGGGTGCGCACAAATCGGGCAGGTCCCCTCGACGTAGCGATCGGGGAGAAACATGTTGGCTTTCGGATCGAAGAATTGCTTCTCCTGTTTCTCTCTCAACACGCCACGGCGATGGAAGTCGAGAAAAAACGCCAGCGCGGTCTCATGGTGAAGCGGCAGCGACGTGCGCGAGTAATTGTCGAAGCTCATACCGAACTTCTCGAACGCCGCACGATTGAGTGCGTGGTAGCGGTCAACGACCTGCTGCGGTGTAATGCCTTCCTTCTCCGCCGTAATGGTGATCGGCACGCCGTGCTCATCCGAGCCGCAAATGAAGACAATATCTCTCCCCGCCAGACGCTGATAGCGGACGTAGATGTCGGAGGGCAAATAGGCGCCGGCGAGATGCCCCAGATGAATCGGTGCGTTCGCATACGGCAGTGCTGCTGTTACAAGAATGCGTTTGTGATCAGTCATCATCGGTCTTGTTCAATCGCTCGCTTCACCTTCACGGCGAGCTGTGTCAAGGCGAGTGGAATATAGCCATTCTTGTAGATAAGCGAAATACAATGTTCAACTGATGCCATAACTTCGCCGAGGCGCGCATGGGGGAACCTCGTCGTGAACTTTTTCAGGTCATCCTGCTGGTCAATATTGATCACGTCACCGCCGCGCAGCAGTGCGAACGCATCACGAAACCACATCAGCATCAACAGCAAGTAGCGAACGATGAACTCGCGATCCTTTTCGGCCGAAAGTTTCTCGATGTGCTGCGAGAGGTTGACGACGTTGTTGGCGAGACAATGACGAATGAAGGTGACAACGTCGTTGCGGAGTTCGGCAATGTCCGTGTCGAGCAGTTCGCGTGCGCGCGTATAGCTTCCGTTAGCGAGCCGCGCAATGAGCAATGCTTGGGGGCGCTCAACGGCGTCGCGCTCGACAAGCGCCGACGCAAGATCGTGTTCGGTCAACGGCTCGAACCGCACGGGCTGGCACCGCGAGAGGATTGTTTGCAGCATCATCTCGGGGCGTGCTGTTGTGAGAATCAGCAGCGTATTCCCGGGCGGCTCTTCGAGCGTTTTCAGCAGGGTGTTCCCCGCCTCGTCGCCCATCTCATCCGCGTTCGAGATGATGAAGACTCTCTTGCGGTGATAGAGCGTGCTCATCGCCGATTCGCGGCGGATCTCGCGCACGCTACTGATCTTGATGATGGTCGCTTTCGGAATCGCGATGCGGTGATACGGATTTGCCGCTTTCTGTTTGTACTGCTCTTGAATGATTGCAATGTCCGCAGCAGTGAGTTTGTCCAACGGCCCGTCATCCTTCTTCTCGTTCTTCCCGACGGGCAATGCGGTTATCACCTTCACGTCGGGGTGTTGCATCGAGGCAACTTTTCTACAGGATGGACACTCACCACATGCCTCATTGCCGTTGCGCTGTTCACACTGAAGAACACGTGCAAGTTCGATCGCCATCGCGTCTTTGCCAACGCCTTCATTGCCGATAAAGACGTACGCATGCGGCAGCCGCCCCGCATTCGCCGCCGCGACGAGAATTTTTTTCACCCGCTCCTGACCGATAACGCGATGCCACATGCCTAAAACGAATGTCCAATACCAAAATGAATGACGCCGGAGCGCAGAGTCTCGCCAAAGAATTTCTTCTCCGTAATCCACTGCTTGCCGTTGATACTTGCCCCGGGATCGTACACCTGCAAGCCGTAGTCAATCCGAAAGGGACCGAAGAAAGTCTCGTAGCGCAAGCCAAACCCTGCAGCAATGGCAACACCTTTTATTTGTATGCGCCTGAAGCTCGACCAGATGTTCCCTGCATCGAGAAAGAGAACTGTCCAGAATTTGTCGAGGAAGTCGTCGCGCAAACTCTGGAGAACATTCGTCCGCAATTCGATACTTCCTTCGGCAAGAATGTTGCCGCCAAATTGTGGGCTGCCCGTCGCACTTAGCTCGCGCGAGCGCCAACCGCGCACACTGCCGCCACCGCCTGCGTAGAACCGATGCGCTTGTGGAATCGAACGACTCGTGTCGCTCCGACTTTCACCCCATTTGTCCTCGAAGCCCCCTTTGAGCTTGAACGCGACGATATGGTATCGCGTCCCGCCGCTCACGTCGAAATACCAGCGCAGCAGCGTGCTGACGCGATAGAATTGCGTGAAGGGCAAACCGGGTTGCAAGCTCTTCAGTGCAAGCGCCAACAAGCCGGACTCTTCAAGCGTGAGCGCATGAATCAATCCGCGGGAGGGCGAGAAGACGTCGTTGGTCAGGTCGCGCTGAATCGTGAACGAGAGAATCGAGTTGAACTGCACGTCGCGCTCTTGCGCTATGAGCTCCTGCAATTGGCGCAGCTCGTCGGGGTCCGTGGAATCAATAACGATGGATTGTCGGCGCTCGAGTTGCACACGTTGAAGGGTCCAGTCGAGAAAGCTCGTCGTCGTTTCGGTAACGCGCTCAGTGAAGCCGAACCGATTCTGAAGAATCCGCGAGAGATACAAGTGCTGCTTATCGGCAATAGCCGAGAGCGACCAGGTCCCCCTGATTTTGTTTGAAAAGACATAGGGTTGAACAACTTCGAATGTCAGGTTCACGTTTGCAACCGCATCACTGTTGGCGTTGATGAAGTCGAACACCGAACGGAAGTTCTGCGTGCGGAAGCGCAGTGTTGTCGTGAACGTGCGTAGACCGCTGAGGAAATTCCTGTTTGTATAGCTGATACCCGTACCGAAATTGAAATTGTTGTTTTCGTCGCTGAAAGAAACCTCCGGCGCGATTTCCTGCTTATCGCCCGGTTTCACTTTGACGCTCGTTGCAATGCCGTTGTCGGTCGGGTCCACGGAAAAGTTCGTATCAATTCTCGCTTGGTCGAAAATCCCGACGCGGTTCAGATTTCTCTCACTGAGCCTCACTTTTTCGTGATCGTAGAACTCACCCGCTCGGTAATCAAGCTGACTGAGGATGTCCTCATCATCAATGTCGGGGCGCTCGTCACGCAGTTCGTTGAGAACGGCAACGTCGCGGAACACATAGCGCAGACCTATCGAGAAAACGAGGGACACGCGCATGTTACGCGTACTCGTATAATAGGTAACCGACGAGCTTTCTCGTTGGAAGGATGCGCGCGCATACCCCGAGTTCTTGAGAATCAAGAGGATGCGCTTGACTTCCTCTTCTAATAACGCCTTGCTAAACGGATCCCCCTGAGAGATCTTCCGATCCTCGCGTATGAAGTCATTTACGAAGTCGGGAGCATTGACGGTTCCTTCGATCGTCAACGTATCAATGATCGAACGATACCCTTCAACAATCCTGATGGTGATGTCCACAGACGAAGAATCGCTCGACAGTGCCACGAGCGAATCAACGCGACTGTCATAAAAGCCGTTGTCGAGATAGAGTTGCCGAATCCGGCGGCAGTCTTCAAAAAGAACTTCGCTATCGAGGAACTGATCGGGACTGCCAAGCCGCTCGCTGATGGTTTTGTAAAGAAACTTGTTCAGAAATCCGGGGGTGGGTTTGGTCTGCATCAGCTGCAGCAACTCGCTGTCCGAGAATGTTTCGTTGCCGTCGAATTCCACTGATGCGATTTCATACTTTCTCTCGCCGTTGTGCTCGAGGGCAAAGAGCGCGGGCGGCTGCAAACAGCAGGCAACGATCAGCGATATCCAGCATGATGGGAACTTCATGAATGAAACAGAAAACCCATCCCGGCTCCTCGGAATGGGTTGAAAAACTATGCATCGTCGCAAACAAATCACGGCGTGAAACCAGCTGCGCGATCAGTATTCACCCTCGTCCTCATAAAAGAAATCCTCGTCGGTCGGATAGTCGGGCCAAATCTCTTCCATACTTTCGTACGGCTCGTCACTGTCCTCCAGCTCATCGAGGTTTTCGATGACTTGCTCGGGTGCGCCCGTCCGCTGCGCGTAATCAATCAACTCTTCCTTGGTTGCGGGCCATGGCGCTTCGTCTAAGTATGACGCCAGTTCCATTGTCCAGATCACCGTCGTATCGCTTCCTTTCTTGAAATCAACTTGGAAAAACTATTTTGCGCTTGCAAGCTCCGTGCGATAGCGTGCCGCATCGACATCGTCGAAGAAATAATCTACGGGATTCATCTTGCGGCCATGCAATCGCACTTCGTAGTGCAAGTGCGGTCCACTCACCAATCCTGAACGCCCGACCCGTCCGATGAGTTCCCCTCGCTTCACCTTACGTCCTTCACGCACGGACACTTCGGAGAGATGCGCGAAGAGGGTTGTGTAACCGTACCCATGATCCAGCTCGATTACTCTTCCGTAACCGCTGGCAGTGATGCCGGCGAATCGCACGGTTGCATCGCCCGGAGCATACACCGGCGTTCCGACCTCGTTCATGATGTCGAGCCCCTCATGCATCCGCCAGACGCCAAGCACGGGATGAATTCTCATCCCGAATCCGTTAAGGGAATACGGACCATCACACGGCTTGATCGCGGGAAGATGCTTGAAGAGCACCTTATTCGCTTCGTACTGTTTCGAGATCTCGATGTAGCTTTGCTTTTGGATTTGGACTTCACGTTCCATTTGTGCAAGAAGATCGTCGGCATTCCGGAGAGTGGCATTGACACCGGGGCTCAGAAAGGAAAACTCGGAGCCCAACAGCGCACCACCGCTCGAGGCATTGCGCGTCGGATCGTCCATTTTCGGAAGCGCAACCATCAGGCGCAAGTCGTTCGTGCGCCCGGCAAGTTCCGCGAGGTCCGCTTTGATGCGCTCCGTCTTCTTCGTCAGTTCGTTCAATTGATTTCTCAGCGCCGCATTCTCCGTCGCGAGATTCGACGAGCGTGACATCCCCAGCGGATCACCGAAGGCGTAGTTGAGCAGCAACACTCCGCCCACAGCAGCCAACCCAACGGTCGCGCCTGAAAGGAGAACCTTTCGCTTGAACCATTTGATTTCTTGGTACCCCAACGTCTTGTCGGAGAAGACGAAAAACTTCACTTTGTTCAACATAACAACCTCATGTAGCAGCGATGCTGCACTGCGGATTAAACCCATTTGCGGTCTCCCCTTCCTCGATCTCCCCACGACCACTCGCGTGAAAGACGCTTTGACTGTGAAAAACTAGAACGGAATTATTCTCGAAACGCGGGTCTTGCTAATGTTGGCAGTGGAATGATACTAAATCTCAACGCTTGTGTCAAGCAATTTTTTTTGCAATTAGAGTTTTTTAACGAGTCGCTACTCGAAGTCATGTTCGAAATAACTTACTGTTCTGTTCTCCTTCTTCTCTGCAATCTTGCGCTCGACTCGCTTGGCAAACTCCTTTGCTGCATCGTAGCCGTAGTGACGAAGCAGATAATTCAGCGCAATGACTTCGGTGATGACTGTGACGTTCTTTCCGGGGAATATAGGAAGCTGGACGTAATCAATCTCGACATCGAGAATAGAGAGCTTCTGCGCATCGAGCCCGGTTCGGGTGTACTCGAGATCTGGCTTCCATTCATCGAGTTCCACAATGATTTCGACTCGCTTTTGAAAGCGAATTGCGCGAATGCCGAACATCGCGCGGACATCAATCAAGCCGAGGCCGCGGATCTCCATGAAGTGTTTCACGAGATCCGTCCCAGCACCCATCAGAATGCCTTCACCTTTGCGCGTTACGTTCACCACGTCATCAGCAACGAGACGATGGCCCCTCTCCACCAAGTCGAGAGCGATCTCGCTTTTCCCGATCCCCGAGCGCCCGATCAACAGCACACCGATACCATAGACATCAACGAACGAACCGTGAAGGGTGATCTGCGGCGAAAACTGATCGTCGAGGTAATCGGCGATAAAGTAGGCAATCTTCGTTGTCTCATACGCGGAACCGAAAACGGGAATGCCCTTGGCTGCCGCCGCGTCCAAAAACTCTTGCGCCAACGTATTGCCGTCCGTCAAAACGATACAGGGCATCTTGAATTGCAGCAGCTGCATGATCGCATGACGTTTCTGCTCCGGCGCAAGTGAATTCAGATAGTTGATTTCCGTGTTCCCGATGATTTGCACGCGATCATAGCGAAACAAATCCACGAACCCCGCAAGCGCCAGCCCGGGACGATGCAGATTCTTATCCTTGATCTGATTGTCGAATCCAACTGTTCCGTTCATCGTGTCGAGTTTGAAGCGTTCGTGACATGCTTCGTAAAACTCGGCAACCGTCAAGTACTGCTTTCGCTTTTCCCTATTTTTGTCAATCTTCACTCGTTTCTTCTACGCTTTCTCTCGGATACGCATTCGAACGGCGACTTTATCCTTCGCACGCAATTTGGCTTTATATTTTTTAAGCTGGCTGGCAACCTTTTCGATCGCAATGTCCAGCGACTTCATGAAATCGGTTGACGTCTCTTTCGCAGAGAGCATGTGGGCATGCACGTGCAGATTCACCTCCGCCGTTTTCACACTGTTGACACCCCGCTCATAACTCAGAATCACGTCTGCTTTCGTAATTCCATCGAAATACTTCTCTAATTTCCGAACTTCTCCTAATGCATAGTCTTTGATATCCTCGTGCGCTTTGAAACGCCGAGCGGTAAAATGAACGTCCATGTCGTTTCCTTTCTTGTATCGGTTGATGGTATCATGTTGCCTTCGGGTGAGCTTGCGCGTAAACCTTCTTCAAGCGTTCGACGCTGACGTGTGTGTACACTTGCGTCGTGGACAAACTTTCGTGACCAAGAAGCTGTTGTACTGCTTTCAAATCCGCACCCCGATCCAATAAGTGCGTAGCGAAACTGTGGCGCAACACATGCGGACTCTTGTTTTTCACTTCAGAGACATTGCCGATGTAGCGTTGCATCAGCAAATTGACCCCTTTGGGCGAAAGACGTTTGCCGCGTTTGGTAATGAACACTCCCGCGCCCTGCGTTTCATCGTGAAACTTCTCACCAAGCACGCGTGAGCGCATCGTCGCATACGCACGCAGCGCTTTGACTGCCTTTCTTCCCATCGGCACAATCCGCTGCTTATTCCCTTTTCCCGTAACGGTGATCGTGCCGTTTGCAAAATTCACATCATTCCAATTCAAAGCAATCAACTCGCTCAACCGGATGCCCGTGCCATAGAACATTTCGAGCATCGCCTTATCGCGGATACCTTCGGCTGTCGTCGCGTCGGGCTGTTCCATCAGAGCGTTTGCGGCTTGCTCGCTGACAATCTGCGGAATCCGGTTGTCGAGCTTCGGCGAGTTCACCAGAAGAGCAGGATTTACTTCAAGAATTTTTTGTCGGGTAAGAAAACGGAAGAAGGATTTCAAACAGGCGAGCTTTCTCGCAATGCTCCGCTTCGAAAAACCTTGCTCGATCAATTCGCCGAGGAAGAGCCGCAAGGTCACGTTGTCAATCTGCGCCAGTGAAAACGCCGAATCGCCGAAATGCTTGCCGAGGAATTGTGTAAACTGTCGAAGGTCGTCTTCATATGATGCGAGCGTATGCGGCGAAGAGTTCCGCTCGCTCGTGAGGTAAGAGAAAAATATTTGGATGTACTCTTGCATCACACTGCCGATGGTCCGAAGAACTCCTTACGGAGCAAGTCTCAACTCTCTGACTCAGCGGGCGTCGAAATCATCTCGTCTTTTGCGACTTCCGCCTTGCACTCCGGACAGAGCAGGAACTCGCCGCGTGTAGCGGAGAATTTCTGCACCATATAGGCGTTTCCGCATGTATCGCACGATCGGTTGACGGGACGATCCCACGACGCAAAATCACAATTGGGATACTTTGAACAGCCGAAAAACGCACGCTTGCGTTTCGTCTTTCGCTCGATCACGTCGCCGACTTTGCATTTCGGACATGACACACCGATGCCGAGAGGACGTGTGTAGGTGCACGTCGGATAGGTCGAACAGCCAAGAAACGCGCCGAACTTTCCCCCCTTTACCACCATGTCCGCACCGCACTCCTCGCACTTGACGCCGACGGCATGCCGCATTTGCTCTTGTTCTTCGGGCAAGGGTTTTGTGTTTTTGCACGTTGGGTAGCCTTTGCACGCCATGAAGCGGCCGTTGCGCCCCCACTTGATGATCATCGGCTTGCCGCACACCTCGCAGACTTCATCCGTATCAACTTGGAGCGACTTTTTCACCTCGCCCGAGGTTTTGTCCACTTCTTCTACGTCGCGAATGAACGGATGATAAAAATCTTCCATCACTTTGATGTACGTTGCATCACCGGTTGCAATCGTCTCCAACTCGTCTTCCATTTTTGCCGTAAAGCCGACGTTGATGATATGCGGAAAACTCTTCGTCAGCACGCGGTTGACTGCCATGCCTAATTCGGTCGGATACAGACGTCGGTCCCGCGACTCGACATACTTGCGTGCTTGAATCGTGTCAACAATCAACGCGTAGGTGCTTGGTCTGCCGATGCCGAGCGCTTCAAGCTCTTTGATAAGCGAGCTGTCGGTGTACCGCGCGGGCGGCTTTGTGAAATGCTGATTCGGAATGACGTTCGTGAGGCTCGCAAGGTCCTCGGCTTTCAGATTCTCCGGCAACCGCGATTTCGGGTCTTCGTCCTCTGCCGCCTCTCGTTCCGCTTCGTCAACAACGTCGCCGTAGACTTGCAAGAAGCCGCGGAATTTCGGGATCGAATCCGTTGCACGGAACAGATAATCACCGCCAAGAACATCAACCGTCGTTTGCTCGAACGTCGCGGGGCTCATCTGGCACGCAACGAAACGATTCCAAATCAGTTCGTAGAGATCGTACATCTCTTTGTCCAGGAAGCGCTTCACATATTTCGGCGTGAAGTGTACGGAGGTTGGTCGAATGGCTTCGTGCGCGTCTTGCGAGCTCTTACCCTTCTTGAATTGCCGCGGCGCGTCGGGAAGGTATTCTTTGCCGTAGGTGGAGAAGATGTATTCGCGAACGTCGCGCACTGCGTCATCGCTCAAGCGGGTCGAGTCTGTGCGCATGTATGTAATCAACCCGACACGCCCCTCCTCGCCCAACTCGACACCCTCATACAGTTTCTGCGCAAGCGCCATCGTCCGTTTTGCGTTGAAGCGGAGCCGGCGCGCCGCTTCCTGCTGCAACGTACTGGTGATGAATGGAGCGGCAGGATTCCGCTTGACCGGCTTCCGCTGTACGTCCGCAATACGAAACGCCTGCCTCTTGATATCGTTGACGTAGCCTTCCGCCGTCGTCGCGTTGCCGATCTTCGGATCATCGCCCGCAATCTTGAACAGCTTGGCGAGGAATGGCGTGTCATTGCCGACTTGAAATTCGCCTACTATTGACCAGTACTCGACAGGAATGAACGAGTTGATGGCTTCCTCGCGCTCACAAATCAATCGGACGGCAACCGATTGGACGCGCCCAGCCGAAAGCACACCGTAGAAAAAGGTTTTCCACAAGAACGGCGTCACCTTGTATCCGACGAGACGATCCATGGCGCGCCGCGCCTGCTGCGAGTCAACGAGTCGTTGATCAATCTTCCGCGGATGGTGCATCGCTTCGGCAATTCCACGCTCGGTAATCTCATGAAAGAGCACGCGCTGGATATTGGGGTTGTCCGTTTCGATCTCTTGCGCGATGTGCCAGGCTATCGCCTCGCCTTCGCGATCCGGATCGGTCGCAAGGTAGACTGTGGGAGCCTTGGACGCGTGTTCGCGCAGCCTCGCGATCACTTCTGTTTTATCGCGCTTGTCGTCCTTGATCGTTTCGTAGGTAATCTTGAATCCATTCTCGACGTCAATACCTAATTTACTCTTCGGTAAGTTCTTGATGTGCCCAACCGATGCCTCGACGTGATATTCCTTGCCGAGATATTTGTTGATGGTCTTCGCCTTCGACGGGGACTCGACGATGATGAGTGACGCACCGTTGCGCGGCTCTCCCACTTCGGCTTTCTTCCTTCGTTGTTTCGGCTTCGCAGGCGCAACATCATCTTGCTGAGCGCCGTGCGAGGAGTCGTGCCCGTTTGTCGGTTCTAGTTTCTTTTTCCTTACCATTCCGCTGACGTCACATCAATGAATCGTTTCGTTATTGTTCATCAGGAACCTCTGCATCGAGTCGCCGGAGCCAGGCTGCATGCTCTTCGCCGAGAGGATGAGCGCCGTGAGCGATTTCATTTCCGCGACCGACAATTGCTCTAACCCCGTTCCCATTGCCTTCTCGATCACGGTTTCCAGGTCCGTCGCGTTCAATAAGCCTAATTCGCACAACTGCATCAGATAGCCCCGGGCTTCGGCGGAGATCACCTTTTTTTCGACGCTGAGAAAATGTCGCCGCGAGCCCGGAGAAATGTTTGGCGCAATCCAGCTACTGTCAAGCTGTATGTTGCTGTGCAGCCAGTCGAACGCCGCGCTGATCTCGGACTGCGTGTAACCTTGATCTTCCAGCGTCATATTGATCTCGACCAATTCCTTCGTCGAAAGGTTCGACATAAGATAGACAAGAATTTCCATTACGCGCTCGTTCACTGTTTCCTCCTTACACGCCCCTTAACGCCCAAACCAAGCCTGAACGTGTTCATCTTCAAGTGCTTTCATTACCTTTCGTTGTGTTGCTGTCGCGTCATCATGTCCGATGAGATGAAGCGCTCCATGAATAACAAGCCGTGCGACCTCATTGGAAAAACTGACGCCGTACTCTCGCGCCTGCTGTTTCGCCCTATCGAGATTTATGTAGATTTCACCCTCGCGCACCGGCTGCGTCTCGAGGGTGAAGCTGATAACATCAGTAACATAATTGTGATGGAGAAACCTCTTATTGAGCACCCGGCATCGGCGCGAATCCACAAAGACAACCGAAATCCTCGCGGGCGTACGACCGAACACCCGCTTCACGTACGCTTGTATTTTTTTCTTCTCAAGCCGATACCCTCGGTGTGCGTTGAAAACAGACACGGTGCATCGTGAGAACCTCTTTCCGCTCACGTCGTGCAGTTATTTCTTCCGGCGCTTTGCTTTCGTCGGAGTCGGTTCTTCCAGAATCGAATCCGTCAGCGAAAGCGCTATGCCCGACAACATGACTTCAGGACCAAGCTGTGTAAAATCGCCCGAAAGCAGAGAGCGGTCAACATTTGCGTACAACGAGCAGCCGCCGCCTTTCTCTATTATTAAACCGCTCAGCTTCCCATTTTGTTCGCCAATGAACGTCACTTCTCCCAACATATCGCTCAGAACATACCCTGAACAAAAGTGCAGTTGTAAATGCGACGACTCGGTATACACCGAAACGAGATTTCCCTTTTGCCTACCGATGTGAATAGCAGGATAAATCTCCAGCGCGAGTTTGCGGCGCGCTTCTGTGCCGGCAACTTCGAAGCGATACGTCGGGCCGATGACTTTCGGCCTCGCGCCCAAAAGCTTCCCTATTTTCTCGAAATCGGACGGTGTGAACTTGAACGACATCGTGCCTCTTGCGTTAAGAATGCAGCGTGCCTTGCCCACACTCCATGGAACCAGCGAGCATCATTCTTCTGAAATGCTTTTGATGGAATCTCGTCGTCGCGCAAGGTTGGGGTTGCACGGTGTAATGAGAAGTGAAAGAGACCTTCATACGCTGAGGCAATATATTGAGCGAGCGCGAGAGAGTCAAGAAAAAACTATCAGCCCAGTCGTATTCCAGCGAGTGACCGATGATCAACCCGAATGACTAATGACCAATCACCACCTCCATCCCCTCCTCCGCAGCGAAGCACTCGAACTTGTAGCCGCGTGTCTTGATTTCCTTCCGGCAGGTCTCGACCATTTCGTCTATCTTCTCATCGTTGTGCGACGGATCGTGGTGGAAGAGGAACAGTTTTTTCACCTGCGCTTCCGCCGCCACTTTGAGCGCGAAGAGATAATGCGAGTGTCCCCACCCGACGCGGTTCACATATTCCTCAGGCGTGTATGTCGCATCATGGATCAACACATCTGCGCCACGGCAGAAGTCGAAGATGCGTTGGTTCGGCTCGCCTTTGCTTTCGAGATACTTCTCGACGATGACCTTCTCAACGTTGCGCAAGGAGCGAGCGACTTCGCGATCGAACGGCTCGTTGTCGCTGATGTACACGATGGACTTGCCAGACGATTCGAGACGATAGCCAAGGGCGAACGCGGGATGATTAACATAGATGGATGAGAGGTTCGCGCCGAAAATATCAATCGTTCCTTCGCGCAGCGGGCGGAAGTTGATTTTCGCTTTCAACTCGTTCAGTTGAATTGGAAAATAGACTTTGTTCATCTGGTCGGCGATCATTTGCCGCAACGTTACGTCTTTCGACTGTCCGCCCATGATCGTCAATTCGTTGCCGGAAATGAATGCGGGCTTGAAGAACGGAAATCCCTGAATGTGATCCCAATGCGGATGGCCGACGAGCAGATACGCGTTCACCGATTCGCCTTTCGCCATCAAGGCTTCGCCCAAACATCGAATGCCCGTGCCGGCGTCGAAAATCACGAGGCGATCGTCGCGCAAGCGCACCTCGACACACGGCGTGTTTCCCCCATAGCGAACGGTCTCTTTCCCCGGCGTCGGAATCGAACCGCGGGTCCCCCAGAATTTTAGTTTCATAATCTTATGATGTGCCTACATGAGAGCGCATCGAATAGCACAACTTCACCATTCAATATTCGCTGTTCAAGATTCGATATTCATTCCACTCTGAAATATCGAATATCAAATAACGAATAATGAACGTCGAACTTGATCGGGTCTCAACGATACCCTTTCGCGTACTCGACATAGTGTCGAGCAGATTCGAGTATCCCCTGTTTTTCTTTTTCCGTGAGCGGACGAACAATTCGTGCCGGCACTCCAGCAACAAGCATACCCTCCGGCACCACAACATTCTGCAACACCACTGCGCCCGCCGCGACAAGCGAATGCGAGCCAATCCGGGCATTATCCAAGATTATCGAGCCCATCCCAATCAAACAGCAGTCACCAACTGCGCACGCGTGAACGACTGCGCGATGGCCGACCGTGACGTCCTTACCGACAATGCAGGGCAACTCACCCGTTACATGCAGCACGGAGCCGTCTTGAATGTTCGTTCGCTCTCCGATTTCAATGCGATTGATGTCGCCGCGGAGAACGGAGTTGAACCAGATGCTTGCCTGTTCCGCAATTCGCACATCGCCGATTAGTTGCACGCCTTCGGCGATGAATGCCGTCGGATGAATGGAAGGCGAATTCTTATTGTAGGAACTCAGCGCCATGGACTATCCATCTCTCTCACTCAAGGTTCTTGCGACTCCGATCGTTCATGCTCATTGCTCCGCTCAGGGCTTTGAGGCTGGCGGCTTCCATCCCTCGCGCTTCCACTCCATCAACTCGATGGTCACACTGCCGATGATGACTCTCATCTTCGCCATGATCGGCACGCGGGCATTGTCGTTGCTGAACCATCCTTCGAATTCACCGGTCAAGCCAAAGATGCC
>CAYUFU010000040.1:28080-32451 GCA_964444145.1 uncultured Chitinophagales bacterium
CGGTAGCGCGAAAAATCATAGAAGTCGCCATCTTTACTTCTCCCCACAAAGTATCGCGAGAACACAAGGCTGTCGAAGAGGCTCTCGAACACGGCGTGGAGATTGACGAACGGAATGCCCTTATACGAATCAATGTACGCGAAGGTCTGAAAGGCGGTGGAGCCGTTCGCCGCAACTTTCTTCGCCGTCACGATGCGCACTTGCCCGATGTCAATCGGGCCGTAGCGGACATTGTATTTCAATTCTTCACCCTCGACGAGGACGCGCGAAGGAGGAAGCTGAGCGGTGGATGGAACAACACCAACGAACGTCAGAGAGAAGAAAAGAACGGCAGACCACTTTCGTGAACTGCCGTTCGCATGTAAGACTATGTCGCGCAAGAAAATCAGCGAATGCTGGTGAGACTCTTTGATATTTTTTCAGCTTCGGGGAACAAGCTGATGGCTTTTTTGAATTGATTATCCTCCGCAAGCATGACTCGCGACGAGCCGACGTTACCAAACAGCGCTTTTGCAATCGTCGCTTTCGCCAAGAGCTTCACAAACCGTTTGTCGCGTTCGAACGCGTCTTTCTTGAACTCAATGCCCTTTGCCTTTGCGAGAGTATTGATCTGATCGAGCATGGCATCGGTAATCTCGAATTGCTCAGCGAAGCGTCGGCTGTCGTTGCCGTATTCCTTCTTTAACTCCATGCCGTACTTGTCGAGATGTTTATTCGAGAAATCAAGAAACACCTGGCGTGAGCGCAGCGCGACAGAATACTCGCCAAGCCTTTCGGCTTTCACGATGTAGTCGGGCGTGATGCCTCCTCCGCCGTACACAATTCTCCCGCCCGGCGTCTTGAACTTTGGGCGAGCGGAATCTTTTTCTGCAGAATGTTGGATGTTGTCGCCTTCTTCTTCGTTGCGTTCGAACGCCTCGCGTTGGTACTTCGCCTTGTCGTCACCGTAGGGGCGTTGAATCAATCGTCCGGTCGGCGTGAAGTACCGAGCGGTCGTCAAGCGAAAGCCGGACCCGTCGGCAAGATCGAACTGGCGCTGCACAAGCCCTTTGCCGAAGGTCGTTTCACCAACGATCAAGCCTCGGTCCCAATCCTGAATAGCACCCGCAACGATCTCACTCGCCGAGGCTGAGGCATTGTTTACCAACACAACGACGGAAACATCCGCCAACCGCGCCGACCCGGAAGAAATGTACTCTTCATTGAACTCAGCGCGTCGCCCTTTAGTATAGACGATTTTCTTTCCTTTCGGCAGGAGCTCGTCCGCCATCTTGAACGCCTGATCGAGATAGCCGCCGCCATTGAACCGCAAGTCGAGGACGAGGCGCTTCATCCCTTCGCGCTTCAACTTCGTGATCGCTTCGACGAATTCACTCTGCGTCGTCGAGGCGAACCGCGAGACCATCACATACCCCATATCACCATTGATCATGAACGCTGCGTCAACCGTGTAGAGCGGAATCTTATCACGCACGATGTCGAACTCGAGCAACTTCGGCATGCCGGCGCGGGCAATCGTTACCTTGACGTGTGTACCCTTCGGTCCGCGCAATTTCTTCGGCACCATGTCCTGCGTGATACCGATGGCAGATGTGTCGTTGATCTTCACGATCTTGTCGCCCGCCTCGATGCCAAGCGCCTCGCTCGGTCCGCCGATGATAGGCGTAACGACGAAGAGCGTATCGTTCACGACGGCGAACTCAACGCCGATGCCCTCGAAGCTTCCTTGGAAATCTTCTTTGACGCGCTGCATCTCCTTCGCAGGAATATAGACCGAGTGCGGGTCGAGATCATCCAACATTCCGCGAATCGCGGCTTCGGTCAGCTTGCCGGTATCAACATCTTCGACATACACCTTTTGCGCCATGCCGAGGACGTCGGAAATCTTGCGCATCTGTTCGTAGATGTTGTCGCCGGAAATCAGCTTGTTGAACATCGAACCGGCAAGAACGCTCCCGATAACCAACAGACCGACGGTGAGTAATGAAAATCGTTTCTTCATAAAAAATCCCCAAACCCCGCCTGCCTTCATAGGATTATGAGGCGGGCAGGCTTCTCATAGGTTACGAGATACACGCCATCTCAGTGAGTTTCTGATTCGAGTATATCCAAAAGGGCGAAGAAAATCAATGAAACGCGCAACCCTGAATAGTATGAGGGGTGAGCAATAAGAAAGGCGAGCCGTTTTGGGCGGCTCGCCGTGATACGAAATTCCTCTTGCGACCTACTTTGTCAGGTGAAGTCCCAACCGAACAAGCGGGATTGACACCCGATCATAGTCTTACTTGTTGAGTATCAAGTTGTTCACCTTCGACAATTTTACATTGCCTTGAACGTCTCTTGCCGCAAACCGCGCAAAGTAGACTCCGCTGGCGACATCACTCGCATTCCAGGTTGCGGAGTGATACCCCGCTTCCTTCATTCCATTCTCCAACTGCGCGACTTTTCTACCGAGCACATCGTAGATGGCAAGCGCGACGTGCGACGGCTCAGGCAAATCGAACTTGATGGTGGTGGAGGGGTTGAAGGGATTGGGGTAGCTTGGATGAAGCGTAAACACAGTCGGACGCGCTGCCGAACCAATCTCTGGTTGACGTGCACTCTTCAACACAAGCGCCGAGGAGTTCGATCCTGATTCAACACGGTGCACATGCACGAGCGTGAACCGCATGTCCTCTCTTCCCCGCGCGAGCGCACGGACGACGGGTCGGATCGCGACTTCTCGCCCCGCTAACGTGCGAAGCCGCTCCGCAATTCGAAACCGGCTTTCCCCCGAGGCGGAGAACAATCGCTCTGAACCCAGGTTGGCGATCGCGCGGCCAGTGCGGCCATCAATGATTTCAAACTGCAGGCGCACGCCGACTTCGCCGTTGCCGAGAATTCGACGCTGGTTTTGCATGGCGGCAGTGACATCGAGAACCACACTGTCAAGCGTCGCTGGCAGCATCACGACTTCGCTCGCGAGAGCATTCCACACAGCCTCATTGTTGCGCGTCGAGAGCGAATCGCGCACCTCGACAAAATCGAGCGGCACGATAGTTCCATCCGTGAGTTTGATGCTCATCGCCGGCATCTCAAACGAGGCAAACGATAGGCTGTCGTTCAAACGGCTCGCGACGACAACTTTTCTCGCCTATTGCTCCGGAAGCAGTGTAGCGGACGCGGACGCGCCAGTAGTGAGATCGTCGCTAACTTGAATCGCATACGGCGGCTGCGCGGTGTTCGCCATTGAGACGATTTGCGCTGGCGGTAAAGCTCCGCTCGGACCCGGTTGTATGAAGTTCGGCTGAGTGCCGTCGCTGACGTATTGCACGCCGCCCCATTGGCCGTTGCTCATGATTGCTTTATACGTTGCATAGTATCCATTGTCCCACGCCATGATGAGATCGCCCGACGCCGTGCGCGTAATTGTAGGACGGCGGAAATAGAGATCGGGGTCTGCATCTATGACCTCATGCGCCGTAGTCCAATACTGATTGATGATCTTCCCCTGATAGATCACTCCGCGTTCACCGTTTTGATTTGTGAACTCCCATACGAGGTCTATCGTGTGCGTCTTCAGGCTCGAGCCCGGAGTTTGGGCAATGACTTGCGACGCGGTTGAGATATGCTCGAGACTTGCAGATGCAGCCTCAGGCTCGATCCATTGCGCCGAGCCGGCATCATAGCGCAGCAGGAAAACGTCGTCGCCGTTGTCATACGTTACGTAGATGGGTGCAATCGTCGAAAGTTCCTTATAGCCACATGTGATACTCGGATTCTTATCGGCTGGGGATGTTTGAGGTACGAGTGCGGCGCTTCCCCAAGTCCACCCGTTCTGCGTTGTGTTGAATGTTGCATTTGCAAACCGCAGCCCATCGCTCGCTTGCCAGACGGCAAGAAGGTAGGGGGAATAATCTGGTCCGGTGCGTCCAAGAACGGGTCGCGTGTCAACCGATTCACTGCCAAGCAACATCGGCGCATTCCATTGACCCGGTCGCTTGTCGCGGAACCAAACTTCGCGGCTTGCTCCATCTTTCTGATACACCACGGCAACTTGCGGCGCTGTTTCACTTCCTGCACCGAGAGGCGGAATGCCGCCGTTGGCAACCAGTATCGAAGGCTGGGAAAAACTTCCCACACCTGTACTGACCAATTGTTCCGGAGAGAACGGTTGACTGAACGAGATTGGTTTATCTGACACCCAAATCTGGTTCGCGCTCGCGTAGCAAATTGCCGAGCGCGCTTCGTCCACCGGCACAATATCCGCTCCGTATTTTCTTTGGCTGTTCGTGCTCGTTGCCGTGGCGAGCGAGGAGGCGAGGTGGGCTTTGTATTTCGCCGTTGCCGTCGCGCCCGATTGCTTGAACACCACGCCCGTTTGCTGCGCGT
>CAYUFU010000041.1:0-5281 GCA_964444145.1 uncultured Chitinophagales bacterium
TTCATCGCCTAAATTCAGAAGCATGATAACGAATATCACCAGCACCATAATCGCTCCCGTATAGACGACCACTTGGATAACAGCGAGGAATTGTTGTTGGAGCAACAAGTAGAGCGCGGCGATGCAAAAGAAATTAGCGACGAGCAGCAACGCACTCATTACAGGGTTGCGCTGGAGTATCATCGCGATTGCCGTCCCAACAGCAACCGAGCCGAACACATAAAAGAGAATATCGGGAATTGTCACAGAGTTGACTACGGAATGATGGAAATGAGCAAGATCAAACCGCAGTAAAATAGGGGAAAAACCTCTGAGAAGCAACGGAGTGATAAGACCTGAATTCCAATATTGAAATCTCACGCAAAGACGCTAAGGCGCGAAGAATGAAAGGGAAAAAGAACATGTTGTTGCAGAAGTTCTCAAAACATTTCACCAATTCGGTGAATTCTCCTTTGCAGAAATTTCTCAAAACAACTTTGCGGCTTTGCGACTTTGCGTGAGGCTAAATCGGATTTTAGATAAGACTACAAGATTGGACAGCGTTCCCGAAAAAGCTTGACTACGGACGGCGCAAACGTTACCCAGAGTTGGAACCCTCAGGCTATGACGAAGTTCGAAAACTTCTTGAGAATGCTCCTTCGTGAGCGCGGGGAGATCGTTGTCATCGTCACCGTATTCGAGGATAACACTTTGCAAACAAGCACTTGCTCTTGGAACTCGAAGAACTTCTGAAACAGAAACGCAGGAGAAGTTAGTTGAAGTAATAGTAGAATCCCGCCTGCGGTAGAGGCAGCACATTCCCATCGCTGAAAAATGTAAAAACAGCTTCGAGCAAAAGGTGCATGCCGCCGTTCATCACCCATTCACTGCCGATTCCCAAGCCGCCGCGATTTGGTGCGCTCATTTCATTGTTGCCGTCTCGCCCTGAATAATAGTAACCGAAGCTTCCGGCGACATAGAAACGATTTCTGTCCGTGCGCGCAAGGTCGTATTGCAGATTGAAACCGATATCCGAACGCAACTTACCGTCGGTCTTGATGATACCGCCGGTCACTTGATAGCTTAGCGGCATCGGCAAGTGATGACGGAAGCTCAACCCAAGCCCCGCCGACGCGCCGGCGAACAAGCCCAGCCCAAAGATGTGCTGGCGAAATGTTCCCTGTTGGGTTTGCGGCGGAATGACTTGGGCTGTTGCGAACTGAGGTGCACAAAGCAACGTGGAGAGTAGCAGGAAATGTTTCATGGGGAGACCTTAATTCTCGGAACGATTGAAACGCATCAACCTTTGCATGGAGCAGTTTCGACCTGTCACAATCTCTCACTTCTCCAACACAGAATCAACAGGCTTCTACGACCCGCGTTCCTTTTTTCATTTCTCTTGTTTTTCATTTCCGTCTTATCACCCCTCGGTTGCCCACCTCACCAGTTCCTTCACACTCGGCCTTTTCCCCGTTGCAAGAATCGCTATGCGAAAAATCCGTGCTGCAACGAGCATCATGAAATATGCCGACACAAGCAGCAGCACTATGGTTGCGACGATTTCGAACAGGGACGGCACTTGAATCGGAATGCGGAGAATCATGAATGTCGGCGTGAGCAATGGAACGTATGTCAGCACTTTTACCCATGCCGCATTCGGCTGTTGGATCACCCCCATGACGAGCGCGATCGGGAAAACGAGAAACAGCACGAGGTATTGAGTAATCTGTTGCGCCTCTTGTTCGGTGGTAACAGGTGAGCCAAACGCGACAAAAATCGCGGAGTACAAAAGGTAACCGAGGATGAAATAGATCAGCATCAAAAGAATTTGGTTTACCGGTGGAAAGTACGACACTGCAAACGCTGCAGAGACGCCAACACCAATCAGCGCCCAGAACGCAATCTGCGTGAGTCCCAGAGCGCTCAAACCGAGCACTTTCCCCACCATCAACTCCTTCGGTGTGCACGATGAGACAAGCACTTCGACAAGGCGATTGGACTTCTCCTCGACAACACTTCGCACGAGCAGTTGCCCCGAACCCATAATCAAGAAAAGGAGCATCATCAAAAAGATATAGGCTGAGAAAAATGTCTTGAGGAAGTCAGTCTCTTCTTTTTTCCCGGACTTAGAAATCTTCACTCCCTTGAGGTCGAGCATCACTTTGAGTTGTTCCACGAGACGAGGATCAATACCACGTTTGGCGAAGCGCCGCTCGGAAAAGATATCGCGAAGATTCGACTCGAGCCGACTCATCAGGCGAAAATCGCCGATGCTTGTTGCCCGATATTCGATCACCGTATCCTCGAGCGCGTGTGGCCCGAACACTATATACCCCTCGATTTCCTCGCTCAGAACCATTGCGTCAGCATCTTCACTCGCCGCCTGCACGTCAATGTTCCTTCCAACGGCAATCGGTCGCAAAAGATAATTTGGATTGCTGTTGGAGAGCTTGTATTTCATCATCCTCTGGCTCAGTGTGTCGGCGATCTCCCCTGTTGCGTCTATGATCCCAATGACCTTCGTGGATTCGTCCTCCTGGCCCGCGAGTAGCCCCGGCAAAACCCCCATCACAAGCATGATGATCGGGGTGAGAAACAACCCGATGAGAAATGCCTTGCTTCTTACCTTCTCGACATACTCCCATTTTGCGACAACGAGTGCTTTGTTCATACGGAAGACCCTTCGACAGCTTCACCAACTGTCTGAATAAAAATGGATTGCAACGAGGGTTCGCGCAACTCGAATTTTTTGAGAACGACGTTTGAAATAATGTCGGGGAGTAGTTGCTGATGATTGAACCCACCCTCGAGTTGCAGTTCTGCTGCGTTGGGATACAGCGTTGCCGCTTTCACCCCGTGGAGTCTGCGAAGGAACGTGCCGTCGCCGTCAAATTCAATGTGCACCGAGTTTGTGCCATAGCGTTTTTTTACATCGCCAATGGAGCCGCTTAACACGACACGTCCGTGATTGATAAGACAAATCTCGTCACTCAATCTTTCCGCCTGGTCCATTTGATGAGTCGAGAAGATGACAGCTTTGCCGCGCTGCTTGAGTTCGAGAAAAATATCTTTGAAGAGAATTTGATTGACGGGGTCGAGTCCCGAGAACGGCTCGTCGAGAACGACGAGCTGGGGGTCGTGAATGATGGACGTGATGAACTGAACTTTCTGCTGATTGCCCTTCGAAAGTTCTTCGACTTTCTTATCCTTCCACGGAAGCAGTTCAAAGCGTTTCAGCCATTGCAGCGTTTCGTTTTTCGCTTTCGATGCAAGCATTCCGCGCAGCTCGGCGAAGTACAAGATCGTATCAAGCAGTTTGCTCTTCTTGTAAAGCCCTCGTTCTTCCGGCAAATAGCCGATGATGTTTCGAGTTTCGTCCGAGAAGGTTTTCCCATCGAACGTAATCTCACCAAGATCAGGCTGATAGATATTCAGCACGCAACGGATCGTCGTGGTTTTTCCTGCGCCGTTGCGACCGATGAGTCCAAGGATCTCGCCGCGTTGCAGGGAAAATGAGACGCCGTCAACGGCGCGGATTGTTGAAAAGTCTTTTCGGAGATTGGATACGTTGAGCATCTGGAAGTAACCTTTTGGCTCGGAGTCTTGGGTTAAGGCGTCAGCCTGTAAATCATCCTTGCGAAGGGAATTGTCTCGCGCACATGATCGAGGCCGCAAATCCACGCGACGGTTCGCTCCACGCCAAGCCCAAACCCCGCGTGCGGCACGGAGCCGTATCGCCGCAAATCCAAATACCACTCGAACGCGGATTGCGGCAAGTTGTGTTCTTTCAGACGTTGCAGCAACGCATCAAGATCATCTTCACGCTGGCTGCCGCCGATGATTTCGCCGTACCCTTCGGGCGCGAGCACATCGAGGGCAAGCGCAAGATTCGGATTCTGCGGGTCGCGTTTCATGTAGAACGCCTTCACTTGCGCAGGATAATGATGCACCATCACAGGGCGATCGAAGTGCTCGCTTACCACTGTTTCGTCCGTTCCGCCCAAATCATTTCCCCACTCGAACGTCACTCCTTTCGAGTGCAGAATGGCAACTGCTTCGTCATAGGTGATGCGCGGAAGCGGCTTCTGCACTTTCTCAAGAAATGCGGTGTTGCGCTCCAGCGTTTTCAATTCTGCTGCGCGATTCTTCAAAACACTTTGCACGATGTGAACGAGAAAATCTTCAGCCAAATCCATGTTGTCATTCAGATCGTTGAATGCAACTTCTGGCTCCACCATCCAAAACTCAGTGAGATGCCGACGCGTCTTCGACTTCTCTGCGCGAAAAGTCGGACCGAACGTATAGACTTTGCCAAGCGCCATCGCCGAAGCTTCGGCATACAGTTGTCCCGACTGCGTGAGATACGCCTTGCCCAAATCAAAATACTCTGTCTCGAACAGCGTCGAAGTTCCTTCGCATGCGGCGGGAGTGAAAATGGGCGAGTCAACCAGTATGAACCCGCGATCATCGAAGAACTCACGAATCGCTTTGATGATTTGATGGCGCACGCGCAGGATCGCGTGCTGGCGACTCGAACGCAGCCATAAATGGCGCCGGTCCATTAGAAACTCTACACCATGTTCCTTCGGCGTGATTGGATAGTCCTGCGCAATGGAAAGAATTTGCACATCGGTCACGTCAAGCTCGTAGCCGCCGGGTGCTCGATCTTCCTTCCGCACTTTTCCTTTCATGACAAACGAGGACTCCTGAGTAAGTTTGTCAACCGCGGCAAACACTTCTTCGCTGACCTGATTCTTCACCACAACGCCCTGCACAATTCCCGTCCCATCGCGCAAAATCGGAAACTTGATTTTGCCGCTCGAGCGTTTGTTGTAAAGCCAGCCTTGCAGAGTCACCTCTTCACCAACGTGTTTATGCAAATCTTCGATATAGAATTTCGATGCCATTACGTTCTTGGAATAGTATGATGGGAAGTTATGCAGTCTGCCGCTGCGAACATGCGGAAGGCTTGATCAATATAGAAAAGTGACACATGAGGAGCAACGAACGTGCAGGCGGCAGCGTCTGCCGCAGCGTTTGCGCCAGATCCCGGCAACTAGGAATCGGTAGCGAGAGCTGCAAAGCGCTCTCAACGCGCACTCGACAATCCCACAGAGTCTTCAAGCACCTTGAGTGAAATGCGTCCGCCCGTCTGATTCATCAGAGCCCTTTTCAGCTCCTCAACCCGCGAAAGACGAATCTCCAAGCTCATATGAACCTCATTGTCATACCGTGTCTCAACCATCCTCGCTCCGAGTTTTGAAACGACGTGCATGACGTTGCTGATGTGCGCATGAGGAAA
>CAYUFU010000041.1:5381-13546 GCA_964444145.1 uncultured Chitinophagales bacterium
CCCACGCCGATTCTGTAGGCAAAACAATTGTGCGTTGCATCCCAGAATTCTTTTCTGATCCGTGCGATGAACTGTTCTGCCTCTGCTTTGGTTGTAACTGGTAGCGCAGTTGCTATGAAGCGCGAGCCGTGTACTCTTGTTTCCGCTCTGGCTTCTGCCTTGATGGTTTTGAATTCGTCGTGCATGGTTCAAGATAGAGGTTTGTCAGGAAGACTCAAAGGCATCAGAATCAATAAGAAAAAAACGCTGCGGTGTTGAACGGCAGAGCCTCGAACAAAGACGGTTGATAACATCACTTGGCTGTTCAGAAAGGATTCAGGTCAATTTCATTTGCTGAAGTCTCATCGGTGATGCGAGCCGGCAAAAGAAAAAGATTTCCTTGCACATAACCCCTTCATCTACTATCTTCAAACCACGAAGGAATACTCCCCCATATGAAAATCGGCATTGTTTGCTATCCAACCTACGGCGGCAGCGGCGTTGTTGCGACCGAGCTCGGCAAAGCGCTCGCCGACAAGGGGCACCAGATTCACTTTATTAGTTACGCGATGCCGATGCGGTTGGAGGGCTACATGGGCAACATCTACTATCACGAAGTGGAGATGGCAACCTATCCGGTGTTCGAGTTTCCGCTGTACACACCGGCACTCGCAAGCAAGATGGTTGAAGTCGCTCGATTCGAGAAACTCGATATTATTCACGCTCACTACGCGATTCCCCATGCAACCAGCGCGTTCCTTGCGAGAGAGATCGTTGGCAACGGACTGAAGGTCGTGACGACGCTACACGGAACGGATATTACGCTGGTCGGACTCGAACCGAGTTTTCTTCCTGTGATGAAATTCAGCATCGAGCGCAGTGATGGCGTCACGGCTGTTTCCCGCTTCCTCAGAGAGAAGACCCTTACGAACTTCAATATCGAGAAAGACATCACGGTCATTCCAAACTTCGTTGATACGGAGAAATACAAGCGCATCGAATGCAAAGAGATCTGCACGAAGTTTGCACCCAAGGGCGAAAAAGTGCTTGTTCATATCTCCAACTTCCGCGTAGTGAAACGTGTGCAGGATGTGATTCGGATTTTCAAGCAGGTGCAGGAGAAAATTCCGTCGAAGTTGATTCTTGTCGGCGATGGACCCGACCGCTCGGCATGCGAGCTCCTCGTACGCGAGTTAGGTTTACAGAAGCAGGTAAAGTTCTTAGGCAAGCAACTCGAACTTGTGCCGATTCTCTCCGCCGCGGATCTGTTTTTGATGCCAAGCCAATCCGAAAGTTTCGGACTCTCCGCTCTCGAAGCGATGGCGTGCGAGGTACCTGTCATCTCATCGAGCGTCGGCGGCTTGCCCGAACTGCAAGTTCACGGCGAGACAGGCTACATTGCAGAAATCGGTGACGTTGACCGTATGGCACGCTACGCCATCGAGTTGCTCACCAATGAGACAAAGCACAAGATTTTCGCACAAGCAGCGCGGCGCAGAGCAGTTGAATCGTTCGACGTTCACAAAATTGTCAACCAATATGAAGCACACTATGAACAGTGTCTCGCGGCTCCCTCCGCTCGTGCAACAGCTTCAGCATCCGAGCAAGTTGTCGAGCCTGTTCTCCGTAATTAACACAACTCACCAATGATAGACGTTGTTCACATCTCAAAATCCAAAAAGCCCACACTCGAAGAACTCAAAACAATTCTCGAACAAGAAGGTTTGCACCCCGAACTCTTCTCCGATCGCCCGCATACGAAATACGGTCGCCACAAGCACGACTTTGACGACTTCATCGTCATCGTCCAAGGACAAATGAAACTGGGAACGGACAAGGGAGTGTTCATCATGAAACCCGGCGACAGAATTGACTTGCCGAGGAACACCGTGCATTGGGCTGAGATGCTTGGGAAGGAAGAAGTAAAGTACCTAAGCGCCGCGCGGTAAACGCCCAGACTTCAATGTCTCACCGATATTCGCCTCTTCAGAAACCTATCGAAGAGCATCAGTAACACGAACGAGCTTCCCAGCAGAAAGAGAAGCCTCGTCGTTCCAGCGTTGTACAAGAACGGCACATACTTGTGCAGCACGTCATTGATTGCGCCTGCGAACGATGCCGACCAGCCACTGAAGGAGTGTCCTATCCTGCTCACCGTCGTTTGTGTTTGCTGCAAATCTTTCGTCCCGAGAGCACCCGTTGCAATAAACACGCATAACATCAATACCACCACAATCATCAACGCGAAGAGAGCAGAAAGATTCTCCACTATGCGGTAGAGCCATAGACGCTGTGGGACAATCTTGAGCGACGTGAGTACGTTGAACGTAAAGCCATCGCTCACCCGCTCGATGCGCTGAGTTTTCATCACCGTATGTATGTTCTCAAGCGAATGAAACGCCGCACGACACGTGGGGCACTCGGCAAGGTGAGCGTGCATAACGGCGCCCTCATGTGCATCAACTCTGCCATCGAGGAGTAGATTCAGCTTTTCGTTCGTCATGTGCGCTGAGGTCATACAAGCTCTCCTTTCAATCGAATCGCCATTCGCTTACGCAGCATCGTGCGGGCGCGAAACAGATGCGTCTTCACAGTGCCAAGCGGCAATTGCATGATGTCACAGATTTCTTCGTAACTCATTTCCTGAACGTAGAACAACGTCACGATGCTCTTGAAGCGTTCAGGCATCTTGTCGAGCTCCTCGCGCACGATCTCACGCATCTCATCATTCCCGACTTGCTCGTCAATTTGCAGACTGACATCATCCGCAAGCGAATCCATCAGTTCGTCATGTTCAAACTCGACACTCGTCGGCTGCGAGCGCCGCCGGCTCAATCGCGTCATGCATAAATTATAGACGATGCGATAGAACCACGTAGTGAACTTCGCGTCGCCGCGAAAGGTAGGCAAGCTCCTGTATGCGCGCACGAACGCATCCTGCACAAGTTCCTCCGCATCGCGCCGCTCGCCAACGAGTCGCATTGCGAGCGTGAACGCCTTGTCCTTGTGGCGGTCAACCAACAACGCGTACTGGCGCGTGTACCCCGAACATATTTGTGCAATCAGTTCGTTATCGCTTGGATTCAACGGGACCCTTGTGCATTTCTCTTACTTAGACTTCAGCTATGCCATTGATGTTTCACCCCTCCTAATGACCATTGAAACCCTAACCGCCGCGACGAAGTCTAACACGACGTAGCGACTAAGCCACTTATCCCAATATCACCGAGGAGGTACTATGCTCGAAGAAATTTTCATACCGATTGTCTTTTTTCTCGTGGGTGGCGCTGTATGGGGCACATTCATTCTGACCCGCCACAAGGAGCGCATGACGATGATGGAAAAAGGAATGAGCAGCGAAGACATCAAAGCGATGTACATGCGTGGCTCACAAGGTATCCTTTCAGCATCACCGCTTGCATCGTTGAAATGGGGTTTGCTGTTTAGTTTTGTCGGTGTAGGGGTTCTTGTTGCCACATGGCTTCGAGATTATCTCTTCTTCAACGATGCAATCTTCCCCAGTCTGATTCTCATTTCTGGCGGCGCCGCGCTGGTGTTCTTTTATTTCATAGCGCGAAACAAGCTCAAGCAATGATTTTGGGGCTGACGCGGAAGTGCGTCTCCGATGGAGTCCTTCGGACGTGGTAACAGCGTGCTGCGCCGCGGTAAGCGGCATTCAACGTCCAAGCACTCTCGCACCCGCCGCACAAGCCAGACAGTGGGCAAGCCCACCTTGCCGCGGCGACTGTCCAACGTACGCGCCCACAGTGCTCCTAGCTCGAACAGTACACCTGAAGGTTATTGAAATACAGAGTATCAAATGCTGGAGAATAAAGGAGTTGAGCAGATATTCTCATCACACATCTACCCTTGAAATTGCTATCGAGAACACAGCCAAACTCCGCTCAAGAAACTTCAGCCATGACATCCGTGAGACACATTCTCCGGCGCACGACGTTAGAGACGGCAGTGGAATCAACATCAGGGAGGCGGTCGTCGAGTCAGATTTGCCGGCTCGCGCTCTCAGCATCGCGTTCACGCCGCGCAAGACGAATCCGTAACACAAGCCGCACCGCATACAACGCCAGTGCGACGAGAAAAAACGGAAGCGTCAATGAAGTCGGCACGACTTGGAACACAAGCAACCCCAGCATAACGAGCATCAGCGTAATGGAAATGTAGCCGAACAGCGTAACGCCTTGTGGAGAAATGCTCACGAGTTCTCCTCTCGTGCCGACTTCGTCATCCACCAAATAGCCAACTCGTCCGCTATGCGCATCACCTCGTCGTCTTGCCCCGGCTCACCGATGTGATTGACGAATTCATTTTGAATCACCGCCGCAAGGTCGAACGGACCGAAGCCTTCCTCCAGCCCCGCGACCACTTCACTTACGAGACATTCAAAGTCCGCCTCTCCGTTCGCAGGAAATTTGTTCCACTCCAACAACCGCTGGCGAATAACTTGTATATCAACCTCATCCATATACTACCTCCTCACTCGAGAAAAACTTACGGCACCATTTCGTCAATGATACCTCCACCAACTATATCATCCCCCTCATAAAAAACAACCGACTGGCCCGGCGTAATAGCGCGCCGTTTCTCATCGAAGAGCACTTCGACTCGTCCGTCGCTCAGTTCGCGAATCGAGGCAGGAGCGCCGCTATCCTTGTAGCGAACCATTGCCGTAACTCGACGCGGCGAGATGCAGTCCGCGTACTTCTGCATGTTGACGCTTCGTGCGATCAACCCGCGCTTGTACAGCCTCTCCTCACGTCCTACTTCTATGCGATTGTTCGTCTGATCAATCGCAGTGACGTACAGCGGCTCGGGTCGAAACACGCCAATCCCCTTGCGCTGACCGATCGTGTAAAACGGGAACCCGCGGTGCCTTCCAACAACTTCTCCCTCCATCACAATTTCACCGCCGTCAACCTGCGCTTCCAACTGAGGGACGCGCTCCTTGAGAAACCGCTCGTAATTGTTGTCAGGGATAAAGCAAATCTCAAAGCTCTCCCCCTTTGTCATGTTTGGCAAACCGAACTTCTCGCCTAACGCTCGTGACTCAGGCTTCGTCAAATCCGCAAGCGGAAAGAGGGTCTTGCTCAGCGATTCTTGCGTCAGTCCCCACAACGCATAGGACTGGTCTTTGGACTTGTCGCGTCCGCGCGACACGTAGTATCGCTTCGAACCCCCATCGAAATTCACTTTTGCATAATGTCCCGTCGCAATGAACTGGGCGCCGAGCGCGTCGGCCTTCCGAATCAACTCTTCCCACTTGATTTTTCTATTGCAGATGACGCAGGGGTTCGGCGTTCGTCCGGCGAGGTACTCCTCAACGAAATTATCAATCACCTCTGCACCGAATTTCTCGCTGAAGTCCAATACGTAATGCGGAAAGCCGAGCTTGAGCGCCACCGCCCGCGCATCGTTGATGCCGTCGAGTGAACAACAACTGCTCTCGTTGCCGACATTGCCGCCGACATCTTCATACTTGTATGTCTTAATCGTGATGCCGATGAGATCGTAGCCCTGCTCCGCAAGAATCCCAGCCGCTACCGAGGAATCAACTCCCCCACTCATGGCAACAACGACTCGCCTACTCCTATTCACGTGCGTTCCTGTTCATGAACACTTGTTTCTTGTATACGACAACCGCTGCAGATATCCGGGTTCATGGGTGCTCTCCGTAGATGTTCGCTCGACAATTTTCTGGTGAACCTGCTCTCAAAATACGCAAATGACAACAGGCAAACAATCGTTCGCAGCGACTGAAGAATTGCGGAGGATTGCCGATAGATAAGAGAGAGCAGAATGCCAAAGTGAACTGAACAAGGGAAATTGCAATGATATTTGCTGTCCTCAGTCCATTCTTCAAATCGAGCGTCGAAGTCGAGGGCTTTGTCGAGACTATGGGCGAGGAGGAATATGCCGCTGTTCTCGCGAAAGCGAAGGAGCTTCTCGCCTTGGAGCTGAACGACATGTCGCGAGGGGAGCAGTTTCTCGTCGAAGCGCAATTGCATTTTCTGCATCAGGCATTGCAATCGTACACTGATCGCGTCATGAATAATTTAGATTGGATGGAGTAGCCGTATGCACATTCTCGTCGTTGATGATGATTCGGTCGTGCGCATGTCTATGCGAACGATGCTGACTGCAGAAGGTTACAAGGTCACCACTGCCGACGACGGCGAGCGGGCAGTGCTCAAACTTGCCGAGGAAAAATTTGACCTGCTCATCTCCGACATATACATGCCGCACATTGATGGTCGAAAGCTACGTGCGATCGCACGCGAGATGCCCCTCTCGGCAAAACTCCCCATTCTCTTTATTTCAGGCTACGACGATTCACAAACACAGAACGTCGTTCACGACAGCACGTTGGAAGGATTTTTCAAGAAAGGCAATCCGGTAGCGGAGTTGCTCACCTGGGTGAAGTATTTGACAACAGCGCCCCAAAAACGTTCGTCCCTTGCACCGAATCTCGCAAGCAAGGTTGCCGTCAACCATCACTTTTACGGACGGCAGCGAGAACGAGGAGGCGCACGCACGCCGATGCTGTGAAGCCGCTTAGGCTCCAGTAAATCCCTACCAGGCACTTCCCCAATGCCGGTAGGGATTTTTTTTAGTACTTCAAATGCGTAAGTGTCGAGCGAAACCGATGGAGATTCACAATGAACAGGTTGTCGAACTCCCCTGCGGGAATGGGCGGAGGATTTTTGATACCTAACTTGCCGATGATCTGCGGGACGGTGTCCGAATGCCCAACAATCAGAATGGCATCGCCGCGATGCGCTTTGACGGAGTCGGCATAGCGACGAATTTCATTCGCTGGGATTTCGATCGGGTGGATGTTCAACGCTTCTGCCGTTGGCTCAGCGGTTTGTCGCGTCCGTTTTTTTTGCGACACATAGATCCGGTTCACTCCTGCAACGCCAAGCGAGTATGCGAGCCTGTGGGCACGTTGAATCCCCACTTCGGAAATCGAAGTGGTGTCACTGTCATTCAAGCGCTCGGCATGACGCACAAGCACGATTGTGGTAACTGGACTGTACCAGAAGTACCACGCCATCGCACAGACGAAAATCGGAAACACAAGAATAATGAGGAGAGGAACTCGCTTGTGCATGGGTGCTATGAATGTGCAAGTTCCTGATAGAGAGCTTCGATTCGTGCACGCGAAGGAAATGTCGCAATCACGAGAGCAATCATGATTGCAGGATAGATGGCATTGACCCAATACAACGGTCTCGCTTGGAGAATCCCAGACTGAGCAGCGAGGATAAGAATGCACAAAGCAAAAAATGCTGTGCCTTCAAAGAGCGCAATGCGGATAATCATTCCCGTTCGCACCCGCGAAAGAAAGATTTGAACAGGCTCGTCCTTGAGAGTTCCGTCCTCCATTGTGATAGGATTGGAGAGCGTTTCTGCGGTGAATTGCCTTTTGTGAAGAAAATACGACGCCGTGTAACAACAGAGGGCGAAGCCGATGAGTAAATAGCTCAATTGTTTGATAAACGAATCGTCAGCGTCGAAGTTTGGACTGTGCATGGCGTATATCAGCACCACAGCAGAAAAAAAGAACGCAGCCCCAGCAGCAAGCGCAAAGGCAATTATCCGCGAAGTCCTCAAGTACTCAGGCGTTATCGCTCGCTGCAACTCCGTCAACGTGAATTTCATCGTCATGGGACAGTGACTCCTAAATTGTAAAGGAGAAACGAATAGACATCCGCTGTCGTCTCGATTTGCTTCTTCGTGTTGCTTGCGCCGTGTCCTGACTTCGTATCAATGCGAATCAGCACAGGGTTTGCGCCGCGATGGTTCTCCTGCAGCGTTGCGGCAAACTTGAAGGAATGCGCCGGCACAACGCGATCGTCGTGGTCTGCGGTCGTGATAAGCGTTGCAGGATAGTGCACACCGGATTTCAAGTTATGGAGCGGCGAGTACTTGTAGAGCGCAACAAATTGTGCCGAGTCTTCACTGCTGCCATAGTCAGGCTTCCAGTTCCAGCCGATCGTAAAGGTATGATAGCGTAGCATGTCCATCACACCAACCGCAGGCAGCGCGACTTTGAACAAGTCAGGTCGCTGACACATCACCGCACCAACCAGTAAGCCGCCGTTGCTCCCTCCCTGAAGTGCCAGTTTATTAGACGACGTGTACTTGTTTGCAATCAGCCACTCTGC
>CAYUFU010000041.1:13646-29046 GCA_964444145.1 uncultured Chitinophagales bacterium
AATCTCGTTCTCTTCTTTGCCGTTGAGACTGAACACGAGGACGCGGTGCGCGACATCGCGCGTGTATGTCACGAACAGTTTACCGCCGCCTGTCGCTGCGCCGTCGAGTGTGTATGCGCGCTCCGGGACAATGGTTTTCCATTCGGCTTCCTGCGGTTTATCGGGATCAACCATCACGATGCGTTGGTTCGGTGCATTGTAATTGGTGGCAAGGAGCAATTTGCCGCCCACATTGTCAATCAGGCTCCACGTATCGTCAAACGATTCGATGACAGGCTTGAATGCGGTCTCCTTTTTCTTCAAGTCGCGAACCCAAAGAGCATTGCCTTTCTTACCGGTGCCGCGGTCCGAAATATACAAGACGAGAAACCTCTTGTCGTCGGTAACGGAGAGGGAATGAAACCGTAACGGATGCGCCTTGTCCTCAAAGACGAGTTCATCCGCGCTTTGTGGTGTACCGAGGCGATGGTAATAGACTTTGTGATTCTCATTTTTTGCAGAGAGGAATTTTGCCGTGTCGGCGGGCGGATCGTACTTGCTATAGTAAAAGCCCTTGCCAAGCCACTGTGCTCCTGAGAATTTTCCCCATCGAACATGATCGTTCAAGAGTTTTCGAGACTTGACGTCCATAACGAAGAATTCACGCCAGTCGGAGCCGCCGCGTGAAATACCGTACGCAAGGTATTTTGCATCGTCGGAGAAATTGAGCGAGGCAAGTCGAACCGTTCCATCGGTCGAGAGGGTGTTTGGGTCAATCAACACTTCGGGTACACCCCGCAATCCCTTTTGGATAAAATACACCGCTTGATTTTGTAAGCCGTCGTTCTTGGAGAAGATGTAGTACTTCCCTTTACGAAAGGGCGCAGAGTACTTTGGATAGTTGTACAATTGTTCGAGGCGCGATTTCAATTTCTCGCGGAACGGAATCTGCGACAGATAACCGAACGTAACCTTGTTTTGCTCCATCACCCAATCTGCAACTGCCTTCGCTGTGTCGTCTTCGAGCCAACGATACGGGTCCGGAACCTTGACACCAAAGTAGCTGTCAACGGTTGTTCCTTTCTCTGTCGGTGGATATCGGAGCGACTGCGCAAACAGGTGGCAGGTGCCGAGAAGGAGTACCAGAGCACCACGAACATGTTTCATAGTCATTCTGCTGACCAATAGGGTGATGAGATACGCTGGTGAAATGAAAAAGGGATGCCCCTAACAGCATCCCCTCTGAGTCTGACAAGCAAGAAGAACCTTAGCGCTTCGTTCGCCGTTGAAGCGCGCGCAAATCAATTTCTCTTAGCTTCTGTAACTGGTCGGCCGATTGCTTACTCCGGTCCTTCGATTGTTGAAGGTCGGCAGCCTCGGCAATCTTTTGAGCATTCAGCGTTGTCGGACGATTGAGTGTATCTTGCCGTGCTACAGTCGGATTCTTTTGGAACTCCAGCAAAATCTGCAAATCGTTGTCGGTCTGCTCCAATTCGGACTGCAGCTCTGCGATTTTCTTTGCACGCAACTCCAGCTCCGACGCTTGAATGCGCGAAACAGTCGTGAGGCTGTCAATCACTTGAAGGCGTTTGGTCTCAACGTTTGTCACATTCATGCGTTCACGAACCAAGGAGGAAATGATCACGGAACGCGTCCGCTCACCGCGTGGGAGCCACGAGATTTCGAGATGTCGTGCGAACCAGAAGAGTGCAAGACTATCGTTGCTTGCGTCGTTGAAGGGGTTAATGTAGAGGTAGCCGAGATTGCGGACGGCGCTTGCATAGTACGTGGTATTAGGATACAGTTCCGCAACCATTTTATACACAAGAATTGCCCCTTGGAACGCGCCCGCCGTCTCGAGACTGTCGGCAAAGTGGAGGTGATATTCTGCGCGCAACTCCTGCTCGGTCTTTTCTCCACCTGCAAATGCAAGACCAGCGGCCCAGCATAGCATTGCCCCGAAGACCACACCACGCGTTTTCATGCCACACCTCAATTGACTGATTGTTGGATCGTCGCAAAGTTTGGAATGATTTGCTCCTTCATCTCCTTGACGGCAGGGAGCTCGACCGTGAACGTCGTTCCTTCGCCCACAGTGCTCTCTGCGTACACACGACCGCCATGCGCTTCCACAAGCGCCTTGACAAGAGCCAGACCAATTCCCGTGCCGCGGCTGCTCGCCTTGTTCACATTCTTCGCTTGATAAAACTTTGTGAAGACATTCGGCAAATCTTCCGCCGCAATGCCCACGCCGCTGTCCGTTACAGATACACGAACGCCGAATTTGGACGGCAGCACGTTGATACTGATGTGGCCATTTTCTGGCGTGTACTTAATTGCATTACTCAGCAGATTACTGAACACTTGCGGTACTTTCTCCGTGTCGGCTTTCACTTTCATGATCGGCGCAGTGTTCATTGTGAGGGTGATGTTCTTTCGCATTGCGATCAGCTTGGCCTCCTCGACAACCGGCATCAAGAGCGGGATCAGATCCACATGGACAAAGTTGTACTTCATCGCGCCCGACTCAATCTTGGAGATGTCGAGGAATTGATGGCTGAAGGCAGTAATCTTGTTGATGCCGTCGCGCAGGAACGTCGTGAGACGCACTTGTTCGCTGTTCAGGGTGCCGTAGCGTTGATCGGTCATGAGGTTGAGCGCGGAGGTCATCGCTTGCAACGGTGTTCGTAGCTCATGCGAGATGTGGTGGAGCATCTCGGTTTTCATCTTGTCTATGGACTCAAGTCTTGCGCTCATCTCGTTCACAGCGTTCGCGAGCATCGCCATTTCATCGTGCGTGTTCACTTCGATGCGCGTGAACTTTCCCGCTGCGATCGCGTCTGTTCCGCGAATGAGGGCACCGATGGGCTTCGTAATCGCACGCGTAAGAAACACGGCGCCGATCACAGCGACAAGAAACGCCCCCACAGAAAGCGCGTACGCGACATTCGAGGAACGGATCATGCTTTGACTGATGGAGGACGTAGAATTGTGAATTGCAGATTGGTTTGCCTGAATGAATTTGTCGAGGGCGGCATGTAATGCGTCCAGTGTATCGGTACGAACATTCTCGTCAAGCGCGGGGTCGTTGCTTCTGCCAATGCCGAACGTTGCGCGGCGAGTAGCATCCGAAAACCATGCATGCCCTTCCTGTATGCGATGCAGCAGCGCAAGCTGGTCATCGGGCAATCCAATGCTGCGCAGCGTATCGCTCAAACGACTAAAGAGCATGCTCTGCGCTTCAAATACTTTGTAGTAGTCCCGATCCTGAAGAACGCCCGCCTTTTGCGCCGGCGCTTCTTCATCGTACAGAACTTCTTTCATTTGCTTTGCAAGATCGCCTGCACGAACGTCACGCGTGAATGTGCTCGACGTTCCTTCCATGACCCCTCGCATTTCCAGAATAACATACACGTTCGCGAGAATCATCAGAAAGATGATGAGTCCAAATCCGATCAACATCTTTCGATAGATCGTGAACTTCATGAATCCCTCTTTACATTGATTCTTAAAATCTTTACAGCAGGTTAACCGTTTTCATTACTTGAAATGATGCCGAGTAAGTCATGGTTACGGCCACCGCAAATTTAGATGAACAATTCGTGATAAGCAAGGACATGAGTTAGAGTTGTGACATGCTTCTCAAGTCATATCGCAAAAAATAAGCGATACGGCGTACACTCATCGAGGAGCCTCCGTGGATGATTAAGCGTCCCATTCATAGAAACTTCATCAAGCCATAGAATGCCGGCTCGCCCACTTTTGCAACGCAATCTGTTCCTCACTGCCGCATTTGTCAACGCCCTTAAAGCTCCAATAGAGACTTCCTGCGAAACCATTCGTAATGGCAAAGTCCAGATAGGACGAAAGTGAAATGTGGACGGCATCCTTGTTATCGGAAAAGGCGGCAGGTGCGTTTGTCGAAAACTCCCCAATCACCAACGGGCGCCTCAGTCCCAGTTCCCAACAATTCTTGCCGAAGAGTTGTCCATCCCATGGATGATTCAAGAAATCGTTATAGGTGTGCACTTGAAGAAAATCCAACTGCAAGTCGTCGTCGTCCCACACATGAATAAACTTGATTCTTCCACCGCCGACTGTGCATAGGCTCGATGCATAGTGGTGGACAGCGTTCGATACTTTTCGCACGAACGATTTGAACAACGCAAGCGACATCGGGTTGCGAACGTTCTTGCGATTGACGTCAAGCCCTTCAACAACCCAATCGGGTTCATTCATCACTTCCCATGCAAGAATGGCTACGTGACGAGAATATCGGTCGAACAATGGATAAAAAATTCTCCCAATCAGCTCATCTTGTCCGGACTCAGACTTCATAACATGAGAGAAGTTCGTTTTGTTCGGACTGTCGGGTTGTGGAGCGTCGTACATCCACAAAAAATCTAATAACGACAACATCAGTTTGATGTCGTATTTCGCTGCAAGGGAAACAAGGAGATCAACATCATCGAACACTTTTTCCGCGAGTTCCGCAGGCATGCCATGTTCGTCAAACCGAATCCCTCCTCTGCCGTCGGTAAAGACAAACCACCGCAGAGTGTTAAAGCCGAGTGCGCGCATGGTAGCAAAATCGTTCTCAACCTCCTCTGCGTTCGTCGTGATGCCGGAATGCGTTCCCCACCGGTTCACGCCGAAGTCGAGTCCGTAATTGCTCTTGCCTTTGACCACCATCCAGGGATAGTTTGCACCGAATAGGAACACCGGCTTCCCGGCGACAGTGACTCTTGAATTCATGCTCTCACAAAGGCTTTTGCAAGCTGAAAAACAAAAGTCCAGCCCCGTGCTGGACTTTCCGAGAAGCAACCCTGACCCAATCCATCAAGCGGCAACCTCTCTCAATCGCGCTTCCTGCACTCGCCGCACAATCGTCACGATGAATCCGACAAGCAGTACGATCACTCCCGACCAGACGAGATTGATGTACGGCTTTACACTCGCCTCAACGACCAACACATCCGCTTTCTTTGCTGCGGAAGTAACACGCAAATCCGCATACCCGATTTCAACGGCGGAGTTTTCTTTGTTCTCTTTGTCCGGCTTCATGTTCATGAGCGTGAACTGGTGTGTTCCCTCGAAGGTCGCCGGGATATCCGTTGCTTCACCTTGGCTGATGACCTTCGAGGGAGTTATCTCAGCCGGCTTCTTTCCATATTGCTTTATCGCGAGTGTAGCGCCGATCTTCACTTCTCTCCCTTCGAGCATTGCCGCCTTTTGGTCTACAGGAAAATTGAAATCCATAAACGTGACCTCGAGCTCGCCGACCTTTTTCGTTTCTCCCTTTTTGAACGAGAGAGTCTGCATTCCCTTGTCTTGATTTCCGGCAGGCTCCAATGAAAGGGGTGCGAGATAGAAGTCTTTTGTCACCAAGTTCAGAATGTCGGGATTGCGCATGATGTCTTCATTGTTCTTGTACATGATCGGCGCAATTGTAAAGTGCTTGTCCTTGTGCTCGACCTTCACCTCGAACGCGTACTTCTTTCCGTTCTCAATCGGTTTGTATCCCGTGTAGGTGAGTTTGTATCCGTCGAGGCAATGCATAGGTTCGCCTTGCGCGAGCGAGAGGGTTTCTTTGTTGTCATACTTTGCCGAGCCGACAAAGCCAAGAAACATAATCGCAAGACCGATGTGTGCTATCGAACCGCCGGCGTATTTTGGATTGCCCTTCACGATACGCCACCCCACTTGCAGATTGGCTGCCAACGCGAAGATTGCACCGAACACGAACAACGGAACCAACCAGTCCTTCCATTCATTCAACTCAAGACCGAGAATCAGTAACGACGCGAGCGTTCCGACAACGCTGATCGCAGCGGGGACGAGCATCAAGTTCAGTGCACTGCGGAGATCCGTTCTATTCCACCAGAGCAATTGCCCGATTCCTGCGAGCACGCCGATGACAATGCCGATGGGAAGATTCGTCTTCACATAGAATGCAATATCCATCGCGGAGGCTTTGCCTTCGAGGATATTACTGATGAGAGGTGCGGATGTTCCTGCCGTGACCAACACTGCCGAAGCAACGATTGCTGAAGCGCCGAGGAAAAGGGCAAACTCGCGCGAGTAGAAAGAGTGCTTCTTTTCTCCTACTTCCGAGCTAAACTCCGGAAGGTCATGAGGCATTTCCTTCCACTTCGCGATCATCATGTATGCGCCGAGGCCGATGAAGAAAACAATATTACCGAGAAGGAACCAGTACACCGCCATACCGGGGTCCACGAACGAGTGCACCGATGTTTCGCCAAGCACGCCGCTTCGCGTCAGGAACGAGGAGTAGAGCACCGTAATGAAACAGAGCATCGCAAGCACGAGATTCGTCTTCACCATCGTGTTGCTCTTTCGCTGCGTAAGAATCGTGTGAATTGTTGCGACAGAAAAAAGCCATGGCACAAGCGAGGAGTTTTCAACCGGGTCCCAACCCCAGTAGCCGCCCCAGCCGAGCGTTTCGTATGCCCAAAAGCCCCCCATCATGATGCCGCAGCCAAGCACCGTCGCACCGTACACAATCCAGGGCGTCGCGGGTTTGATCCAATTTGTGTAGTCGCGCTTCATGAGCGCTGCAATGGCATACGCGTACGGAACACCCATCGCTGCGAACCCGCTGAAGAGCACTTGTGGATGAATTACCATCCAATAATTTTGCAATAGCGGGTTCAATCCTCTCCCGTCTGCAGGTGTATGCCCCACGGCGACTTCGCCGGGCCACTTTTCCCAGATGTACTCGAAGGGATTTTTCACCACCATCATGAGGATGAGCGAGAGCAGTATCGAACTGTACACGGTCATTACTTGAGGCTCATAGCCTTTGCGCGATGAGTCTGAGAGAAGAAAAACTCCAACCAGTGCGGTGAACAACGTCCAAAGCATGAAGCTTCCTTCCTGCCCGGCATAAAATGTAGAGATAAGCAACGGAGTCGAAAGGTCGCGCGAACTATAGCTCCACACGTACGTGTAACGGAAATCGTGCGTGAGGATGTTATAGAGTTGCTGTGCAGAAATAAGAAGGATGAGCACAACCGTCGAATGAAACGCGATGCGCGCAAGTGTGAGAGCTGTTGCATTGCCACGTTTGTGATTGTCGTAAAACGCAGCAACAGCCACGAGACAGGTGAGGAAAGCCAACTTCACAAAAATTCCACCAAGCATAAAAAACCTTGAATGTTAAAGAACGATTACGCGCGTCTCTTTCAACGTCCGAGCACAATCTTGCCCGAATGCGCGCCCTCATTCGTGCGTAGTTCGTAATAGTACACTCCACTGGGAAGCCTGTCGGCGGCAAAAACAACACTATGGTCTCCGGCCTTGTGGACGCCATCGGCAAGTGTTGCCACTTCACGCCTTAAGATGTCAAAGACCTTTAGCCAAACATGACCGTCCTTCACCAATTGGAATTGAATTGTTACGTTAGGGTTAAATGGATTTGGATAGACGATGGTCGGCGATTTTACGAATGAGTCACGTCGGATGTCGCCATTACTTGGTTTCTGAAAATTTCCGTAATCAATATCTGCCGTGTTGGTGAAACTTGATTGTTGACTGGCAGTATAGGCTTGGACTTTGTAATACGCACGATATGGTCCACCAACAGGTATTCCTTGATGTGTGTATTCTGTGGTGCTGCTACTAAGATCAGCGAGAAGATTGAACTGCGTTGGAGGCCCCCCTGTTGTCGAGGCCCAGTAGACCTTGTAGCCTGTGGGAGTAAACGCTGAGTATGGACCCCATACCAAATGAGGAACATGGTAGCCTTGATTGCCAAGTTTGGTTATCAGAACAAGCCCGTTTTGCCAAAAGGGCTGAAAGCAGCGAGGGGAGCAATCTTTGATCGCCCCGTATGTAAGAATTTGAGCATTGCTTAGCTGTGCCCAAGCGGGAGTACTCGGGTAGTTTTCGTCAGTGGTAAATGTGTTTCTCCACCAAACGATGTCGTTCGAAACATCATAACGGATGGTGATATCGTTCCCATTACAGTTGCCGCAGGCGCTGTTCACAAGTCCACAATCGCGCGTATCATAGTAGAAGTGCCGCTGCAACTGATTGGCAACATAAATGTTGATTTTGTATAGGCCATAACGAAGCGCGCGCACCCCGTTCGCGCTTCTCGCGCATCCGTAAACGACCTGATGATCTCCCTGACCGCACGCGCGAACTTCAAAACCAACATGGCCGCACAGTACGTTACCAGAAAGGGTCATTGACTGGGTTGGCGAATTGGAATGCACGCTGTAGTTGCATGCAGTGTTCCAACAGTGCACTGTCCCAATCGGCACTAATTCATATTGCGTCGTGTACCCTGACGCATTTATGGTTTGCATCATTAACTCATTATTCGGCGCAGACCCCTCTCCTTCTTGGGCGGGCGCTGCCCACGAGAAGCATAAACCACAGAGGAAAAATAGACCGATCTTTTTCGTAGTTGTTTCTCCTATAAGCGTGACTGTGGATTCAAGGAACGCGGGAAATCATAGTGTTAACGTTGTATTCCACAAATGGCACTATTTTGCTACAAGCATCTTCCTCGTTGCAGTAAACGCTCCTGACTGAATTCTGTAAAAGTAAACGCCGCTCGAGAGCTCTGAGGCATCGAACGTAACAGTATGCTCACCGGGCTGTTTCACTACTTTTTCTAATATCGCGACTTCACGACCCAACACATCGAACACCTTCAGTGAAATATGGTTGCCCTCTGACCTCTGGCCCAGTACCTCTGCCACTTGATATCTAATCTTTGTGCTCGCGTTGAACGGATTCGGATAGTTCTGGAACAATTGAACTGTTGAAGGCAATGAAACACTTTCATGTACATCAACAACGAAGGGTTCGTAAACATACGCGGAGCCAGCAAGTCTCAATCCTCCCACCCTCGCATTCAGCGAGCCAATAATCACTGTGGAGTCGAACATCGCGCACTCACCATAGTTCGCGCCGGCAGCGCCGTCGCTTGCCTGAAATTTGTGGATCTGACTCCAAACGCTGTTTTCGAATGAGAACAAATACGCCGCTCCTGAGCCTACTCCCTGCGCTGTATCGCCTGAGGCTTTGACTATGAGACAGTCGCGACGAACAGTGAGGCGCACCCCGAAGGCATTGCGATCAACTCCGTCACGAGCTGATACCGTTTGCCGTTGATCTAGCGTCGGTCCGAAAGCATATACCACCCCCGGACGTGAGACCACTATAGTGTTTGGCGCTCCTATAACAATGTGCTCCGCTTCCATCGCGACGCATCCGGCAAAACCTTCTGGACGGCCGCCCGAAGGGATCAGTTTTGCCTTCTCTCCCCATACCGATCCTGATTTTTGGAACAAGTATGCTGCACCCGCAAACTCTCCATTCTTATTGCTGTCATACGGTGCGCCGACAAGTGCCAATGAATCAAGTATTGAAACGGTGTACCCAAACCATTGCCTCTCTCTCCGGTCCGATGCAAGGAGTCGCGCTTCTTGAACCCAATCCTCTCCGGACTTTCTAAACACATACGCAGCTCCCGTTTGCGTGTTCGCTTCGCGATCGAGCTCTGCTCCAATAAGTAGGTATTCGCCCTTTAGCGAAATTGATCCACCAAAAAAAGCATCACGCACTGCAGGCGTTGGTCCAATTTTTCTCATCTGAATCCAAGTCGTGTCTATCCGCTTGAAAATATACACAGCACCACTCCTCACTCCATTGTGCTGTGAGTGACCACGAACAGCCAAGTATTCCCCTTCCATAGCTAGAGTCGCAAAGCCATCACCAGCGGCTCCGTCGTGTGCTAACAGCTTTTGACTGAATTGCCACCGTCCGTTGCTCTTTCTAAAGATATACACAGCGCCAGAGTTTTCCCCGCGTTCGTCGCGACCAGGCGCGCCAACTGCAGCCCAATTGCCAAAGATCGCGACAGAGGCGCCGAACTGGTCAAATTCTGCGGCATCAGGTGCGATGAGTTTCGTTTCGCGGAACGGCTGAGCCGAGCCTACTATTGGCAGATGAACTAGCAGGATGCAGAGACCATATGCCAAACAGTACTTTCGCAAGTAACATCCAATCCAGGGTTACTTTTGTTGAGCGGCTTTTTCCTTGACGCCGCGTTCAGACGTTCATTCGCTATCTGTTCTACGTACTCTTCTTCACTTCCTCCGCAGTCGCCTCATACTTCGAGGGGCACTTCGTCAGCACTTCGGTTGCGTGGAAGTAGCCTTTGTCTTCGAGGTAGCGGCCCTTCGCGACGACGCTGGTCGCAAGCTCGAAGTTGTTCGGCGCCGCGCCCTCGAGCACGACTTTGCATTCTTTTCCGTGTTCGTCTTTCAGGTAGAATGTAAACGTCGAGCTCTTCGCGTCGAACGACGACTCCCGGTCTCTGTTCCATTCTCCCTTCAGCTGAACTTTTTTGCGCTTTGCCATTGCCCCTGCGACATCAGTGTACTCGACATTGCTTTCCATAAACGAGTACGAGCCGAAGATGATAAAGCCGACGACGATGATTGCACCAACGATGACTTTTGGTTTCATGCTATTCTCCTCTGCTATTCCTTTTCGAGTTTTTTCAATTTGCTGTCAATGCGATTCAAGTAGCCAAAGATCCCAAGCCAAACAACGAGCACGACGATGAGCACAATGTACAATGCATTCTGAGCGAGAAATTCTCCCACGTGGTTTCCTCAAGCCATTTGCTTCGATAAAAGAGTTTGCGCTCGCACTTGCAATCTCCACATCCAATAGTACACGCCGGTAAAACCCGCGAGGGAGCTGAGGAACACAATCAGCATCGTCGGGTTCATGTGAACGTTGCCTTGCGCATTGAGCAGCGGCTCGGGATGCAGGCTGGCCAAAATACGGGGCATGATGAACATGAAGAACGGCATCGTCACCGCGGCGATAATTGCATAGACTGCGGCGAGCGTTGCCCGCTTCTCCTCGACTTCGATTGCCGAGCGGAGCGCGAAGTAGGCACCGTAGACCAGGAGCAAAATAAAAATTGAGGTTTGCCGCGGATCCCAATTCCAGAACGTCCCCCAACTGAACTTCGCCCAAATTGCTCCCGTCGCCGTCGCAAGAAAACAAAACATAAACCCCAAACCTGCCGCTGCCGCCGATTTGATGTCGTCTTCCCAATTCTTCTTACGTAGATACTTGATGCCGTAGATCATGCTCATGACGAATGCGAGCGCGCTAAGCCACGCTGTCGGCACATGGAAGAACATGATACGCGCTTTTTCTTCAAGCGCAGGAATGATGGGGAATTGCCACACAGTCGGCTGTGCAGCCATCGGTAAACCGAGTGCCAGCACAATCACGACAGTCATCCACAAGAAGAGAATCGTTTTGAACATCAATCCTTCCAGATGTACTCGAACAACAACAACGATGCAGTTACAACGACGACAATATACGAAAGGAGGAACTGAAATTCACCCAACGCTTCGTCGAGGAACGCGCCCTCCGCTGCAAGCCGCGTCGCGTTGATGCAGGTAAGCAACAACGAAATCAATATCGGAAACGACAAGACTGGATAGAGCGTTCCTTTCGCATTCGCCTTGGCGATGATTGCAGCGATGATCGTTGACGCGGCAGCAAGCCCGATGCTGCCAAGTGCAATTGCAATCCAGAAGATCACCGCGTTCTTGATGACGAAGCCATCGAGGAACACCATGTAGAGCGCAACAGTCAACATGTTCACACCGACGACGAGAACCAGGTTGAACATCAACTTGCCGACGTAGACTGCGCTCGGCTCGGTGAGAAGCTGCAGCGTCATGGTGGTGCCGCGTTCCTCTTCGCTCACGAAAGTACGCGACAGCCCCGACATCGCCGCAAAGAAAATCACGACCCAGAGCATTCCCGACAGTGCATCTATGGGAGCGCCTTCGCTTCCCAGCGCGAACACGATGACGGAAATGGTCGTCACGACGAACATTGCGAGTGCGCTGATCGCGTAGCGTGTCCGCAACTCGGAGCGAACGTCTTTGCGAAAAACGCTCATCGCTGAACGCAGCCAGCTTCGTTTCACCTTATCGCTGTCCATTCAAATCCACTTGGACATCAAAGTGTTCAACATCCGACAAGTCGTTTGTCGCGACGATGAGAATGCCATGTTGAATCTGCTCGCTCATGATTTGCTTCACCATTGCGATTCCCTCCACATCAAGGTTGGAGGTCGGCTCATCCAAAATGAGAATCGAAGGATTGTGAATCAGTGCGAACGCGTACTTCATTCGTTGCTTCATGCCCGACGAGAACGTGCGCACTGCGTCGTTGCGCCTCTCGAAGAGGAATACTTTCTTGAGTAGTGCATGAATGCGGTTCGTGTCGCTCTCCATGCCCCGAATCGCGAGAGCGTAGTGCAAGTTCTCTTCCGCCGAAAACTCATCGTACATTTGCAGATACGGCGAGACGAGTCCAATGACGGACGATCGCTGGAAATTCTTCGCAGCGTCGAGCGGTGAGATTGAGACCGTGCCGTCGGTTGGGGAAAGCACATCGCTGAGAATTTTCACGAGGGTGGATTTGCCGGAGCCGTTGCGACCGGTGATTAGGAGCGTTTGTTGCTGCTGAACGGAGAAGGAGATGTTCTGAAAAATGACGCGGCGGTTGAACACTTTTTTTAGGTTGGCGGCGGTAAGCTGGAGCGACACGTCACTTCCTCAGCAGCGCAAATTTGCCGACGATTCGCTCCCCGCCCGCGTCAATCACGTAGAAATACACCCCCGACGCGGCAACGTCGCCGTTCTCGTTCGTTCCATTCCACTGAAACACATTCATCCCATTGATGCTTTTGGGGAATGTCGAGGAGATGTGCGTAAGGTCCATGCTCAAGGTAAAAATGGAAAGGGTACCGCTTGCTGTCGTCGGCGAAGGAAAACTGATAACCGATTTTCCGTTTGCGTGGAATGGATTCGGGAACGGCGATGCTGAACCTACTGCCCCCGGCATAAACCAGTTAACGGCGTCGGACACAGCGAGCTTGGCAAAGACGCGATCACCAATCATGGAGTACGATTCATCCAGCTTCGTGGTCGCAAGTTGCAGCGTATACGAAAACTCGGTGTTGGGTGCGTTCAGGGCAGCATCCAGATTGAGATTCACAATGGGAAATTTGTCAACACGAGTGTCAATATCAACGTATTGCGCTGCGAACGCTCGCATTGCTCCGGAAACGTTTCGTGTGGATGAAGTGAAATCAACTGCCACACCAACGACCCTCGGATACAAATGAGCCTCGGGATAATAGAGCACGGTATCACTGCGAGTTGACGTGAACCGGTTCCACGTTGACCATTCGACGAACGCATTGCGAAATGAAACACGATAATGGTGCAACAGCGTGGCATCAATCGCCAGCGGCGGCCGGACGTTGCGCACTTCTTCCCAACACTTGCGCATTGCATCGCGTCCAAAGCGTTTGGCAACGTAGTGTCCCCAAATGCCGCGACTGTACATGATGAAGTCATTCGTCATGAACGAAAGCTCCGGATGGCGGAAATGTCCACTCGCCGAACGAAGATACTGAAGGTAATCATTGACTCCGGTGAATACAGCGTCCTCCATCCAAACGGAAGTTATTTCATAGAAGAAAATATCGTTTGCCCAATAGCCGTAATTGCCGATTTGGATTGCATGGTGTAGTTCGTGCGCAAGCGTCACGCGTAAGCCCGGCAGTCCTTTGTTACTGTCGGGAGTGACGAACTCAAAATCGTTGTCAATGGTAATAAAGTTCGTAAACGTTCCGCCGTCGGGTTTGTTGTTGATCGGATTCTCGGGCGTCGTCAGACCGTATGTGCTTCCCAAGTCTTGGAGGTAGATATCTGTCTCCGTTCCGCCGCCGGCGCCGCCATCCGATGGCGGGGGAAGATAGCCCAGCACATCTCGCTCGTATTGCAAACAGTAATTCGCAATCGCACCGACGGAGTCTGCCAATTGGTTTGCGCTGTTTGGAATGCGACGATACTGGGCGTCTAACATTGCCGGCTCGTTGCCTCCGGTTGTGTCATAGTGAATACGAAAACTCCCGCGCAGAATACTTTTTTGTGTTGTCGGGCGCGAATACAACGCCCGTAGTTGAATCCCAAGCTTCTGAACTTCAGCAGGATTGGCAGCCGCGAAGGTAAGCACGGGCAGGCCACACTTGTTCGGCACATCAAGCGGTTGCTCCCCCATCCAACGGCTTTGCAGTCGTTCGTAGGCTTGGCGGCGCGACTGATCACCGGCCACCGCAGTCCAGCTCATCGTCGCCAGCATTATTGTCCAGGCAATCTTCTGCATGCCCTCCCCTATTTGCTAAATGGATTCATCACCACCGAGACTGTTCCTCGCTCGCCGTTTGCCAGGACCAAATCGAGTTCGTCAATTGTGCGCAGCGGTGCAACACGAATTGCCCGGACACCTTCGGCAGGCGCGACAACTACAGGCGGACGAAACGGCTTCCGATCTGCACCGTACATTGCCAGCACAGCGCGGCGGATACCGTCGAGCCAGACGAGGTCAACGATCCGGTCGTTGTTCACATCCTCGATAATGATTGCCTCGTCGCTCACCGGTTGAACTCCTTCGAACCATTCGAGAGAGTCGCGCGCGGCGTTCTTCCCGAACCAAATCCCTATCGCATTGCGCGGTGCGTCCAAGCCAATGGCAACATCTTTGACCGTGTCATTGTTGATGTACGCGCTGAGAATCCACCGCGTTGCAGCAGTTGAATCCGCATAAGAAAACTGCGGCTTGGCAGATTTGAATTCGAGGTTCGGTTCGGAGAGCGCTTGCGAAATCGTGGTTGTCCGCTTGTCGTTTGTCGCAAACAGCAGCTCGTAGCCGGAGTTATGTTCCGCTGCATTCAAGGCAAGAATTTTTGTCGGCAGGGTCGAGCGAAACCCTCGCTCGACAAACTGCCGCTGGTTGAGTTGCTCGAAGGACGAAAGCAAGTACGACCGATCCTTGGCGTTGCGATAGCGAACCACAAACTGGAGACGATCGCTTTCTTTTTTAGCGAACAAAACGTGCGGCTCAAGCCCCGTCGGAACGGATAGCGATTTTGACTCTACCAGATCATTGGCAAGACTCATGATTGTCACTCGATCGTCCAAGACGTGGGAAATGACGAGTATTCGTTCACGACGCGACGAGGGGACCACCGTTACACCCGCCGTCGGGTTTTCGCCAAGCGGCACAACAATTTGTCCCGAGAATCTTCCCTTCCCCTCGTTAGTCAGAATGGAAAGGCTCGCCGAGCCTGAATTGAGTACGCCGATGTCGAGTTTACCGCTTCCGTTGAAATCACCGATGATCAACCCCTGAGGGGCAACGCCGACACAGTGTTCAAATGAAAACCGTCCGCCCGTTGCGTTGTTGAACAATGCAATTAGGCGTCGCGTCATCGTATCAATCATGATACAATCAGTCTGCCGATCGCCATCAACATCGGCGAGCGCCCAGT
>CAYUFU010000041.1:29146-32095 GCA_964444145.1 uncultured Chitinophagales bacterium
CACTCACGCTTGTCACGGCAAGATCCAAAGGCTCCTCAGGCAGTTGGACGGCAACCTGTTCAGTGTACACGAGCCTGCCGATGCCGTAATACACCGTCAGTTGGTTCGCGAGCCAGTTCAGCGCGAGAATATCGCTAATCCCGTCGGCATTGATATCCGTCGTCGCTACAGCGCTCATAGATACATCCGGAAAAAGTGTCGGTCCGGTTTTGAAGGTACCATCCGCTTGACCGAGCAGGACGCGTCCGCCGGAGCTTGTTTTTCCGTAGAGGAGAATGTCCTTCCGCTTGTCATTGTTCAAATCCACAACGCAGCATTGTTCTGCAATTGCGGTGAGCGCGATACTGTACTCTTCGAATGCGTACGCACTCACACCGGAGCGGCGTAGAACAGAAAGTGAAGTGCCTTCGGTCGAGAGCGCGATGTATTCCGATGTCGCATCACCGTCGAGATCCGCTGCCGCGATGAACTTGTAGCGGGATTGCGTCTTCAAACTTGCGACGTTCGTGAGACGACCATTCGAGGCTATCTCGTACAGGTGAATCGCCGGCTGTGAGGAGGTGAGCACGGCTATCTCTGTTTTGTTGAATTGGTTCATGCCGACCGTTAGACCTTGCGGCACATAGCCGAGAGCAAGATCCGTCAACTGATTGAATGACGTGAGGGAGCGTTGGGAGAAACTTGCGTGCGCGCAGAGCAGTTGACAATAAAACACGCTGATCGCAAAACGCTTGCGCACCGCGGAGAGACGGGGGAAGTCAAATCTGAGAATAGTATCCAACTGGAATATGTGTCACTCTTTCCCTGAAATCCGATCAGCCTCACACGAAAGCGTGAGATATTTTGGCGTTAGAACTTTTGCCTGTGAGCGAGCCGCTGCTCTCTCCGCTCGAGCGCTTCATCGAAGCGGCGGCGTTCATCCTCCGTCTCAGGAACGATCGGAGGAACCCGTGTCGGCTTTCCCGTATCGTCAATCGCAACGAAGGTCAGATACGCGTTGTTCGCACGCCGCGTACGGCTCTCTTTTCCCAGGGTGTTATGCGCAGTCACCAACACGCCGACTTCCATCGAAGTATTGAACGCGCGATTCACCGAGGCTTGCAGCACGACAATCTCACCCAAGCGAATGGGGTCGTGAAAATTTATTTCATCAACCGACGCAGTCACGCACACCCGTCCGGAGTGGCGATACGCCGCAATCGCCGCTGCAATGTCAATCCAATGCATTAGCCGTCCGCCTAACAAATTGCCCAACTGATTAGTATCGTTGGGCAGAACAAGCTCGGTCGTATAGACTTGAGAATCTCTAACGTAGCGGGGTCTTTCTGCGGGATCGTTGGCCATTACCGTGTCTGGAGAAGATTCGCTTCGGGCGATCCGGTGCGACGATCGCCGGACTCTTTCCCGCTTGCCGATGGGAGGCTCTTCAAACCCGCGTCAATCTGCTCATTGAGTGCATCCGCACGGGAACGCAAAACGCTGTTTGGAAATTTTTCGATGAACTTCGTGATCTCAACTTTTGCATCGCGAAACTTCTTGCGCGCAATTAGCAACTCCGTTTTTCCCAAGTACGCCAGGGGCGCATACTCGGTGTCGTGGTACTTCTCGATGACGTTGTCGTAGTAGGCGAGTGCGGCTTTGGTGTATTCCATCGTCGCGTAGAGTTGTGCTGCCTCGTAATCTTTTTTGGCGAGCTTCGTGTTCAGTTCCTGAATTTTGGCGGTTGCATCGGGAACGAGTGTGCTCTTCGGATAGTATTCCACGAACGCTTGCAATTCGTCAATTGCACGCCGTGTGTACTGCTGGTCTAATTTCGACTTGGGCGAGATGTTGTAGTAGCACAGGCCGAGTTTGTACATCGCTTCTTCGGCACGCGGGCTGGTAGGCATGTTGCGGCGAAGCGTTTGGTATTCATACGATGCGAGCAGGAATTCGCCGCGCTTGAAACGGCATTCCGCAAGATAGAATTGCGCGTCGGCGGCCACGGAGCTTCCCTGATATTGCAGCGTGATGATGTTGAACTCGTTGATTGCATCGAGATAATCGCCGTTGTCGAAGAGGGCTTTGGCTTTTGCGTACCGTTCTTCCGCAGAGAGCGCGGTTGTCACCTCCTGCGAGCTGCATGCTCCAAACACGAGCATCAGCACTATAGAGAACACCAGGAGGCTTGATAACAATGGTTCTTTCAATCTAACTCCGCACATTGAACAAGAGTAGCACTGCAACTGCAATTGAACCGATGAGAATCAGGGGCTCGGCAACATGGGAAAAAAACCCTTCGCTCGGCAGCGCGCCCTTCGTCATCGGGATGGTCGGCGATTCGAGCCTTTGAATCTCCTCAACACGCACTGTATCGGCTGCTGACTCCTCAACATCGCCGCTCCAGAGAATCGTTCCCGCCTTCGTAACCTTCGAGGTCAGTCTCAAGCCTACATGCCGGTCAACGAATTTCTCCCCGAAAAACCCGTCGCGCCTGATATTCGTGTAGGCAACCCAGCCGCTGACGATGCCAAATTCAGCCACAACAGACGGAAGAGAATCTCCGACGATTACGCCACCTTCCTTTCTTATTCCGTTTGCGATTGCGCTTTCGATATACCAAGCCGTTTCCTGCGGAAGCACAGAGGTGATGATCTTTGTACCGGCTTCTATCCGTGCCGAACGGACGACTTCACTTCCGATTCTCTCCGCAAGCGACCGCATCACGTCGAGGTTTGTCATCGGCTCCTCTTGAGCAACCATGGGTTGCATCACCATCGCAAGCAGTATGAAGTGACGAAAAAGGATGTTGACCTTCAGTAGAAAGGGAGATTTCGATTCACAGTTGCACTCAACTTACGGAAAAGCGGTTGGAGTAGCAAGGCGCACAAAACACCTGAAACCCGATTTAGCACCACGCAAAGCCGCAAAGCCGCCAAGTCTGTCTTGGAAATTTACTGAAAAGGAATT
>CAYUFU010000042.1:0-3433 GCA_964444145.1 uncultured Chitinophagales bacterium
GGCTTGATTCGCAGGGAGATGCTTCGTACCATTAAGCGGCAAATCGAACGCCAAGAGTCCGCAGTTTCACGAACCAGTTTTATTTCTTGTGAAGAGAAAATTCTTCGTAGTGTGTTTCACGATTTGCCTCATTGCGACACCGGTACAAACTCAACCGAAGACTCCAGCGACATTCCTCTCCGCAATGCCCTCGGTCCCGAGAACTACGAACGAGGCATTGAGTCGGTGTCCGAACGATACTGACACGCTCGCCGTGCGGTGGCAGCGCGACTTGCGTCTGCGAGCATTCAACGAACAATCGGCACTCGAAAGGGACTCCATTCGGTTTGGCTCTCCCAAACGGCTTGCGTCCGTGCCGCCGAGGGAGATGAGTGAGTATCGCTCGCTTCAGCACGAGGTGAATGCAGAACGAGATTCGCTTGTTGCGCGACTACAACGTCTCACGCAAAGAACGACCGATAGTCTGCTCGCAGCCGTTCGCCATATCGGCGAACTGCTTGACTATGAGATCGTCGGGTGTCCTAAAGTCGGTCCCAAGGGTGTCTTCGATTCAGTTTGTGTCGAAGCCGCCGAGTCAAGGGCAGCAGCACGTCGTCGTGACGCATGCAATGCGGTTCTTGCAGCCGTCAATGCCGAGTGGGATGCAATGCTCAAGTCTCTGCGCACGAGTCTTGTGAATCGAGAAGAGCGCATCATCGCATTAGACTCGGCCACGAAGCACGTGCCGCTGAAGCTGCAACTCAAGCGACTGCGACTTCAATCATGGCAAACGCTGGCTCCGATTCTCACGACTATTGATGAAGTATCGCGGCTTGTTACACAATTCAGCCGCTAAGTATTCTTCTGCCGATTACGTCAAGAAAGGACTCCTACGATGCGTAACGTAATTGCTCTGTTAGCACTGTTGTTCTCGTCCGTGACGCTCGCACAGGATTTTGCTCGTCCCGTGCATACGTACTCCATTGTTGCACGAGACACGATGACGGGCGAGATGGGAGTTGCGGTGCAATCGCATTGGTTCAGCGTCGGCTCACTTGTTACGTGGGCAGAAGCTGGAGTCGGAGCTGTTGCAACACAATCATTCGTTGACCCTGCGTACGGCCCGCTCGGGCTTGAATTGATGCGCACAGGAAAAAGCGCGAACCAAGCGCTGCAATCACTCCTTGCATCTGACGAAGGAAGAGATGTGCGGCAAGTAGCAATGATTGATACGCGAGGAAACGTCGCTGCACACACCGGCACGAAATGCATTCAAGGTGCCGGCCATATCGTTGGAAGGAATTATTCCGTTCAGGCAAACCTGATGCTCAACGATAGGATTTGGGGCGCAATGGCAAAAGCATTCGAAACTGCAACGGGCGATCTTGCAGAACGCATGCTCGCCGCGCTCGATGCGGCGGAAGCCGCAGGCGGGGACATTCGCGGCAAACAATCGGCGGCAATCCTGATCGTGAAGGCAACATCCACCGGGCGTTCCTGGGCTGATCGGGTGATGGAGCTGCGCGTGGAAGACCATGAGCAACCCTTGAAAGAATTGCGTCGCTTGGTCACGGTGCACCGCGCATATGAGCATATGAATCGCGGCGACCTCGCTGTCGAGCACAACGACGTCGAGGCAGCGTTGCGCGAATACGGCGCCGCGGAAAAAATGTTCCCCGACAATCTCGAAATGAAATTCTGGCACGCCGTTGCGCTTGTGAACGTCGGTAAGGTCGAGCAATCGCTTCCTTTGTTCAAGGAAATCTTTGCGAAGGACAAGAACTGGGCGGTGCTGATACCACGCCTCCCTGCATCGGGAACACTGAACGCAACCGAGAACGCGATCAAGAAAATCCTCTCGGTCGCACCGTAACGGTAACGATTGACGGCGCGGCGTGTTTTACCATTCACGAAGAGACCAGAAACAACATGCAAATCACTAAGAGAAGTATCCTCCGCTCTGCTTAGGATTGTAAGTATATGACAGGACAACAACCTTCTCTCCTACGTTCCTTTCCTCGCGTCTTTTGGGTTGCGAACATCATGGAGTTGTTCGAGCGTGCAGCGTATTACGGACTGAACTCCGTGCTCGCGATTTATCTCACGGACAAAGTCTCTGATGGAGGGCTTGGCTTTAGCGAAGAGTCGGTCGGCTTCTTGCAAGCCCTCGTGTACGCGCTGACGTACATCGTGCCGATACTCGGGGGTGCGCTCGCCGACCGTTACGGCTATCGGCGCATGCTGCTCGTCGCGTTCGCACTCCTGAGCACGGGATACTTTTTGAGCGGACAAGTATCGGCGTACGGCATCGTGTTCGCATCGCTTCTCGTGATGGCGACGGGCGCGGGATTGTTCAAACCTATCATTTCGGGTACGCTGGCTCGCACGACGAACGAAAGCAATTCCGGCTTCGGCTTTGGAATTTATTATTGGATGATCAACCTCGGGGCGTTTCTCGCGCCGCTGGTTGTCAGCTACATCAAAGGGTTTTCCTGGAACTATGTGTTCATCGCCTCGTCGCTCTACTGTGCCCTTATGTTCATTCCGACGATTTTTTTCTATCGAGACCCCCCTAAACCCGAAAGCACGAAAAGTCTCAAGGATGTGCTCACGGGTGCGGCAATGGTCCTGGGCGATGCGCGCTTTATGCTGATGATTCTCATCTACTCAGGATTTTGGATTTTGTATTTCCAGAATTTCGGCACGGTGCTTTGGTTTTTGCGCGACTTCGTTGACCCCACGCCGATGAATAATCTCTTTACGGCGCTCGGCATTCCGCTCACGTTCGACGCGGAGTTCGTTACCATCATCAACGCGGGCACGATTATTCTGCTGCAAGTGCTCGTCAGTCGCATCGTCAAAGATACCAATCCGCTGCTGACGATGACCTCAGGCATGGTCATTGGCGCGCTCGGCTTTCTTTGCCTCGCGTTCGCGTCGAACGTGTGGATATTCATTCTCGGCATTGCCGTCTTCTCCATCGGCGAGATGACCGCGCATCCAAAGTATTACAGTTACATCGGACTCGTCGCGCCCGCCGACAAGAAAGCCGTGTACATGGGCTACGCGTTTCTCTACGGCGTCATCGGCAGTCTCATCGGCTCGAGTGTCGGCGGTGTCATGTATGAGGCGATGATGAAGCCGATGATCGCAAGCGCCGATGCACCGATGGCATATAGGAATTTCTGGCTCATCTTCGCGGCGCTCGATCTTGTTGCGATAGGAGGCTTGCTCTGGTACAACCGTGCACTCTCTGCCGATACGCCGCAGAATAACGCACGGGCGCGCCACATCATGTCGGGCGTGTACGTCCTCATTGTCTTTATCGGCTTGTATTTCTTCTCCATTGCGGCGTTGAGCGGAACGATCAAATACCGCACGCTCGTGCAAGCCATGATTATGCTCGTGCTCGGCAGCGGTGGAGTGTACATCAGTTGGAGGCATCGGAACACCG
>CAYUFU010000042.1:3533-31162 GCA_964444145.1 uncultured Chitinophagales bacterium
CGCACCATCTCGCTGACGATGAAGCCATCGTCGGGCGATCCTTTTCTATCGCCACGCTTGACGCATCAATTCCAGCTTCGCCCCGCTGTCTTTATCGAGGGGACAGCAGAGGAGAAAGCCGGCAAATCTCCCGAGGTGACCACCATCGAGCGCATCAACGGGCTTGCACCACGCGACTGGTTGAACGTCCGCGAATTTTCCGAGCACGAAGTCGTTTCGCCGAATGAAGTCATCAAGCTTGAAGGCGCAGACGCATCGCCCGCGGGACGGCTCGGCACAATACCGATGCGCGTCGTTGATCTGTTCTGCCCTGTCGGCAAAGGACAGCGAGCGCTCATCGTCTCGCCGCCCAAAGCGGGCAAGACGATGTTGATGCAGCAACTCGCGCACGCCATCAGCCACAACAACCCCGCGATGGATTTGCTCGTCCTGCTTATTGATGAGCGACCTGAAGAGGTGACCGATATGAAGCGTTCGATCAAGGGACAAGTTTTTGCAAGCTCGAGCGACAGCGAGCGCGGCGCCCATGTGCGTCTCGCACAACTTGTTCTCGAATTCGCTAAACGTAAAGTTGAAGTCGGGAAAGATGTCATCATCCTCCTCGACTCGCTGACGCGTCTTGGCAGAGCATTCAACATCCATCAGCGAGGAAGCGGCAGGACCCTGAGCGGCGGCGTTGATGCGCGCGCCCTCGAAATTCCCAAGCGCATCTTTGGCGCGGCGCGCAAGTGCGAAGGCGGCGGTTCGTTGACTCTTATCGCAACGGCGTTGATTGACACGGGCTCGCGCATGGATGAGTTGATTTTCCAGGAATTCAAGGGGACAGGGAATATGGAACTTGTTCTCGACCGCGAGCTTGCAAACGAGCGCATCTTTCCTGCTATCAATCTCTCCTTGTCGGGGACACGGCGCGAAGAGCTCTTGTTTGGTGAAGCGACGATGCATCATCAGAACTTGCGCCGCTCGCTTGCAAAAATGTCGCCGCGCGAAGCGATGCTCACAGTGCACAAACTCTTGCGGCAGTATCCAACAAACGACTTGGTCCTCTCTAAGTTCTGAATCTTGCTGCTTCACCATAACAGGTGAAAAAACACTTCCTCTACCGTGGAAAACAAAGAGCATACTCTATGTATAGAGCAATTCTTCGCATAGCAACGCCGCCAGATTTCAACTTCTGGCGCACGGCGTATAGTCACGGCTGGGCAGACCTGCCGCCGTTCTCATACGACAGCGACAAAGAAGAACTGACGCGTCTCTTGAGTCTTTCGAACAACACCCTGGTGTTAGCAAGACTCTCATCGAACAAGAACATCATTTATAGTTCAACACAAACAAGAGACTCTCCGCTCACCTTGCGTGACAAAAATGAAATCACAGCGCAGCTTAAGAACTGTCTACGTCTCGATGAGGACTTCGCCGAGTTTTACCGCATGGCGCGCAGGCACCCGCAGTACCGGTGGATTGCAACATCGAGAACAGGAAGAATGTTGCGAGCACCGACGGTGTTCGAAGATGCAGTCAAGATGATTTGCACGACGAACTGCTCGTGGGCGTTCACCAAAATCATGATAACGAACTTGACCCAGGCGTTCGGCAACAAATTCGACCATGGTTCGTATTCATTCCCAACGCCCGAAGCGCTCGCGGGTTCGTCCGAAGCATTTCTCCGAAAAGAAATCAAGACAGGCTACCGGTCCCCGTCGTTGCTCGAGTTGGCGCAGCGGGTGGCTTCCGGAAAGCTCGCTATTGAATCATGGCGAACATCGGAGTTACCAACGGAGCAGTTGTTCAAGAACATATTGGCTCTGAAAGGCATCGGACCCTATGCCGCTGGCAACTTGATGAAGCTCGTCGGGCGATACGATTATCTCGGTCTTGATTCGTGGGTGCGGCGACAGTTTTACAGAGTGCACAAGCGCGGGCGCAAGGTGCAGGACTCGACGATTGAAAAGCATTACGCGCAATACGGCAACTGGCGCGGACTCTTTTTTTGGTTCGAGATGACGCGCTATTGGCATGACGAAAAATTCTGAGCCTCGATCTTGAGCGAAACGATGGACATTATCGCGTTCAGTTCGTAGACTTCAGAGAGTGTGTGGAGTGTTTAGAGTTTGCGGCGCAGAGAGTATTGGAGGTGTGGAGCAATGGAGTAAGCAATTCATAAGAGAACTCCATCACTACACACCTCCATCACTCCAACTCCCGAAACTCTTTGAAGTCTAAAGACTCTACAAACCAAAGCCACAATGAGCCCAACAACGCTAAAAATTCTCAACAATCTATTCAAAATCTACGCACTGCTGTTTGTGCTCCTGTCATTCTCATTTCACATTGATTCGGCGGGAAGGTTCTCCGTTCTCTGGCGCGACAACCTGCCGCTCGCTCTCATATTCGCCGCACTCGGCGTTTGCATGGCGTTTGGGTGGGTGCTAACGTCGCGCAGATTGCGGAGGCGTGAAAGCCATGTGGACTACTCCGCTGCTTCTCAGAGATTTGATACTGCGCCATACAATATTTTTGGCAAGATGGAGCCCTGGGTTCGCCGACAGATGGCGCTTGCGGTATTTCTCACCTTTTCCATTATTGGTCCGCTCAAATTTCTGATGAACTCGTCGCTCACGATCATTCACCCGTTAACGTTCATCATCATGATTGTAGCGAGCGGCGCGATCGGAGCGAGTTTCATTTTGTTTGGACACAAGAAGGTTCTCCTTGTCGCGTCGTTTCTATTTTTTCAACTTATGAACATTTTCTCAGACGACATTACTGAATTCTTTGTCGGCAAGCAGGCGGCTGTACATGGAACAGTCGAGGCGGATAAAATCACCTTGACGAATGCACAGCTCTCTGACATTCGCGCACAGCGCAAACTTGTCGGCGTTGTGGGAATTGTTCTCCTTGCGTCGGGCTACCTTATGTGGCTCGTTGTGTTGAACAAGGAGGGAAACAAGCGCATTCGTTATCAGACCGAGGTGCAACTTGCGCAAGCGCTCCAGCGGCGCTTGTTGCCTTCCGCAGTCTTCAAGAACAAGTGGTGTGAAGTCGCAGGTCTCACTGTGCCCACAACTGATGTTGGAGGCGACTACTTCGACGTCATTGCGATTGATGAACATACCGTCGCCGTCGTCATTGCCGATGTTGCGGGACATGGCATGGGCGCGGGTATTTTGTCGGCAATGACGAAGAGCGCACTGCGTTCACAACTTTTGCACGATCCATCACCTGTTGCGGTTCTTGAAAACGTGAACGCGACGTTGCATCAAGTTGCAGAACGAAAAATGTTCGTCACGCTCGCGTACGCCTTACTTGATTGGAATGAGAAGTGCGCGCACATCGCAACCGCCGGACATCCGCCCGTTCTTCACACGAGCAATGGCACGATGCAGGAAGTTCGCACGCAGAGTCTCGCTTTGAGCATGCAACGCACGGGAACGTTCGGCGAAGTCGTCGTTCCGATGAATGTCGGCGATTCGATTTGTCTTTATACCGACGGCGTGACCGAAGCCGCGAACACAAGTGCAGAGCAGTTCGGCATCGAGCGATTGAGAAGGCTCATCGCAACACATGATATGCGCTCGAGTTATGAGGTTGCTTCAGCCACTCTTGATGCTGTGCGAGAGTTTGCCGGCAAGGGAGAACTCAATGATGATGCAACGATTGTGTACGTTCGCATCGTCGCGTCGTGACCAAACCGAATCAAGTGGCCGTATGACAAAGGAAGAAGCACTCCAACAAATGGAAAAAGAATTTACAACAGCCAGGCATGCTCACACCATCGGTAATGACGGCATGGTCCGAGTCTGCGCCCGGCGCGCCGCGGGAATTGCCATCACGTACTGGCTGCAGGCACATGCGCGAAGCGGCTGGGGCGTTGACGCCATGAATCAGCTCCGCGCGCTTGCGCTCGATGACTCACTGCCGCAGAATGTTCGCAGCGCTGCCGCACGGCTCACCACTAAGATCACCGAGCGGTTCGCTTCCCCTCATTCGACAGACCCGCTTGACGATGCACACCTTATTATCAATTATCTCATGGAGAAGAAATGAATGCTCTTGCCTCTTCCCGATCGAGAGAGATCAGGACTACACTCATCGGCATAGCGTGGGTGTATGTGTTCTCTACGCTCTGCACCTTTGCACAGCCCCTTCAACTCGATATGTCCGTCTTTGCGGAGCGCCGGCAAGCGTTTCTGCGCAAGATGGAGCCGAACAGTTGCGCTATTCTCCCTTGCAAGCCCGAGTACCTCCGGAATCTCGATGTGGAATACGAGTATCGCCAAGAGAGCAACTTCTATTACCTCAGCGGGTACGAAGAGCCTGAAGCTGTTCTTCTTCTCAATCCGTCGGCGCCAAGGCATAAGTTTGTGATGTTTGTCCGCAAGCGCGACCGCCGGCGCGAGACGTACGACGGTCCACGCTCAGGACCGGAGGGAGCGATGAGATCATTCGGCGCCGATACCGCATACTTGGTAGAGGAATTCAGGTCGCACGTTCATCGCCATCTTGCGCACGGCGGGACGCTGTATTACACATTCGGCATCAATCCAAAAACAGATGAAATGATTCGCGAACTGTTTGTGGAGCGGCGCGCAAGCGGCAACTATCCTATCGTTGACCCCGCGCCCATTCTTGCTGAGATGCGTTTGATCAAGAGCGACGGCGACCTGCGGATGGGAATGCGAAGGGCGGTTGAGATTTCAGCGCTCGGGCACATCGAGGCAATCAAGTCCATCCAGCCCGGCATGAACGAGGCAGAGATTCAGGCGGTGCACGAATTCATTTATCGCCGCAACGGCTCGCCGCGCAACGGGTATCCCTGCATCGTCGGTTCGGGTCCGAACAGCACCATTCTTCACTACAACAAGAATAATCGCTTTATGAAGGATGGCGAGGTCCTCTTGATGGATTGCGGAGCAGAGTATGGCTACTACTCTGCCGACATTACGCGCACTGTTCCGGTGAATGGAAAATTTTCCAAAGAGCAGCGTGAGATTTATTCGCTGGTGCTGAATGCGCAAAACGCTGCAATGCGTTTGGTGAAACCGGGCCTGATCAAGAAAGCAATGGACGATGCTATTGATTCCGTGCTTGGCAACGGGCTTGTGCAGTTGGGCTTCATCAAGGACAAAAAACATTTTCGCATGTTTTCACTCCACGGGTACTCACATTGGATTGGGCTTGAGGTGCACGACGTTGGCAACTATCTCGTCAACGGCGCGTCGCGCCCGCTCGAAGTCGGCATGTGCTTCACGATCGAGCCGGGGATTTATGTCCGTCCCGATGTTTTCGACAAGATGAAGGAGGGAGGATACACGGACGCTGAGATTGCATCGCTGCGAAATCGGATTGAGCCGTATATGAACATCGGCGTGCGCCTCGAGGATGATATCCTTGTCACCGAGAATGGCTACATCAATATGAGCGCAAGCGTGCCGCGCGAAATAGATGCGATCGAGCGGCTGATGAAACAGAGAGGCGTTGGCAACTATTGAAGCGTTCCAAGAATCATGGAGAGCGACACTCCGGTGTTGCTCAAGCAGTACCATTCTGGCGTGCGAGGTGAGCGATTCTGGAGTGTGGGACGGATTGGTAACCCGTCCCACGAGTATTCTTAGTACAGCCTCTGCGCAGAGATGCCTTCGCTCTTCCCGAGCAGTTCCTCCGCCTGATTCTTCAAGCGCAGCGCTTCGGATTCACGGACGGACATAGTGGATTCGGCTACAAGCGCATCAGCTACAACTCGGTTACGTGGAAGTAACGCTTCAGCTTGGCTGCGCGACTTGTATGGACACGACCGAGCAATTTCCTGATAGTTGCCCGCTTGTAAGACGACGAACCAGTTTCCATTTTTCTCCACGATGGAATATCGTGCGTCGTTGTCTCGATTGCGTGCAACCGATGCCATGCCGTTATCCCGCGCTGCCGCCGTGGGATACCCTTCTGAACGCATCAACACATTGCCGTTCGCAGCGTACCACGCGAAATAGTATTGGCCGTTGTTGTGACGAAAGGCGACAAGCCCCTCATGTCCCGACGCGCCAACTCCTGGTTGTCCTGCGTACTCACTGCAGGCGAGATAGTTGTCCTCATACCGACTGGTTGCAGGTGCCATAACACATCCCCTTATGTTTTTGTGTGTAGAATCGTTTGACTCGCGAGAGGAGTCGCGGTAGATTGGGCGTAAAAAATAGGAATCGGTCAGCAGAGAATCAAGCCATCAGCTCCTTCAGCAAGAATTTTCCCGTTATCGAATCCTTGGCACGTGCAACTTGTTCCGGTGTTCCCTCGGCGACGATTCGCCCCCCATGGGTTCCGCCGCCGGGACCGAGATCAATTACCCAGTCGGCGGTCTTGATCACGTCGAGATTGTGCTCGATGACGATGACGGTGTTCCCTTTTTCGACTAAGCGGTTCAACACACTCAACAACATGCGAATGTCTTCGAAGTGCAAGCCTGTTGTCGGCTCATCCAAAATATAGAGTGTCGAGCCTGTACCGATTTTGGAAAGCTCGGTGGAAAGTTTCACACGCTGCGCTTCGCCGCCGCTCAGCGTCGTCGCTTGTTGGCCCAGGCGAATGTAGCCTAACCCTACCTCGTTGAGTGTGGAGAGTTTGCGCTGCAAGCCTGGAATTTCGCTGAAGAATTCGACCGACTCGGCAACCGTCATATCCAACACGTCGGCAATGGATTTTCCTTTGTACAGCACTTGTAACGTCTCGCGGTTGTAACGCTTGCCTCGGCAGATATCGCAAACCACATAGACGTCGGGAAGAAAGTTCATTTCGATTTTCTTCACGCCGTCACCTTCGCATGCCTCGCATCGGCCGCCCTCGACATTGAAGCTGAAGCGTCCGACCTTGTATCCGCGAATCTTTGCCTCCGGCAGTTGCGCAAACAAGTCGCGAATAAGTGTGAAGGTGCCCGTATACGTTGCAGGGTTCGAGCGCGGCATCCTCCCGATCGGCGATTGATCAATGTCAATCACCTTGTCAATGTACTGTACGCCGTCAATCTTCTTGTGGGGGAGGGGGACGAGTTTTGCTTGATAGAATTTGCGCGCGAGTATCGGATACAACGTCTCGCCAATCAGCGACGATTTGCCTGAGCCGCTTACGCCCGTGATGCAGATGAACGTTCCAAGCGGGATTCGCACGGTGACGGCTTGGAGATTGTTGCCCGTCGCACCCTCCAGCACAAGAACTTTTCCGTTCCCTGCACGCCGGTTGGTCGGTACTTCGATATTCTTTTTGCCCCGGAGATAATGCGCCGTGTACGAAACCGAATCGAAAGGGCCTGCAGCGCCGCTGCCATTCGATTGAATCGTGTCGTTGCGCAGTTCTAATTTCGAAGGATGTCCTGCGGTGACGACATGCCCGCCATGTTCGCCTGCACCCGGACCAAGGTCGAGCACGAAATCAGCGCTCTCGATCATCTCCTTGTCGTGTTCGACAACGATGACCGAGTTCCCTATATCGCGCAGTGCTTTGAGCGAATCAATCAGCTTCATGTTATCGCGCTGGTGCAGCCCGATGCTCGGCTCGTCGAGAATGTACAGCACGCCGACGAGCTGTGAGCCGATTTGTGTTGCGAGACGGATGCGCTGTCCCTCACCGCCGGAGAGTGTGCGCGCCGAGCGATCGAGCGTGAGGTAATCAAGCCCGACATTGATCAAAAACGAAAGACGCTGACGGATCTCTTTCACGATCTGACTTGCGATCAGCATTTGGCGATCGGTGAGTTTCAAGGTATCAAAAAATTCGGCGGCATCGTCAATCGACAACCTCACAACATCGTGTATGGAGTATTTTTTTCTTGTTGCGGCATCCTCCAGCTTGATTGCAAGGCTTTCCTTCTTGAGCCTACCGCCGTTGCATGACGAGCAGGGTTTCGTTGCCATATACGCTTCGACCCATTCGCGCACGTTGTTCGAGGTAGCATCGTCATAGGAGCGCTTCAAGAGTTCGAGCACCCCGCCGAAGCGGTGCTTGTACGTGACTGTGCGGCCGCTTTGATACTTATACTCGACATCGAATTTCTCGTCGCCGGCGCCGTAGAGCAACACCTCTCTGATTTTCTTCGGGATTTTTCCAATCGGTGTGTCGAAGTCGAATCCGTAGCGCTTCGCGACGGAGCGAATCTGGCTCCAAGCCCAGGTTTGTCGTGGCTTGCCAAGTGCGGCAATTCCCTCCTCGTTCAGCGTCAACGATGGATCGGGAATGATAAGGTCGAGATCGAGCTCTTTGATTTCGCCAAGTCCGTCGCAGGTCGGGCAGGAACCAAAGGGCGAGTTGAACGAAAACGAATTCGGCGCAGGCTCTTCATAACTGATGTTGCAGAATGCGCAAGAGAGATGTTTACTGAAAAGGATGTCTTCGCCGGGAATTTTGGATGCTGATGCTGTGGCGTGCTTCTTTAGGCTTTTCGTTAAGGTTCGATCTTGAAGATTTGGGGTTTGCATCTCAGGCGAGCGGTCAACGTTCGCGATGACGACGCCGTTGCCAAAGCGGAGAGCTACTTCAACCGAATCGGCGATGCGTGTGCGTGCTTCCTTTTTCACGACGATCCTGTCAACGACGATCTCGATGTTGTGGATTTTGTAGCGGTCGGCTTGCATCCCTTTCGCAATTTCCTTCACAACGCCGTCAATGCGCACGCGGATGAAACCATCTTTCACAATCTCCTCGAACAGTTCGCGATAATGCCCTTTTCTCCCCTTGACGACCGGAGCGAGGATTTGCACTTTCGTCCCGTCCGGCAGCCTCATGATACCGTCAATGATTTGGTCGGTCGTCTGCTTGGTTACAACACGACCGCACTTGTAGCAATGCTGAACGCCGACGCGCGCAAAGAGCAAGCGAAGATAGTCGTAGATTTCCGTCACAGTGCCGACAGTCGAGCGCGGGTTGTTGCTGACTGTTTTTTGCTCGATGGAGATGGCGGGGCTTAAGCCTTCGATGTAATCAACATCGGGACGCTCCATCACATCGAGGAATTGGCGCGCATACGCGGAGAGACTTTCGACGTAACGCCGCTGCCCTTCAGCGTAAATAGTATCGAAGGCGAGCGACGACTTGCCGCTGCCGGATAATCCCGTGATGACAACAAGTCTATTGCGAGGAATATCAACGTCAACATTCTTCAGATTGTGAACGCGTGCACCGCGGATGACGATGGAGTCTTGTCCATTCGGGCTTGGCACGAGCCGGGGGTTCGTGGAACGCTTTGGCATGAATATGCTGCAACTCAAAAAATTCTATTCAGCATAATAGAAGAATTGGAATGAAAGTTCAACAACATCCCCAACGGACCGATTGAACGCCGCAAGCATCGCCGACAAATCCTTCCTTTTTCTTATTTTAGTTCCACGACACAGACAAGGACGAATGCACAAGCACTTCTTTATCACCGGCGGAACGGGTTTAGTCGGCAGAAATCTCCTGCCACGGCTTCTCAAAAAATTTCCGAATGCCACCATTACGCTTCTTGTCCGCGCCGAATCGGATGCAGGCGCAACGCGACGCGCACACGCGATCGCCGATGAAATCACTGCGGAGGACGGCATTGCCGATGCACGCCAACGGATTGACGCCATGCGAGGCGACATTGGGCTTGATCATCTCGGCTTGTCGGCAAAACACCGCGAGCGAATCGTTGCTGAAACGACGCATATCATTCATGGCGCAGCGACGGTCCGGTTCGATCATCCAATCGAGGAAGCGCGTGAGCTGAATTGCGGCGGAACACGGAAGGCACTCACGCTGGCGCAGCAGTGCGTCGACAGAGGGAAGCTCGAACGCTTTGTCTATCTCGGTAGTTCATCAGTCTCAGGACAGCGCAGCGGTCACGTGTACGAGCACGAATTGGAAATGGGGCAGAAGTTCTTCAACACCTACGAGCAATCGAAGAATGAATCGGAACGAATCGTTCGCAATCAGTTCGAGCGCATTCCGTGCACAGTGTTTCGGCCGAGTATCATCATCGGCGATTCGCGCACCGGAAAGACGAGCACGTTCAACGTCATCTACATTCCGCTCCGTCTCGTGCAAAAGGGATTGCTCACATACGTTCCCGGCACGCCGGACACGCTGATGGATTTAGTCCCGGTTGATTGGGTGGACGATGCGATGGTCTACATTCTCGCGAAGCCCGAATCGGTGAGCGGTGTGTTTCACATAACGGCGGGACCGAAGAGGGCGGCGCGTCTCGATGAGGTTGTCGTTGCCGCCGTCGAGTACTTTGATAAGCATACGCCCCTGAAGCACCCGCGAACGATGGAGTTCATTTCGAAGGAAGAATACGAGCGGCGCCGTGCGGCGATGCGCGGGCGCGAAGATGCATTGATGTCGCAACTTGACACGCTGCTACCGTACGTCACGGTCAATCGGCTGTTCGACTCGGTGAATGCAGACAAGTTGCTGGCGGGAAGCGGAATCGAGTTTCCTCGGTTCACGGATTACTCGGAGAAAATTTTCGAGTATTGTGTGAGGACGAACTGGGGGAGAAAACTCTGAACGCGGATTGAATCGGCCGGCATGCTCAGGGCGCCATGACGCAACGACTCTAAAACCCCTCTGCTCGATGCACCCTTCCCATCTTCTGTCCGAGGAATCGTTCGCCAATCTCCAAGAACTTGGCGGGCACATCGCTGACAAAAAATTGCAGATGGGGCTTGAGCTTCGAGGGATTGCGGAGAGCTTTCTCATCTAAAACGCGCTCGACTTCGAGAGCAGTTGCCTCGCCCGAATCAATCAGCGTCACGTTCCCGTTCACTGCTTTTTTGATTGCATCGCGTAGGAGAGGGTAATGTGTGCAGCCGAGAATCAGCGTATCAATCTTTTCGACCTTCAACGGGAACAGGTATTCCTTTGCAACCAGTTCCGTCACGTGATGATGTGTCCAGCCTTCCTCTGCGAGCGGAACGAAGAGCGGGCACGCCTGCGCAAACACCTCCACCTCGTTGTCGAGTTGGCGAAGAGCGTTTGCATACGCCTTACTGTTTACCGTTGTGCTTGTGCCGATAATGCCAATCCGTTTCTTCTTCGATGCGGCAACCGCAGCCGCTGCGCCCGGCAGAATCACGCCAACCACGGGCACCTTGGCGTGTTTCATGACCACATCGAGCGCGACAGCAGAGACCGTATTGCATGCGATCACGATCATCTTCACGTCTTTCGAAACGAGAAAGTCCGTGTCTTGTCCTGCATACTCGCGCACGGTCTGCGCCGACTTCGGTCCATACGGCACACGCGCCGTATCGCCGAAGTAGATGATGTTCTCGTGCGGCAAGCGCTTCGTCAATGCATGGACAACGGTCAATCCGCCGATGCCGCTATCGAACACACCGATGGGCTTGTGCGCAATCATTCCCCGAGAGACGCCAACTCTTGTCGCGAGATTTGTGCAATCGTGTCGAGGATTTCCTGTTTCACAAACACCCGCACCTCCTCATCGTTTAGTTGCTTGCCGTCGCGATCCAGAACATAGAATGCGTCGAGAATCCCATCCACACGCGTCGCAATTTTTGCAAAGTAGATGTTCAAGCCGAGCTTCGAGATCGTTTCCGTGATGCGGTACAGGAAGCCGAGTGAGTCCGGCGCGTACACATCAATGATGGTGTAGCGCGGATTCTCTTCGAACTGCACATCGGTCCGGATGTTGGGGTTCGCGGGGGGCTTCTGGCGGCGCTTCCACTTTCGGCGGTGCGCAGCGAAGAGATGCTCGATATCTAATTTCCCCTCCATCACGTTGTTGAGGTCGGTGGCAATTTTTGTGCACGCCGCTTGACTCAATGCACCCTTTGTTGCGGCGTCGGTGACGCGAAAGCGGTCTATGATAATGCCGTCTTCTCTCGTAAAAATATTCGCGTCGAAGATGTTCGCGTCGTTTGCCGAAAGCACTGCGCAAAATTTCGAGAGTGCGAAGGGCGCATCCTCCGCAATCACCGTGACTTCCGTGTACCCCTCCTGCCGTGCAAACAGCGTCGAGACTGTTTCATCCGTTCTGCTCTTGTGAATGTGCTGTTCGATTTCCTTGTCCGTGAACAGTGCGACATATGCATCGCTGCCAATCCCGTCGAGATGTTCCTCGATATGCTCGCGGGGCAATGATGCGCTCAAGCGTGCGACCACTCCTTCGGCCGCTTTTTCGTAACGCATCTGCTTGAACTCATCAATCTGCGCGCCTTTCAGATTTCGCCGCAGCACTTCCGACGTGAGATGATAGAGTTCTTGCAAGAGCAACGATTTCCATTCCGTCCAGACATTCTTGTTGACGGCAGAGAGGTCGGCGTACGTGAGCAAGAAGAGGTAGTCCAGTTGGTCGGCGCGCTCGAACTTTACGGCAAATTCTTTTATGGTTGCCGGGTCATGGATATTGCGTCGAAACGCGACTTGCTCCATTACCAGATGGTTGCGGATGAGAAAGGCGAGATCGGCGTACGCGTCCCCCATTCCGATGCGTTCGAGGATATCGCGGGCAATAGCCACGCCCGTTATTTCGTGATCGGCGACGCCGCGAGGCTTTCCGATATCGTGCAAGAGAATCGCGAGATAGAGCAAATCCTTACGACGCAAATTGCGAAACACTTCGCGCATCACGCCCGGCTGTTCGCGTAGGTGCTCGGCATTCGCGACGGCGATCAGCGTGTGTTCATCCGCCGTGTAGTAGTGATAGACGTTGTGCTGAAAGAACGCAACGAGATCGTTCCATTCAGGGATGTACGCGGCAAGCACGTTGAGTTCGTTCATGTCGTACAGCGTACGCGCCACGCGCCGCGAATTCAGCACGCGGCGAAACTGCGTCGCACGTGCGGGCGATGTTCGCTGTTCGTCGTCAATCAGCTCGGCGCTTTTTGCAATCATGCTGCGCAGCCGCGGATGCAAATCAATCTCATGCTCCGCGCAGAGAACGAACGCCGTGAAGAGCTGTTCGGCGCTTTCGAGTGAATCCACGGCGGCATCCACGGTCAGCATATCCTCGCTGCGCACGAACAGGTCGTTGAGGCGCTCCCGTCGGTGAAAAGTAAAGTGTACCGGCTCCACCATCTCGCGAAAGCGTTGCGAGAGATTTTGATACAACCGATAAATCGTGCGCGTATGCAGGTGGTATTCGCGCATGAAGAGTTCAGCCGCGTGAAGCTCTGTTCCGCCCTTCGCTGTTCGCCCTGACGCGGATGCGAACGCACCATGTCGCTGACCGAACCCCAACGCGTCCGCCACATCGCGCTGCAGCGTGTATTCCAACCCGTCGCTTGCCGCTTGACGGTGGAAGTGCATTTCATGCCGAGTACGAAAAAGAAACTCCAGCGCTCGCTGAACGGCAGCCCGCTCATCGTCTTCTAGAACATGCTGCTCTCTCAACATGTCCAAAAATTGCCGCGATGCGCAGACCGCAGGATCGATCGGAAAGAAGTATCGTGCGTCGTTTCCGCGCATCAGCCAGAAGAGTGCTTGAAAATCGCGCAACCCCCCTGCACTTTTTTTGACGTTCGGCTCGAGCAGCTTGACGGAGGCGCCGAATCGTTCATGCCGGGCGCGCACCTCATCGAACACGCCTTCGATGAACCACTTGTCCTTCCCGCGCTCAACGACCTTGCGCATTTCACCGAAGAGCTGCTCGACGAGCATTTTATCGCCGCAGAGAAATCTTCCCTCCAACATCGAAGCCCACGATTCCACGGCGTTGCCATGTTGCGCAAGCGCCTCCTTGCATGTGCGAACGCTGTGCCCAACGTCCAAGCCGGCGTCCCAGAGATTCTGCAAAAACACTTTCGCCTGCTCTTCGATGGCGAGCTTGTCCTCCGCGTCGCACAGCACCATCACATCAATGTCGGACTTAGGGCACAGCTCAGCGCGGCCGTATCCGCCGATAGCGAGCACGGCGATGTGCTGCGACGCAGTGAGACGTGCAAACAGCGCCTGAATCGTTTCGTCCATCATCGCAGTCAGCGAGGCGCACGTCGCAAACCCATCTGCACCGGCGCGATGCGACCTCGCGATCGCTTCCATGCGAGAGGCAATAAGCTGCTTGATCGTGTCCGTCATGAAAAATGAAGATGAGAATTGTGAAGGTCAATATACAGAGAGAACGAGGGAGTGTCAATTCAAGAAATCGTCCGTGATCGTGCTACGTTCCACCGGCACAACCTCTGATGGGAAGTCCATCTGATGTTCAGAGTGGGGCTCTAGCTGGTTGCTGAAAAAGAGACAATGAGCCAAAGAGCTCAGCTTGTGGGATCGAAAGAAAAGCTTGAACGGGTTTTAACCATCAGACGTTGAAGCGATGAAGGGCTAAAGCCCAGTCTCCTCTTGGTAATCTTATCCACGACTTAACTCACTTCATAGCGTTTTCCAAGTCGCTAGCAAGCGAGATCAGAAGTTCCGCTTCAGATGCAAGCACCTTTGCCACTGTTGCGATGTGCCCATCTACTGTGTTCCACTGTTTTTGTTCGAGCGCTTCGCGCACGGCGGGAATTGTCTTGACACCGTAGCCTGTGTACGCGCCGGGTGCGTAGAGTTGATGTGTGAACCACGACCGATTCGGCAAACCATCGGGATGGGTGAGTCGTCGTTCGGCTTCTATCAACCGGGTGTTGAGCGAAGGAGGAATCGGCTTCTTCACTGCCCGAAAGTGCTCCAGCGCGTTATGGTACCGTTGGGCGTGTTCTTTGAGCGTCGCGACTGCGTTCTCAAGAGGTGTGAAGTTGAAAAACGGCGGCACCTCCTCGACCTTCGGTGGAACGTACGCCTTGTGCGGATCGGCAACGGCGGCGAATGCCCCTTCCTCGATCATCTTGTTCTTTTCGGCAATGTCCTCTCGCATCTTTTGGGCGAGCGACTTCAATTCATCGAGATATGTCGCGACTGTGGCTGCATGGCTCTTGAAATTGAACGGCAAGACATCCGCGTCGGCGAGCCGCAGAACCGCAGTCCCGCACAATTGCGAGAGCGCTCTGCCATATGCAAAGTTCGTATCCGAGAAATTCGTGAACCAATGAAAGCTGTCGTACGCTGAATGGTAAATGCCGCCGCCGTCTTCCCCGCCGAAACTGAGATGAAGCGAGGCAATCCCGAGGTGGTCGAGAAACGCGGTGTAATCGGAGCCGGAGCCGAGCGCATGGAGTGCAATGTCCTTGTTGCGCATCTTGTTTCGTTCGTCGGCGCTCATCGGTTCAATGATCTTGGAGAACATCAGTCGCTTCCAGACGGAGATGTTGCGCTCCGGGTCGTTGATTTCTTTCGCGACATCGTTGACGAATTTTTCCAACGAGTGAGAGCCGGCGGCGTACAGAAAACCGCGCCCCGTCGCATCGGTGTTGATGTACACAGCGGCTTTTTGTTTCAGCTCGTCCGCGTGAGTCTCGACCCATTCGGTAGAGCCGAGCAACCCTTGCTCTTCGCCGTCCCATGCGCAATAGACGAGCGTGCGTTTTGGCTTCCAGCCTTGCTTCGTCAGCGCGGCAACGGCGCGGGCTTCTTCCATCAGCGCGACAAGTCCCGAGATCGGATCCTCCGCGCCGTTGACCCACGCATCATGATGATTGCCGCGTATGATCCATTCATTGGGAAACTGCCTGCCGTGAAGTGTTCCAATCACGTTGTAGAGTTTCACGCGATTCCAGTGGAACTCTGCTTTGAGGCGCACCTTTGCGGGGCCCGGTCCGATTTTGTACGTGAGCGGCAGCGCGCCGCGCCAATCCTCCGGCGCAACGGGTCCGCCCAACGCAGCAAGCAGCGGCTGCGCATCCGCATACGAAATCGGCAGCACGGGAATTTTCGTGAACACATCAACGTCTTTGATGTCGAGTCGTTTCGCGTTTTCTGTTGCACCAACAAACGGCGTGAGTGGATCGCCGGGATGAATCGGCATATCCATTACGCTGCCGCGCTGCACGCCTTCCTTCGGACGCCACGCACCGTGTGGATAGACGTCTCCTCGATAATACCCGTCGCCGTGGGGATCGGAGTAGATCAAGCAACCTACGGCGCCATGTTCAGCCGCGACCTTCGGCTTAATGCCGCGCCATGATGCGCCGTACCGCGCAAGCACGATACAACCTTTGACAGAAATTCCCATTCGTTCCAGCACTTCGTAGTCAGTAGGAATCCCGTAGTTCACATACACGAGTGGTGCAGTTACGTCGCCATCAATCGAGTACGCGTTGTATGCTGGAACCTGCTCGCTCTCCTGATTCGATGTTGGGTCTTCGGCAAGCGCCGGCTCTTTCAGGGACGCTACGAATCGTTGCGGCTCGACTAACTCAACGCGGCGGTCCTTTGGAGTTGGAAACAGCACCTCGAACGATTCGATTTTCGCATCGAGTCCCCATTCCTTGAAACGCGCGAGAATCCATTCGGCATCCTCCTTTCCGTACGGTGAGCCGAGATGATGCGGCCGGGCGGTGAGTCGTTTCATGTATTCGCGTTGGCGCGAGGCATCGGGGATGGTGCGAAACTGTTTCTCCCAGTCTCTGGTTTGGGACAGGGCGAGCGACGCGGCAAGCGCGCCGCAGAGGAGGGCTATAGTCTTCATGAATAGGATTGCTGACGAATGAAAATGACGGGTGCAATATACAGAGAGAGCGATGGAGTTTCAACGCGTTCTTCCGTCGTTGCTGACCGCGCTCGTTCTTTGTATTTTTGTTGGGGGGACAGACGATGATCGAACACAACCTTAAGGGGCGTCCATCTCAACAATGCGGGGCGGTCTTACGTTCACGAGTGAGAACCTTCATTTGGATTCTTGCCGCGACGCTGGCATCAACGTGCATAGGGGCAACTCAATTCCGGCTGGTGGCAATGGAAAATTGCCAACGCAATTCGCCCTCGGACAGAATGATCCGAATCCGTTCACGCCGGCAAGGACGACATCATGTGTCCTTGGTTCCAGCTCTGCGGGATCATCCCCGTCCGTAGAGAGATTTTCCCGCATACCCGCGTTCTCTCGCACGAACGCTGGCGAAAAACGGTCACAAAGTGAACGCAGGGTTTGGTACGCAGATTGTCGCTTGTTGAGGGCACAGGTGATTCACTAACCCACAAACCCTCCAACAACATTTGGGAGAACAATCATGAAAAACTCGCAATCGCCGTCGGCGCACTCTGATCGTTGATGTTACTGCAGAGGCGCAAACCCGCAAGCCAAAGATCAACGATCGGCAAGTGAACCAGCAGCAGGGCATCGACCGCGGTGAGTTGAATCGAGCGAAAATTCAGGATCAGCAGAATGAAGCCAGCCGTAGCATCTATCGGCAGAACCATGAAGAACAAACAAACGGAGTGAAAGTATGAAGACAAGCCTTTACATTTTTCTATTCCTCGGCATAACGACAAGCAGCTTCGCGCAACATGGCGTCGGGCCGTATTGGAGGCCGGAAGTGGCTTTGCCGCGCGCCCATGCCGGCAGCAACCAGCGCGGTCAATTGTTCAACAACATGGTGATCACTTCCAATGGCAGAGTCATCATCGTCACCACTGAATCAAACCCTGCGAACCCCGATCAAATCTTCGGACACTATTTCACGTATTCCGACGACGGCGGCGACACCTGGCTCAATCCGCCCAGAAGATTTATGCCCCCCACGCTTACGATCGGTGGCAGCTCACCCAAGCTGATGATCGACGACGCGGACATGGTGTATGTTCTCTGGACCGCCAAGATTCCGCCGGCGATCTTCTGCTCGCGCCTCGATGCGAATTTGAACGTGTTGACCGACTCCGTGCGCGTGGCGACAAAAGTTCTTTACTCCAATTTCTCCACCCATCTCACCATTGATCGGCGCAATCGCCTGCACGCCATGTGGCACGAGGGCGATCTCGACCTCGGCCACATCAGCGAAGTGTATTACGCGCGTTCGACCGACCGCGGCCTGAGTTGGAGCAGGCCGATCATGCTCAGCGCAGATGACGGCAAAAAGTCCGCATTTCCGCACGCCGAATTTGAAACGGCGGGCGACACGCTGGCGATTCCGTGGCGCGATTCGGTGAGCGTGATCGAGAAGTGGAACGTCATCATGGCGACGAGCATCGATGGCGGTGCGAGTTGGAGCGCGCCGCAGCCGGCGGTGACGGGTAATCACATCGATTCCGATCCCGATCTCGTGATTGATTCTTTCAATCGCATTCATTTATTCTATCATCAATATCCCACGGGCAACCCGCACGCCGGCGCGAACGTCCGCTATGCCTACTCCGATAATTTGGGGTCAACGTGGAACCCCCCGGCGTTTCGCCAGCTTTCGGAAATTGGCATTCGTTCGCATCTGCTCGAAGGCAGCCGATATGATTCGGCGCGCAACGTGCTCTGGACGACATGGAAAGACGAGCGCGATTTTTTCCAAGGGCAATCGCGCGCGGATATGAAAGTGGCGTATTCGCCTGATCGCGGCGCAACCTGGCTGCCGAACCCACCGGAGTTCTCCACGGATTGGGACACGCTGTCCATCGGCTTCAAGGCCGCGGCGCTTTTTCCCAACGGCGATTTTGCGGTGAATTATGAGGTGTCATTCGAAAGCGGCGTGTATTTCCGCAAGCGGCAGGCAGTCTCTACCGGCGTGCAACAGCCTGTGCTGGAAACACCGCACTCATATTCCCTCCAGCAAAATTATCCCAACCCGTTCAACCCTTCAACCGTGATCGCCTTTCAGTTGCCCGTGACCGGTCACGTGACGTTGAAGGTATTCGATGTGTTGGGGCGGGAGGTTGCGACACTTGTGAATGAAGTGAGGCACGCAGGGAATCATGTCGTGACGCTTGATGCGAGCACTCTCTCGTCGGGAGTGTATTACTATCGTTTCGCGTCTGGAAGTTTTCGCGAGACGAAAAGAATGATTCTGACCCGCTAAGACCAACAACCACCATGAAACTGTTCAACCTCACCGGTAGCGGGTGTTAGCAGGGTCGGCGCTTCATGCTCCAAACGTCGACCTGGCAAAATCCATTGCCGCAGGGGAGACCGCTTGAGCGGATGGCGGTGTCTCAGCCCGACAACAGGCGTCGTCGTCGAAACGGTACCTCGCGCCCAAAGAGTAATTTGCATGTGAGTGCGAGGCGCAGTTCACCTATCATGTCGAGGACAGATTGCGTTTCGGCAAACCAGGCGGCTCGTGCTTTTGAAGGCAATTCTCGTTACCATAAATATGGTATTGCCTCCGTCATAAAACTTCGAAAGATTAGTTGTCGGCAAAGCGGTAACGCGCCGCTTTTTTTTGTGTACAGATTAAACCGCGTGTTCGTGATAGCTATCCAATTCAGGTGAAGTAGTTCTCACAGCCGCGTTCTCTCATGGTTAAGGGTCAGCATGAAGAAGAATCTTCTCATCGTTTCCTTTCTTTGCCTCTCTTCGCTTCCGAGCGCTTTTGCACAAGTCCCCGGCGATAGTGTCTTTGCCGGCGTTCAGATCCACTCGATCAATTTCCGCTTCTCGCAACCTCGCTATTGGGATTCGCTCACGACCTACTACGCGCAAAACAATGAGCAGAACATCGCGGCAACAGTGATTGTGAACGGCGTTCGGTACGATAGTGTCGGCGTTCGATTCAAAGGCAACTCCTCGTATTCGCATCCGAATAACAAGAAATCGTTTCGCGTCAGCTTCGATCATTATCGAAACAATCAGCGTTGGAACGGACTCAAGGGCATCCATCTCAACAACTGTTGGGGCGATCCTACGTTCATGCGTGAGAAGATTCATCTGGATTTTTGCCGCGACGCGGGTATCAACGCGCCGCGAGCGAATTTTGCCCGCCTCTCTATCAACGACACGGTGTTCGCCTTCTACACGCTTGTCGAGCATGTGGACAAGGTGTTTCTCGACTCGCGCTATGGGACTACGACAGGCGATCTGTTCAAAGCTGTTGATGGATTCGGCGGGAGTAATCCTCAGGTTTCCACATTCCAATGGCTCGGGGCAGACACGAGTTTGTATCTGACGCGGTACGAATTGAAAACGGAGGAATCAACATCAGGCTGGAGGAAGTTGGTGAGCGTGATTGACACGCTGAACAACTCGGCGAACCCTGCTGTTGCGCTGCCTTTGAAGGTGAACACGACAACGCTGAGCCGCGCCATCGCGGCGGATAACCTCTTCGGCAATCTCGACGCATACATCAACAGCGCGCGCAACTTCTATTTCTATTTTCATCCGACGACAGAAAAACTTGAGTGGATTCCGTGGGATCTCGGTTTGAGCTTTGGATCGTACACGGGGGGTGTCAGTTCGATCGAGACGATGAGCATTACGTACGTCAGCAACGCGACAACACGCCCAATGGTCGGCAAGTTGGTAAACACGACGGCGCTCCGCAACGAATATCTTCGCGCGTTGTGTTTGCTCGCCAACGGCTACTTCTCGTCCGCGCGACTCTTCCCGAAAATTGACAGCATTGCAAACGCAATTCGTCCCTATGTGACCGAGGACCCGCGCAAGATGTACACCGTCACGCAGTTCGAAACGAACATCAACGTCGACATCAACGCTGCCGGCGGCGGAGGCACGCGCAAGCCCGGTTTGAAATCATTCATCACAGCGCGGCACGCAAGTGTGCAAGCGCAGCTTGCGAGCCTTGGCATCAACTGCTCGCTGGCGGTCAGCCCCGGCGATGTTGTCATCAACGAATTCATGGCAGACAACGACTCGTTGATTCCCGATCCGGCCGGCGAGTTCGAGGACTGGATCGAGTTGTGCAACAATACGAATCGCACCATTGATTTGAGCGGAATGTATTTGACCGACGACTTTGCGCGACCGACGAAATGGCAATTCCCCGCGACCACGACGATCGCTGCCGGCGGCTACTTGATCGTGTGGGCAGATGAAGACAGCGGACAAGCCGGACTGCACGCGAACTTCCGTCTCAGCGCTACGGGTGAGCGCCTTCGTCTCGGTAACGTGGATGCAAGTGTGCTGGATACGATTAGCTTCGGCGACCAGCCGGAGAATCGCACCACGGCGCGTGTGCCTAACGGAACGGGAAACTTTATTCCGAATCGTCTCCCGACATTCAACGCGAGCAACGGAACCCTCTCGGTTGGCGGTTCTGACGTCCCCGTCGGCTTCGCGCTTGAACAGAACTATCCGAACCCGTTCAATCCGAAAACGAACATTGGGTTTTCCGTAGGGAGTCGTTCGGACAAGGTTCAGAGTTCAGGGAGAGTTATCTTGAAAGTGTTCGGCATCCTGGGAAATGAAGTGGCAACGCTCGTGAATGAAGTGAAGCCCGCGGGAACGTATGTCGTTGTTTTCGATGCCAGCAGCCTTGCGTCGGGAGTTTACTACTATCGTCTAATTTCTGGCGCGTTGAGTGAGACAAAGAAAATGATTGTGGTTCGATAACTTCAAACATGCACTTGAACCTTGAACCTTGAACCTTGAACCCTGAACCCCCAACCAACAACTCATGAAGTACGCCTCCATATTTTTTTGCTTGTTCTTCGCGGGAGAACAGACGCGCGCGCAGACTTGGACCTGGCAAAATCCACTGCCGCAGGGAAACACCTTGAACGCATCGCGATGTGTCAATGCGACAACCTGCTACGTCGTGGGCGACGGCGGAACGATTTTGAAAACGACGAGCGCTGGGACAAGCTGGGCAAATCAATCGAGCGGGACCGCGAGTCAACTCGCCTCCGTGCACTTCGTTGATGCGAACATTGGCTATGCAGCAGGCGCACGAGGCGTGATTCTGAAAACAACGAACGGCGGGGCGAGCTGGATTCGTCAACACAATGACACACTGATCACGTTGAGTGCAATTCATTTTTTTGATGCGAACATCGGCTGCGCTGTGGGCGCGCCGCTCGCGGGCGGCAGTGCGATTCTTCGCACGACAAATGGCGGCGCAAATTGGACAAATCAAACTGCCGGAACGATCAATCAACTGTCGGGAGTTCACTGTGTGGATGCGAATACGGCAGTTGCCGTCGGAGTCGGGGGGACAATTTTGCGAACGACAAATGGCGGAGCAAACTGGACAACTGTTGCAAGCGGAACAGGGAATTGGCTGCAATCCACTTTCTTCACCGATCTCAACTCCGGCTTTGTCGTTGGCAACGGCGGAACGATTCTCAAGACGACGAATACCGGTGTTTCATGGTCGCCGCTGACGAGCGGCTCGACAAGTTGGCTGCAGTCCGTCTTTTTTATCAACCCGAGCACAGGATTTGCCGCCGGTTATGATGGGACGATTCTGAAGACGACGAACGCGGGAGTGAGCTGGACACCGCAAACAAGCGGAACGACGAGCAAACTCTTCTCGATTGCGTTCGCTGATGCAAATTCGGGTTTTGCCTTCGGCGAGTTCGGTTTAACGCTGAAAACGACAAACGGCGGAACCTCCTGGGCTGCGCTTTCCAGCGGCAACACTACCAAGCTGCTGTCGGTCTATTTTGTAGACGCGAATACGGGATTTGCCTCCGGAGAATTCGGCACCATTCTCAAAACGACAAATGCCGGAACGACTTGGCTGAGCCAAACAAGCGGGTCGGGTGCATTCCTGCAAGGTATCCGATTTGCGAACGCAACAGTTGGCTATGCTGTCGGCGACGGCGGAACAATTCTGAAATCAACAAATGGTGGAACGAGCTGGACCACCCAAACGAGCGGTACGACGCAATGGCTTCAAGCGGTCTGGACGATCGACGCGAACACATGCTACGTCGTCGGACATCACGGCACGATTCTAAAGACGACGAACGGCGGAACGAACTGGATATCGCAAGCAAGCGGGTCGGGCAGCCAATTGAACGGCGTCTTTTTCCTTGATGCGAGTGTTGGCTACGTTGTCGGCGGCGATGACTACGGCGGCAGCGGGACGATTCTGAGAACAACGAACGGCGGAGCGAACTGGACGACTCAATTCAATGACGCCACAGCCATTGTGTGGTCGGTGCAGTTCACCGATGCAAACACCGGCTTCGCCGTCGGTGGACCAAACACGAACATCGGCAGCACATTGTACAAGACGACCAACGCCGGCGGAACTTGGGCGGCTGTGCCGGGTGGAACAACCAACAATTTGGTCGCAGTCTATTTTCCCTCTCCGGTTACGGGGTACGCAGTCGGGAACGCAGGCGCGATGCTTCGCACCACGAACGCAGGCGCAACGTGGACGGTGCCTAACAGTCCAACTGGAAATGATCTCGCAGCAGTCTTTTTTACTTCCACAAACATCGGTTATGCGGTCGGGCTCGGTGGCACAATTGTGAAAACGACGAGCGGCTCCACAGCGGTCGACGAGCAAGGCACTTATCAGTCGACGGGTTTCTTGCTGAGGCAGAATTATCCAAACCCTTTCAATCCGGGGACGACAATAACATTTGTGATTCCCATAGGGACACGTACGGCCGTGTCTCTACGGGTGTTTGACTTGTTGGGTCGAAGCATAGCGACGCTCGTGAACGAGACGAAGGGCGAGGGAGAATACGCGGTGAGTTTCGACGCGTCATCGCTGCCGAGCGGCATCTATGTTTACCGATTGACAGCGGGTTCGTTCTCGCAAACGAAACGGATGCTGTTGGTGAAGTAGTTTTCGAACTGTTCATTTTTTTAGAGGGAGGCTTCCATGCAATTCCATCGCAGGCATAGTGTTCTCGTGACGATCTTGGTGGTTGCGCTGCCGATCAGTGTGCGCGCACAGGCGTTCCAAGGCTACACGCTCTATTCACAGAATAGAAACACGTACCTGATGAACATGAACAATCAGACCGTCAAGACATGGACACACGCGCGAAGCGGCGCGTACTCATGCTACTTGATGCCGGATGGTATTCTTTGGCGCACATCAACGTCGTCCGTTGCGGGGCAAATTGGTGGCGGCGGCGCAACGGGCATCGTGGAGAAGGTCGCGTGGGACGGAACGCAGCTATGGCAATACACGTACGCAAGTTCGCAGTATCGCATGCACCATGACATTTGCCCAATGCCCAATGGCAACGTGCTGTTCATTACATGGGAAGTGAAAACTGCTGCGCAGGCCCTCCAAGCCGGCAGACGAACTGCAACCGCGATCTGGCCCGATGCGATTTTCGAAATCCAGCCGGTTGGGTCCAATGGAGGTAACGTTGTGTGGGAATGGCACGCATGGGATCATCTCATTCAGGATTTCGATCCGACGAAAGATAACTACGGTGTTGTGGCTGATCATCCAGAGTTGTTCGATATCAATATGGGTTCCACCGGCACCGACTGGATGCACATGAACGGACTGAGTTACAATCCGCGATTCGATCAGATCGCCATCTCGTCGCACAATTTGAATGAAGTCTATGTGATAGACCACAGTACGACAACACAGGAAGCGCGTGGTCACACCGGCGGCCGCAGCGGACGAGGCGGCGATATCCTATACCGCTGGGGGCGACCCGCGAATTATCGCGCGCCCGGCGCGCAGGTGTTCAACGTTGTCCATTGCGCGTACTGGGTGCCGTATGGACTTCCGGGCGAGGGAAATCTGATGGCGTTCAACAATCGGAACGGCACCGGTGCCTCCATGATTGTTGAATTAGTCCTGCCGGTTGATAGTGCCGGACGATACACCTGGACGCCTGGCACGGCGTACGCGCCGGCGTCGCCTGCGTGGAGTTACAGCGCGACGGGCTTCTACGCCAATCATCTCGGCGGCGTACAGCGGCTGCCCAATGGCAACACGCTCATCGCGCAATCCACTAGCGCGCGGCTGTTCGAAGTAACTACTGCGGGAACTGTCGTCTGGAGTTTTCAAGGGACGGGAGAAATTATCCGCACGCAGCGTTACCCGCTGAACTACTCCGGCATTCTCTTGACGGGCGTCGAGCAGGTGAGCAATGAAACGCCAGAACGATTCGAGCTACGACAAAATTATCCGAACCCGTTCAATCCGACGACCACTATCGAATTTCAGATTGCGAAACCGGGGAGCATAAGCTTGACCGTGTTCAATATTTTGGGAAAGGAAGTAGCGACAGTTGTACACGAGAACCTTGCAGCGGGCGTGTACAAAAAGAATTTCGACGCAAGTGGACTTGCAAGTGGAGTCTATCTGTACAAGTTGCAAGCGGGAAATTTCAGCGAGACCAGAAAAATGATTGTAACAAAATAAGGAAGTGCAGTTGAGGGTCAGCAAAACGGGACTTATCGCCCTCGGAGCGATCGCGGCAGTTGCGTTGATCGTACTGGCGCTACCGGTTTCGGTGCCGTACACGATTTCGGCTCCGGGAAAAATTCTTGCAGCACGCGAATGGATTGTGTCGCACGGCGCGGATGGACGAGTCGTGACACGCCTTCTTGACAGGGCAAGAGGCGTGACCAACGAATACACCGTGTCGCAGTTCGAGCGAGGTGATGCGTTTGAATTTCATCTCAGCGCGAATGTGAGGGCCGGTGCACTCATCCGCGCCGGCGACACCATCGGCATTGCCCGCTCCGCCGCAGTCGAGCAGGAACTTGCACGGCTCCAAGGCGAGTTGGCATCGAACACAGCACTGCTCGCACTCAACTCGACGGGTGACAAGCAATCGGTTGTCGCAGAGGCGAAGCAGCAACTTGCCTACGCCGAGCGGCAAGCCGAGGTACGACAGTCAATCCTCGAACGGCAGAAGTCGCTCTTCGAGCGCAACATGATTTCGCAGCAGGAATACGAGATAGCGTCGCGCGAGGCAGCGCTTTCTGCGATTGACATTCAAATTGCAAAAGCGCGGCTGCAATCCGTAACCACGGGTGCAAAACGCGAGCAAGTGGTGTACGACCGTACGCGGATGCTTGCGCTGCAACGCGAGATCGTAGCGTTGGAGCGTCGCCGCTCGCTTGGCACGCTGGTCGCGCCGCTTACCGGCATCGTCATGAATGTTGCATCCAACGATACGCTTCTCATCGTGGCTGACACAGCGGCGTATGTCGTCATGATGCCGGTCGGCGTGCGAGAACGCGAGTTTCTTTCGCACGAGCAGCCGGTTGCGCTCACGACGCGTGAGACGGGACGCCTGCCGAATGCGGTCATCACGACTATAGACAATTCTGTTTACACACTCAACGCAGGGCAGGTCGTGTTTGTCACCGCGCTACTCGATCATACTGCTCCGACGCTGCTGCATGGATTGACCGCTCAATGCACAATCGAGTGCACGGCAATTCCGCCGCGGGAATTCGTCGCTCGAACAGTTCGCGCTGCTATGAAGTGAAAGGGAAAGGATGCGCTTCGAATATAAATTCATCGTTCCGCACGCGCAACTCGACGAGCTGCGCGCCGAGTTGAGGCCGTTCGTCGAATACGATCAGTACGCCGCACAACGGGAAAACCACCACTACACGGTTCGGAGCATTTATTTCGAAACGCCGCGGTTCGATTGCTATCATGAGAAAGTGGACGGCTTAAAAGTGAGAAGAAAGATCCGCGTGCGCGCGTACAACGCGCCTGAGGCGGACAGCGTCGCGTTTTTGGAAATCAAGAAGCGGATAGACCAACGCGGCGCGAAGCATCGCTCGATGGTGCGCGCAGAGCAGCTTGGCGCGCTGTTCGCGGAAAAAGACCTTCAGCGCTACGTTCTGCCGGGAAGGAACGCCGATGAAGCGCTTGACGATGCGCAGCGCTTCTTCTATCACGTCGAACGGCGCGTCATGAAACCCGTCGTTCTCGTCACCTACGAACGCGAAGCGTTTCAGGGGAAAGTTGACCAGACGTTGCGCGTAACGTTCGACAAGCATCTGCGATACATGGCGTTTCCCGCGTTGGACGACTTGTTCGAAGAGGAGCGGCTGCAGTACGTTGCGCCGCGGTTTTTTATCCTCGAGATCAAATTCGATCGCGGATATGCGGCATGGCTTCAGCAGATTGTCCAAAAGCACAACGTCGTGCATACGCGCTTGTCGAAGTACACGACTGCGCTCGAAGCGAGCAGCGAGTTGCGACCCTTACTGGACAAACGATTTCTACCGCGAGCCGAGCGCGTGCATTCAGTGCGAGAGGAGTTGGCAGCATAACATGCCTCAATATTTTCAAGACGTATTTTCGTTCACGATTTCGTTCACCGATTTTGTCGTCAATATTGTGGCGGCGTGTGTTTGCGGACTCGTGCACATCGCCTTCTATCGGCGCGCATATCGCGGTCCCGGCTATTCTGTCTCGTTTCTCAATTCGCTCGTGATGCTCTCGATTATCACCGCGATCGTCATCATGGTGATCGGCGATAGTCTCGCACGGGCATTCGGTCTCGTCGGCGCAATGTCCATCATCCGCTTTCGCACGGCGATCAAAGACACGACGGACATCGTGCATGTCTTCTTCGCACTTGCCATCGGCATGGCGGCGGGAGTGGGGATGCACGCGTCGTTGTTGGGCGGGACGCTGCTTGTCGGTGGCATCATGCTCGCTCTTGCGAAGTTCAACGTCGTCCCTGTAGGGCGCGAGCACTACTTGCTGCAATTCAGTTATGACATGCACACCAACGGTGTGGAGCCCCCCTACGCTGCGACGCTTGCGCGCCATTGCAAGCAGGACAAACTCGTGAACGTGAAGACCGTCGGCGAAAACGGCGCGGTCGAGTTGTCCTATTATGTGAATTTGAGACGGAAGGCAAGGGTGACGGAACTCTTGAAAGACTTGAACGAGATCAAGGGAGTTCGGGGCGTGACCGTGTTCAGCGACGAAGAGCAGTTCTAG
>CAYUFU010000043.1:0-12666 GCA_964444145.1 uncultured Chitinophagales bacterium
CTCAAAATAACTGCACGTCTTGCAGAATTTCTTGTTGATGCGTTCCGGCGGCTGCGGGAGATCAACAACCGACCCGATGTCGGAGAGAATGCGCGTCAGTTCTTGCTCGCGCTGCGGCGTCAGCTCGACGGCCGTTTTCTGTTTCAACTTCGGGTAGTCGATCTCGCCTTTCAGTCCGCCGACGCCTTTCTGTTTCAGGTACCAGAGATAATAAAGCACCTGCCACACATGGGCTTCTTCCATCTTATCGGATTTCTTCACTTCGTGGAGAATGCCGCTGCGCTCATCAATCCAATCAATGACGATTGCATCTTCGACGTCAATAGCTTTCTCTTCGCGCTGGTAGCTCGACTCGTCAACCAGTTTGCCCACCAGCACGGTATCGGACGTGTGCTCCATGGAGATGTCGTGTGCAAGAAGCCACAGCTTGCGCTTGCAAACGAAGTAGTAGTTGATGTGCGTGCCGGTAACGATTGTAGGTCGAGCTTTAGCTCGACTATCATCCGCATCAGTTCGAACTGACGTTGGACCTACGTACGCGCTTTCATAAACATCCATGATCATTCCTTCTTAGATTTTGCCACGCCTGATTCCTTGTTCGATGTGTCACACCACAGAAATTCGACCGAGTAGGAGATCGATGTGGAATTTCCCGTATTCTGGATGGTAGTGCGGGAGATGTCGGCGATAGAACTCTCGAGTTTCCATGGCTATTCCTAACGACGAGATAAATCTCGCCCTACGGACCGTAGGTCGAGCTTTAGCTCGACAAATTGACCAGCAGAGTGCCCTATCAGCAACGACGAGATGAATCTCGTCCTACGGCAGAAACTCCGACTTCACGTAGTTCCAGCGCCACTGTTGCCATGTTTCAACCAATCCCGCTTTTACAGGATTGCTGAGCACATACCAAATGGTACGTTCAAGTTCTTCATCAGATCGTATCAGGTGGTCGTAGGATTCATGCTGCCAGAACTGACCAGAGCGATCCAATGCACGATTGCATGCGTAGGCCGTTGCTCCCTTGAGCAAACGACAGACGCGCGCAACAGACGTTTCGTCGACGATTCTCTGACGAGATGAACCTCTGCCCAGACCTTCGGTACTGATAATCAGATGTACGTGGTTGGGCATGACGGTGAATGCCACAAGGTCGTAATCGTTGCGGTCACGTTTCAGCATGGCATCAACAACAATCTGTGCGATCGCATCCTGTGCAAGCCACGTCGGCCCAGTCTGAGCACCATCCAGCAGTAAATCGAATTTCTGAAAATATTCCTTCCGGTAGTCAAGCAGTAGCTCGTGCCTCTTTTGCAAGTTGGTTTCGCCCGAGAGGTATCGCTCCCGTTTCTCCCGCTCTTGTTTGAGGCGCTGAACAACTTCATGCGGCAGCGAACCCTCAAGCCGAAAAACGATATGGAACTTCCCGTATTCTGGATGGTAGTGCGGGAGATGTCGGCGATAGAACTCTCGAGTTTCCATGGCTATTCCTAACGACGAGATAAATCTCCTCCTACGGACCGTAGGTCGAGCTTTAGCTCGACAAGCTGCATCGACGAGATGAATCTCGTCCGACTGGTGGCGAGATAAAATCTCGCCCTACGACATGTTCCATATCTCTAAGCACCGGCAATATTCTTTGAACGGGCATTCCGGTGCATAGCCGCTGCAATAATCGAATGTCATGAATCCGCTGTTCACAACAGTGAATCCTTCATTGAGCGTGTTGACCATGAAACGATACTTTAGCGGAAGCGGCAGCGCTTCGGGCAGACTGATGTCGGCGTTCCAGGTGTAGAGCAGTTCCTGGAATGCTTTGCATACGCAATGCAGATCCTGCGTACTCAGTTGTTCAGCCGGCGGAAAATCTGCGGACTTCAAACCGCAGTAGTACCCGAAGGTGTGTTCCGGTTCGGGACCTGCTACCCACCGCTCGATCTCCTCAAGCTCCTCCTCGATCGAAGCCGCTGGGGCAAATTCTCCACGCGCATCTTCTGTTCTGTGCGCAGCCTTGATGTCTGCGAGTAAGTGCGGGATGTATGGGTGCATGGCTGTTTTTTGCTGTGATGTTGGCGTTGCTGAAGGTTTCCGTTTGCTGAGGTTAAGTTGCGCGGACGGAAACCTTGAACAATTCACTTCAAACAAATCCGGATACTGCAGCATGGGCTCGTGTGCACTACGGGGTATAAAAAAGCGCGCCGTGATATAGGGTGTGCAAGAGCGGGTTTTACACCTGGTGCTCATAACCAAATGCGAGCAAAGCTTTTTTAATGCGCTCCTCGGCCTGCTCAAGGGCCTTCGGGTTTCCGGATGCACCAGCGATATATCCCTCGCAGGGGGGTGCGATATATAGATCCGCACCCGCAGTGTCATCCAAAACTGGTTCAGCTCGTTGTTGGCTTGATTCGTCTTTGAGCCTTGCACGAATAGCAGAGGCAACCTTGTTGGCATTGTCGCTTATTGCCACTGCAAGCGTCTCCATCAGACTAAACGTCCTCGACTGGTTGCTGGTGATGCGCCAGTTAATGAGTGCACGTGCCAGAGCCGAAATGATCTTCTCTCTCTGGTCCTTAGGGCATACCAGACATTTACCAAAAGCGTTCCTTGATTCAGTCCATTTCTCTCCCTTGAGTTTCTCGATGATGGTCGGATGTAGCTCGGGTTCGTGTTGATTAAGCGACACAGTGAAGAGGGTCCGCAAATCAACCGCAACGTCATAAACGAACAAGCCTGAAGATCTGGTCTGATCGGGTACCCACGTGCGTCGCGGAAGTGTTCGAACGTTCGTGGTGAGGAATTCGACGATTTGCTCATCTGTCAGCACGTTTCCTTTGCTGTCTCTGACTCTTACAGGATGTCGATCGGGATTATCACTTCGGTCGAACGTTAGGTTTTCTCTTGAGAGGGTTCCGAGAAGCGGATGAAGAGGCCTCATCGCTGAAATCGAAAGTGGACTGCGCCTCTTAACAGTGATATCTCCGGTCGCTGCACGCATCCAACCGCCAAGGAGTTGATCGGGGTAAGAAGGATCGCAGGGAGACCATGGCTCACCGACTCCCAATTCCTTCTTGTCACTGATCTCATAGTTGAATGTGGTGGGCGCAAGTGTCGTGCCTAATTGACCCATCACGCTGTCAAGAATTGAGCGCTTGACTTGTTGACCACTGGAAAATGGAACTCGTGTTCCGAACTGCGGATGCCAGTAGTTCTTCTGGCCTTCTTGAACGCAGAACACAGTGTGCTCGGCTGAGCGAAGTCCTCGGATGTACAAGAATGGATTTGGCATGGCGTTCTCCTTTTTGATTGTTGTTATTTAGTTGGAATCGCATACTTGAAGCGCAACAGCGTTACAAAAAGTGGCAAGTTATCCTGCGCAATGTTGAGCATGACTTCATTAACGATTGCGTTGCAAGTCTCAGACATTGCAGCGTCGTCTTCCACAAGAACTGTGAGTGATTCAATCAGTTCTTTCCTGCTCTTCGAGTTCAGCAGTCTATCGACATTATTTCCTCTTGCAGCTTTTCCACGTGTCTCTCCGGATACATAGTACCGAAGTGCTGCCGCTGTTTTCTCAGCGAGGGCAAGTAGTTCTTTGTTGTTGAGCATGGCAAGCATCCATGAAATGTAAATGGAATAGGTGATTTGTGTTTCTAAAGTCTTCCTTTGTTTTGGGTATTCATTTTTGTCGCCTCGGCCAGGCATATACTTCTGAAGTCCCTTGGGCTGCAAAGCCCGAAGACCGATGACTCCAGCCTCACAAGCGTAATTGAACCCTCGCTCAGCTTCATATACCCTCTCGAGCTCGCTTACGTTCTTCAGTATTTCCATCTTCCCGAATAGAGCCTTGTACATTTGCGAAAGCCTTGTTACTTCAGGCAGGTTCAGTTGAACGAACCCAATCGTCTTGTTCATCTGACCAAAGCTGTACACGTATGCATTGAGCATTGTTTTGGGAAACAACCTGCTCAGCGCAAACAACACGCGTGTCCATGATGGCCGTTCAAGCGATGCTTCTTTTTTCTTGCCAATGCTAACAGGCCTGAAACCGGCAGAGGGATTTTGAGGGTTGAATTCCTCTCCAAGTCTGTGAACAAGCCAGACGCTGTTCCAAGTCTCTATCTTGTTATCTATTCCATCGTTTTGATCGACATGCTTTCTGTACAACTCCCAACCTTCGTGCAACATAGAGAGCAGTTGCTGATTGTCAATCAGCATATTCAAACCACCCTCCATCCCGATTCCAAGTGCGGCACCAAACCAGGAAGCGTACATGTCGCCATCATCGAGCGGTAGCGACATGTTTGACACTTGGCCCGACGTCGTACCCATGAAATCTGCCGATGGATAACCAATTGCAAAGCTCATTTCAGGTAATGAGTTTCGAGATTTAAAGGCGCTGATCTTGCTATGAATCTGCTCAAGCATCTCTTTCCTGGCTTTTGCGCTTTTGGTTTGCTTTCGTGCAATCAACTGGAACAGGGGCGTATTCGCGGGGCTTTGAAGATACCGAGCATTATCGAAGAAGAGAGGAAAATAGCATTTCTCAAAGAATTCCTTCGCTGTATACTTCTTCCGTTGACTTCGGTTATATTCTTCGAGGAATTGCTTTCCAATATGCGACGTGTACATGAATAATCCTCCGTTTTGGTTACAAAAAGTTTTCGATTTCCGTCAGCTTGAGTCCGAGCTTCGACGAATAACTCTCGTCTGAGACGATCAACGGACAGTTTCCATACTCTGATTGTCCGAAGGTAGTGAATCTTCGATAGCGGGCCGTACGCTGTGGAATCGGTATCTCCAATGAAAGCCTCTCGTCGTGTGAACCACTCTCGTATTCTTCCACGTCTGACACGAGAATGCATGCCGCTGACTCGATGTTCAACGTTTCCATCAACACAGACTTCGGAAAATGGCAGAGTTCCTTCAGCAGAAACTCACCATCCTGCCAAACGAGATGTGTGTCGATAGGCGCCAGGTCAATCGTCGGATACACAGCATCAATCATCTGCTGCACATCCCTTTCTCGCAACGGTTGTCCATCTGGTAGTTGTTGAAAGCTCTTGTCCAGAATTTCTTTGCTGTACGGACGGTATTCAGCCCCTACCGGTGAGATTACATGAACTGGCTTAAGAATTCTCTCGCGAACAATGTCCTCAGTCCGTCGGCGATTGATTCGTCCAAAACGCTGAATCAGCGAATCCAGTGGTGCGTAATCCGTGATCATCATATCAAAGCTGATGTCGAGACTCACCTCGACAACTTGTGTTGCAACGACGATACAAGGGCCAGGCTGTTGGTCAAACTCGGTGTGTAGTCGTTGCTCCAGCACAGCTCGGTCTTTGCGACGGAACCGGCTGTGAAGAAGCATCATCGGGACATTAGGGTAATTACGTTCCAACTCCTCAAAAACAACTTGCGCGCGATCTACACGGTTGCAGACCACAAGCACCTTCTCTTTTCGTTCCAATGCAGGAGCTATAGTTGCCATCGCCGATGATTCATTCATGTGTTTGTAAACAACATGCCGGTCAAAGGTATCGAGTTGTTCATCTGACAGCTCTACAAGAAAGATGCATTGCTCGCCACCGAGTAGATGAATGATTTTCTTGACAAGGTCGGACGGCATCGTTGCCGATCCAACATGAATACGGCAACCCAGTCGAACCAATGCCCGTACGACTTCAAGAACCATTGCTTGTGCAACTTTTGCATAGGAGTGGATTTCATCAAGCACGACGTCCGTTCCGGCTACATCTATGGCAATGCTCTCAAAACCACGTGTTCCGCAGATCAACGCTGCCAATTGATGGGGCGTCAGGACCTTAACTGATGAACCGACGAGAGATTGAAGTGCACGGTCTTCGAGATCCCCCTCTTTCAGTGAAGATGAGGCATGAAGCAAACGAATGTCCGTTTGCGCGGGCAACATGGCTCTGAAACGATCAAACATCGCATTGATGGACGCTTGAAACGGCAACGTGTAAAAGACTCTTCCCGCACACCTCCTCATGAGGAAGTCTGTTTTGCCGGCACCGGTTGGAGCAAACACAAGAGTATGCGGCCGTGAATCTGAGGTATCAATAGATGAAAGGGGATAGAGTGCGTTCTTCCGAGAGTGGAAAACTCCAAGATCAGGACAGACAAACAATCCCTCGGATAGTTGTTCAGATTCCTCCAACAAAGCGGAGGCAAAGTGGTCTGCGGCGACAAGTAGTCCCTTCCAGCGAGACCAACCATATTGCTTCCTGGTACAATGGTCGATGGAAAAGTCAAACGCTGCTCTTGCCTCACCTCCAGAAATGTAACGCACGTTGATGCCAAGGGTAGAAAGAATTTCCAATCCATGAGGCATCCAAGTATCCCAACCACGGCTGTGCCGTTCGAATACTTCTTCAGGCTCATAGTCGTCAGTGAGGTCAAGAAGCCCTTGCGACTTCTTTCCCTTCCGGATTGATCGATGATGCGCTACAATCATGTCAACCAAATGCGGCCACTCGATCTCCTGAAACAGTGGCAGCAATAACAGCGATGCCAATTCATGCCGGAATGGGATGTCATGATCATCAATTCGCCTCAGGAGTTTTAGCTGAAAGTCCGGGTGCGCTTTTCCGATGTCGTGGAGAAATCCACCCACGCGAGCCAAGTGGGGATCGAGCCCAACTGCTTTTGCAATCCGCTCTGCAACTACCCCAACGTGACGCAGGTGGTCAACGAGAGGTGTGCCGCCGTTTCTCAGGCTCTTTGCAAGTATATCCTTGAGCGGGTTCACTTCTATGCTATGACAGATGATGTTAGAGGATTTCTTCCAACGATATGAAGCCAGCCATACATTGGCTCGTTATTCCTAAACCGGTTAAAACCGACGAGAAAAGAATCCTTGTGTTTGCCAAATCGAAGCTCAAACCCAATGTATCTCGCCGGATCATCAAAGTCAGACTCTTCGATCTCTGTAACTTCGGAGTCAGGTAGCAGCACATCCTCGTTGCGGCATAAGCAAATGTGCTGAGTTGTAGCCCTCAGCGCGTCGTCCCTTGTAAGGAAAGCTAGATGCAATATTGGTTCGATAAGCGTCCCTCGCGTCAAAATTGAACGGGGCCGTGAGACCTCTACCAGTCGTGCCTTCTTATTGGTTTTCCGGCTGATGCCTCGTGGCTGAGTTTGTTCCTGCTGACGCGATATGCCAGCATAAGTGAGTCGATGCCGAACAATCCGCCGTTCATATGATGTTTGATCAAGTAGTTCTGGAAACAACTTCTTCTCTATCCCCTCAATAACAGATGGCGTAAGGAACTGCTGACTGAAGGTAAGTTCATCACGCACCGCAGTCCATGGTTTAAGGAATCCGAATGGGCCTGAGTAACGAACGAGGTAAAGCATATTGATCTCCTTTCTCTGTTGTTAGCACAAAGCTCCAAAGCCACTGCCTGTGGAATGACCGACTCCGACATCCCACGCAAACGAGACGGACTCAGGAGGTCCCTGTACAATCACTGGACATAGGCTTGCTTTGTTATGAATTCCTTTGATTGTCACCAGTTTAGTGCGAGCCTTGGGATACGTCCTGTCAAATGATACTCGTACTTCGTCGATTGGTAATCCGGCTTGCTTTAGTTTTGTATGAAGTGTCCGGGTAAGCACCAGATCCGCTTCGGGCTCTTTGAACGTCAAATGTACCAATCGTTTTCCATCGAAGCGCCTCGCAAGTATGGGGGTTGCCGCAAGGAACCGCTGCTTATCTCCGAAATCGGGATTCTCCTGAATCTGCACACCGACAATCCTCATTCCGCAACAGACCTCAGGATTAGATAGTGAAGAGCTCAGTATTTTCTTGCAGAGATCAACATCAAAGCAACTGATGAACCACTTAGCACCTTTGGGAAATGCAAGAGCTTCCCCTTTCGTTTGTCCTCCCGTCAGCCAACTCATGGAATACAAACTCACTCCATCATGCAGCTCATTTCTCCCCAACCACTTATGCAAGGTACCGATCAGGAAATGCTGGTAGTCCCATGGCACGGGCTCGGTGTTCGGGGTTAATTCAAAATACAGTCTCATCTCAATCTCCTTTCCGTTTACTTAATCGCATTCAAAAACCGAACGTGTTTCTCCGGTGTCTCGGTCACGTTCCAGGATACTTCGACCTTGTCCATAGCCTTTCGCAGTCGGCGGATTTCGTCGAGCGTCACGTTCGCGGTGCCTCCTTTTACCTGAATGAGCACGACATGCAGCTTATCCGGATCTTTCTTGTCTCGCTTCACAGCAACGAGATCGACAACGCCGATATACTCAAATCCTCTGCGAGAGTCCAGCGAGAGCACCCGGTATCCTTGTTGTGCGAGCCGGCATTTGGCAAAGGTCTTGGCGTTCTTTGCTCGCATGTGGGCGAGTCGAAAAGCTCGGCGCCACTTGCGAGTCTGGGCTGCCTTTTGCGCTGGGGTTAGACGGTGATTCATTTTTTTTGTTTTTGTTCAGATGAATCGTGTCGGGATAAATCCCGACCTACGTCCGTGTTCTGGGTGTCGGGATAAATCTCGACCTACGAACTGGGCGTCGGGATGAATCCCAACCAACGTGTCTTGTCGTCTGCACAAATGCCGACCTACGCTTATGCTGCAAGTATAGGGATAAATCCGACCACGTTTGGCACCCAATCGTTTGATGAGCTTCCGAAAACCGTATGCATCCTCCGTTGCCATCGCGCCGAACCTGCGCGACGCATTGCCCTTTATCCGTCCACTCATTTCTTGCGTCTTTTCTTTTTCTGTGCCGCTGCTTTCAGCCCCTCCTCCGCACGTGCAATGAACGTCTCAATTGCCCTGCGCACATCGCGCACGGCGGAAGGCGCGTCTTCCGGGGCAAGTTGTTCGCAGGCAAATGCTACGGCATCCATCATTGCTTCCACTTCCTCTTCAGTGCCTACATGTTCGATTGCATCGAACACGGCATCCACAATATCGGTTGCCCAGGCGAGCGTCTCTTCTTCTTGCGGGGTCGGCATGCTGCCTGCGACGATCTCTTCGAGACGCCGCTGCGGGAACCCGACTCTGGCGAGGAGCGGAATCGCGAAGATCAGGTTCGTCAGGTTTTCGATTTCCTCGAAGGGCGGCTCTTCGTTCTCGCTCACCTCGCGCGCCCGAAACGCTGCCAATTCATCCTTTGTAAATTCCCGCACCATATCCGACGGGGGAATGTCTTGCGTGAAATCTATCTGCACACTGCAAAACAGTTCTGTTTTTTCTGCTGCGGACATCTTATCCATTCGTGCCTTGTGCGGCGCAATCTGTTCGTTCCATGCTTTCGTCAAGGCGGCGTGGACACGCGCAAACTCCTCTTTTGTTTTGAATTCCTGATTCTGAATGCCACGAGACGCGAAATAGCGCGCCCGGTGAATTGCATGGAAATGATACAAATCGTCAAAGATGGGGCTGGGGGCTTTCGGTTCACCGTATTGGTTCAGGTGGCTGTTGAGCAACTCACGCGCAGTCTCATTTCCTGGATCGAGAGCACAGGCGTTGCGCCACGTTTCGATGGCAACCTCGCGCTTGTGTAACTCCCATTGCGCGCCGCCGAGACATGTCATGTAGGACGACTTCAACGCATCGCTGCTCTCTCCGATCAACTCCACTGCCCGCAGGTACGCCTTTTCAGCGTCTTCGGGTTCGCCAAGTGCAAGATGTGCTTGCCCAAGCTCGAACTGCAGTTGCGGATCATGGGGAAAATTCCGGATTGCGGTCCGGGCGAGAGTGAGCGCTTTACCATGTTTCCCCATGCAATTAAGGCATGATGCGGTTAGGACTGCGAAGACCGGCTCATCAGGATGTGCTTTCCGTTCTTTCTCCGCAAGGGGAAGAAGCTCGCGGTACTTCCCTTGTTGTAACAGTGTGTTGAGTTGTTCGGGTGTCATTGATCGCGATTCCTCTGATAGTATGTTCTGCACGTCGTGAGATCATCGGATGATACTACTGGGATAGGTGGGCATTCCGGTGGTCGCCAAGTACCTGGAGCGACGTGAATGCTCGCGTTACTTCTGTCGGAGTCGGAGGAGCGGAGTTCTGTTCCTTCATATGCCTGGGCTTGTCGTGCATGAGAGCATTTCTTGCGGGGTGATTTGTATTTTTTTGAAGTCAAGAGACGGAATCCCCCTCAAACAATAACGACACGGAAGGAACCGACGTGGCGAGGCGCCTCCTTCCTCCAAGCATCATACACAACTGGAGAGAGTCGGTCGGTATATGATGCGGCAGTAACTTAGGTTATTGGTGCAGGAAAAGCAAGTAGAATTCTCCTGAATCCGATATTGAACTCTCACACCGTGCCTGCGGCAGGCAGGCAAAGACGCGAAGGCGCGAAGAATGAAAGAGAAAAAGACCATCTTGTTGCAGAAGTTCTCAAAACATTTCACCTATTCGGTGAATTCTCCTTTGTAGAAATTTCTCAAACCAACTTTGCGGCTTTGCGACTTTGCGTGAAGCTAAATCGGGTTTTAGGTCTTCGACCCGGAATTGCTTCTCCGCGCGCTCATGATTATCTTGCTAACACACAATGATGCTGCGCGGCGTGCAGCACGGTTCACATTACATCGTAACGATTCGCTCCACTCTACACATCTCGTGAAACACACTGTCATTTCCCCTTCGAGAAAACGTCTCTTTTCTTTTGTTGCGGTCGCATTCCCTTTTCTCGCAGTTGCGTTGCTCGAACTGTCATTACGAGTAAACAACTATGGAAACGACCTCTCGCTGTTTCAACGCGAACTCATCAACGGCAAACCCTATCTTGTGATGAATCCTGCGGTGAAAGGGCGCTACTTTTCGCGCGTCGAGTTTACCCCCAGCACATCACACGATTATTTTCAGATGCCGAAACCGGATAGCACCTTCCGCATTTTTTGCCTCGGTGGCTCTACGACGGCTGGCTTTCCGTACGGATTTGCCGGCTCATGGCCCAGCTCTCTGCGCGACCGCCTGCGACACCTGTTCCCCGATAAGAAAATCGAAGTCATCAACTTAGGCATGACGGCGACGAACAGCTTTACCGTTCTTGACATTGCCAAAGAGCTTGTTGACTACCAGCCTGACGCGTTCATGGTGTACGATGGACACAATGAGTTCTACGGTGCTCTCGGCGTTGCTTCACGTGAGCTTGTAGGTCCCCGATGGATGACGACGCTCTATCTCCAGCTTGTTCATTTCCGCTCGTTTCAGTTATTTCAGAACTTTATTGCTCTACTCAGAGGTGTAGGCACTCAGGAAAGTCCCAACAGCCCCTCGGGCACGATGATGGAGCGGCTTGCGCGTGGACAGCACATTCCGTATCGAAGCGAGAAGTACTCTCAGTGCCTCGATAATTTCAAAGCAAACGTTCAGGATTTGGTACGGCTCTGCCGTGACCACAACATTCCTCTTTTCTTAGGGGCACAGGTGTCCAATCTTCGCGACCAGCCGCCCTTCGTTTCCGTTGATGAGAACTCCCAATCGCCGCCCGAAGTGGATACGCTTCTCGATGCAGGAAAGACTCTCTTGAACGAAAAGCGATATGGAGATGCGCTTTTTACATTTCAACAAGCGTTGTCGCTGGACTCACTGCGAGCTGATGTGAATTACTATGTTGCGCGGTGTCTCGACACGCTCGGCAACAAAGCCGACGCATTCTTGTACTACACTCGAGCACGCGACTACGACATGCTGCGCTTTCGGATGAGCAGCGACTTCAACAGGTTCCTCCGCTCGCTCGACGATGACAACAACACGGACATCACGAAGAAACTCATCACGGTTGTTGATGTGGAGAAAAAATTCAAAGCCAACGCACCCGATTCACTCATCGGCTCGCCGCTGATCTGGGAACATCTGCATCCTACTGCGCGTGGGTATTTTTTGATGGCGAAAGAATATGTGTGGAAGATGCATTGGCGAAAGTTGATCGTCCACACGGATGACGAATGGAACCGTCGCAATAACCCCGACGATGAAAAGCTATGGAACGAGCGCCCGCAGACCGAGATTGACGAGCGCGCGGCGGCGCGCCGAATCGAACTCCTGACATCTGGCTGGCCGTTCCAGCAGGGAGAGAGAATGCTCAGCGAGGTGCAGCCTAACGATACGCTCGGCGTCATTGCCGAACAGCTTGTGCAAGGGCTTACGACCTGGGAAGAAGCGCATGTCGCTGCCGCCGAACATTTCGTTCGACGCGACGCATTCGACAAGGTCGAACGAGAGTATGAAGCGATTGTCAACCAATTGCCGCTGAATGTCTCGGGATATCTCTTCCTTGCCAGAGCATACTTACAACAACAAAAGAATATGGAAGCTGCTCATATCCTTGTTCGATCGTTGGATGTTGAGAAGACGGTGTTTGCCTACCGAACGTTGGGCATGCTTGCCGTTGAGCCTGCAGTCTCCGCCGATTTTTTTCTCAACGCGTTTCGTTTGAGTGTCAACCAAGCCGAGCGGACGGAGACAGGGTTCCTTCTCGCGCAAGCATACGTGCGCGGCAACGAGAAGGAGAAAGCCGTGGCGCAGTTGCGAGAAGTCCTGCGTATCAATCCACACTTCGCGCCCGCAGAGCGATTGCTCGACCGAATTCAGACCTCGCCCTGAAGCCTCTGCCCCTGATATGAAGCCGAAAGCCTCACAACAAAAAAAGAAGTTGCGCTCTGCGGATACG